>JBAYZB010000017.1:0-26536 GCA_041672765.1 Gammaproteobacteria bacterium | reverse complement strand
GAGAAGGTGGTGCGCCCCACCGGGCTGGTGGACCCGGAGGTGGAGATCCGGCCGGTGGCGACCCAGGTGGACGATCTGTTGTCCGAGATCCGCCAGCGGGTGAAGCTCAACGAGCGCGTGCTGGTGACCACGCTCACCAAGCGCATGGCGGAGGATCTGACCGATTACCTGGACGAGCACGGTGTCCGGGTGCGCTATCTGCACTCGGACATCGACACCGTGGAGCGGGTGGAGATCATTCGCGACCTGCGGCTGGGCGAGTTCGACGTGTTGGTGGGCATCAACCTGCTGCGCGAGGGATTGGACCTGCCGGAGGTTTCGCTGGTGGCCATCCTGGATGCGGACAAAGAGGGGTTCCTGCGCTCCGAGGGGGCGCTGATCCAGACCATCGGCCGGGCGGCGCGCAACCTCAACGGCAAGGCCATTCTGTACGCCGACCGGATCACCGGCTCCATGCAGCGGGCGCTGGACGAGACCGAGCGCCGCCGCGCCAAGCAACTTGCCTTCAACAAGAAACACGGCATCACCCCGCGGGGGGTCAAGAAGGCCATCGCCGACATCATGGAGGGCGCGCATGCCGGGAGCCCCGGCACGCCGCGCCAATACGCCCAGGTGGCGGAGGAGGTGGCGGAATACGCCGTCCTGCCGCCCGAGAAGCTCATCCAGCGCATCAAGAAGCTGGAGCAGCAGATGTACAAGCACGCCCGCGACCTGGAATTCGAGGAGGCCGCCCGTATTCGCGACGAGATCCGGAAGATCCAGCAGTACGGGCTGGGCCTGCCCGAACAGAAGGCGGTCTGATACCGGACGGCTTGCATACCGACCGGGTTATCGGGTATCTTTCCCCGTCTCTTGCAGGCGCGTAGCTCAGTGGTAGAGCACTACCTTGACATGGTAGTGGTCGGTGGTTCGATCCCACTCGCGCCTACCATCATTCAAGCACTGCGCCGGTGGCGGCTTTTTGATAGCAGTTGCCCGCAGTGCTTTTTATTTGGCACGGCCCCTCGTATCGGCCACCAACGCACAGGAAAGCAGTCATGCCGGTAGTCACTCTCCCCGACGGCAGTCAGCGCAGTTTCGATCATCCGGTTTCCGTTCAGGACGTCGCCGCCTCCATCGGTCCTGGTCTGGCCAAGGCCGCCTTGGCGGGCAAGGTGGACGGCAGGCTGGTCGACACCTCTTATATCGTGGATCGCGATGCCGCTGTGGCGATCATCACGGACCGCGACCCGGAGGGGCTGGAGATCATCCGCCACTCCACGGCGCACCTGCTGGCGCAGGCGGTCAAGGAGTTGTTCCCGGAGGCCCAGGTCACCATCGGTCCGGTGGTCGAGGACGGCTTCTATTACGACTTCGCCTTCAAGCGCCCCTTCACCCCGGAAGACCTGCAGGCCATCGAAAAGCGGATGCAGGAGTTGGCCGCGAAGAACTTCCCGGTGACCCGCTCCGTCATGCCGCGGGAGGAGGCCATCGAGTTCTTCCGCAACATGGGGGAGGAATACAAGGCCGAGATCATTGAGGACATCCCGGCGGGCGAGGTGATTTCCTTATATAAGCAGAGCGACTTCATCGACCTGTGCCGCGGCCCCCATGTGCCGAACACCGGCAAGCTCAAAGCCTTCAAGCTCATGAAGGTGGCCGGCGCCTACTGGCGCGGCGACTCGCGCAACGAGATGCTGCAGCGCATCTACGGCACCGCCTGGGCCGACAAGAAGGCGCTGGCCGAATACCTGCACCGCCTGGAGGAGGCGGAGAAGCGCGACCACCGCAAGTTGGGCAAGGTCATGGACCTCTTCCATGTGCAGGAAGAGGCGCCCGGCATGGTGTTCTGGCACGACAACGGCTGGCGTATCTATATCACCATCCAGAACTACATGCGCGAGTTGCTGCGGGAGCACGGGTATCAGGAGGTCCACACCCCGCAGATCATCGACCGCTCCCTCTGGGAGAAATCCGGGCACTGGGACAAGTTCGGCGCCAACATGTTCACGACCCATTCCGAGAACCGGGATTACGCCGTCAAGCCCATGAACTGCCCGGCGCACATTCAGATCTTCAATCAGGGCCTGAAGAGCTACCGCGACCTGCCGCTGCGGATGGCGGAGTTCGGCTCCTGTCATCGCAACGAGCCGTCCGGCACGCTGCACGGGATCATGCGGGTGCGCAACTTCACCCAGGATGATGCCCATATCTTTTGTACGGAAGAGCAGATCCTTCCCGAGGTGTCGGCCTTCATCGACCTGCTGTTCAAGGTGTATGCCGACTTCGGGTTCGATCAGATCATCATCAATCTTTCCACCCGGCCCGAGCAGCGGGTGGGGGATGACGCGCTTTGGGACAAGGCCGAGCACGCCCTGGAGGCCGCCCTCAACTACAAGGGCCTGGCCTGGAACCTCATGCCCGGCGAAGGCGCCTTCTATGGACCGAAAATCGAGTTCTCCCTGAAGGACAGCCTTGGGCGTGTGTGGCAATGCGGTACCATCCAGCTAGACTTTTCCATGCCCGACCGGTTGGGCGCCTACTACATCGCCGAGGACGGCAGCAAGAAGGTGCCGGTCATGCTGCACCGCGCCGTCCTGGGATCGTTCGAGCGGTTCATTGGTATCCTCATCGAGCACTATGCCGGTGCCTTGCCCACTTGGCTTGCCCCCGTGCAAGTCGTGGTCATGAACATCACCGACCGGCAGGCGGATTACGTACGCAGCGTCGAAGAACGCCTGAGAGAACAAGGTTTTCGCGTCAAATCGGACTTGAGAAACGAGAAAATCGGCTTTAAAATCCGCGAGCACACGATCCAGCGTGTCCCGTACATGCTGGTCTTGGGCGATCGGGAAGTAGAATCCGGTTTTGTGGCCGTGCGCACGCGTGGCGGCAAGGATCTCGGGGGAATGCCGTTGCAGACCTTCATGGATCGGCTTGCCGGGGAAATCGCGAGCCGCGGCCGTAATGTTTTGGAGGAATAGAGTATCTCCACCGCGAAAGACACAAGGCTGAACGAGGAAATTACCGCGCCGCAGGTCCGGCTCATCGGGGTCGACGGGCAGCAGGTAGGGATCGTCTCGATTCAAGAAGCGCAAAGGCTCGCACAGGAGGCCGACCTGGATCTGGTCGAGGTCGTGCCGACTGCGACGCCGCCGGTCTGTCGGATCATGGATTACGGCAAGTACCGGTTCGAGCAGAACAAGAGGCTGCACGCTGCAAAGAAAAAGCAGAAGCAGATCCAGGTCAAGGAGATCAAACTGCGGCCAGGGACGGAAGAAGGGGATTACCAGGTAAAACTGCGCAACCTGGTACGTTTCCTTGAGGACGGGGACAAGGCCAAGGTAACCCTGCGGTTCCGCGGCCGGGAAATGGCACACCAGGAACTCGGTCTGAAGCTGTTGAATCGGATCGAGGCGGACCTTGCCGAGTACGGGGTCGTGGAACAGCGCCCCAGGCTGGAAGGCCGCATGATGGTGATGATGCTGGCCCCGAAGAAGAAGTAGGAACAACCATCCGGGTGTTCCTGCAATCCATTAACGAATGCGGAGTACTTAACAGTGCCTAAGCTGAAAACCAATAGCGGGGCGGCCAAGCGCTTCAAGCGCACGGCTTCTGGCGGATTCAAGCGCGCCCAGTCCCACCTCAACCACATCCTGACCAAGAAGAGCGCCAAGCGTAAGCGCCAACTGCGCAATACGACCATGGTTGCCGATTCGGATCTGGCCGGTCTGCGCCGGCTGCTGCCGCATAGCTAATCGGGGGAGGTGAACGACCATGCCAAGAGTCAAGCGCGGTGTTACCGCTCACGCCCGTCACAAGAAGGTCCTGGATCAGGCCAAGGGTTATTATGGTGCGCGCCGGAAGGTCTACCGGGTAGCGAAGCAGGCCGTCATCAAGGCTGGCCAGTACGCGTATCGCGACCGTCGCCAGAAGAAGCGCGAATTCCGGGCGCTGTGGATTGCGCGCATTAACGCGGGCGCGCGGGAATGCGGGCTTTCCTACAGCCGGTTCATCAATGGCCTCAGGAAGGCCGCCATCGAGATCGATCGCAAGGTGCTTGCCGATATCGCGGTGTTCGACAAGGCGGCGTTTGCTGCGCTGGCTGAAAAAGCAAAGGCCGGCCTTTCCAGCTAAGCTGCCGTGTGTGCCGCGTTCATCGGATCATTCCGATCGAACGTACTGCTCGATGAGGAGGGGAAAGGCCAAAGACCTTTCCCCTTTCTCATTCTGAGATGACGCCGGAGCCCGATACGGTAACCCCTTCCATGCGGTTCGTGCTGGTGTTCAAGCCGCTGCGATCCCGTCGCTGCCGGGGGGGCTATCGCGGTCTTGTGTCGAGCGCGTTCCTGCATAACGGTGGAGAGTACCGGTTATCGGCTTGGATCATTCGGAGAACGAAGTCGTGCAAGAGCTGACAGAGCTCGTAAAACAGGCGGAACAGGCCGTTGCGCAGGCCGCGGACTTGAACGATCTGGACCAGGCGCGCGTCCAATATCTGGGCAAAAAAGGCCTGCTGACCGATTATCTGAAACAACTGGGAAGCCTTCCTCCCGAAGAGCGCCCGAAAGTTGGCCAGGCCGTCAATCAGGCCAAGCAGCTTCTTCAAGGCAGGATAGAGGCGCGTAAAGCCGAACTCGAGGCCGCCCGGCTTGAGGCCCGCCTGGCCGCGGAGACGCTGGATGTGACGCTGCCGGGCCGCGGCCAGCGCCCGGGCGGATTGCATCCTGTGACGCGAACCCTGGAACGCATCGAGCGCCTGTTCGCCGAGATCGGTTTCGAAGTGGCCGAAGGCCCCGAGATCGAGGACGATTTTCACAACTTCGAGGCCCTCAACATCCCCGAGTCGCATCCGGCGCGGGCGATGCACGACACCTTCTATTTCGACGCGCACACCCTGTTGCGCACGCATACCTCGCCTGTGCAGATCCGGGTGATGGAGCAGGGCGAGGCCCCGTTCCGCATCATTGCGCCGGGGCGCGTGTATCGCTGCGATTCCGATCTGACGCACACGCCGATGTTCCACCAGGTGGAAGGCCTGCTGGTGGACGAAAACGTGAGCTTTGCCGATCTGAAGGGCACGCTCGACGAATTTCTGCGCAACTTCTTCGAGCAGGACCTGAAGGTGCGCTTCCGCCCGTCGTACTTCCCGTTCACCGAGCCGTCCGCCGAGGTGGACATCGAGTGCGTGCACTGCCGCGGCAAAGGCTGTCGGGTGTGCAAGCAGAGCGGATGGCTGGAGGTTCTGGGATGCGGCATGGTGCATCCGCAGGTGTTCCGGAATGTCGGGATCGACAGCGAGCGCTACACTGGGTACGCCTTCGGTCTGGGGGTGGAACGGCTCGCCATGCTGCGCTACGGCGTGAACGACCTGCGCATGTTCTTCGAGAACGATCTGCGGTTTCTGCGGCAATTTAGATGAAGAGACTCAACGCAGAGGCGTAGAGATGACGAGTGCGGGTATCGTAAGTCGGGTTGGCCCGCGCGTATGAGTCGGATTCAGAGCGAGAAGCAATATTTCCACTCTTTGCGTTGAGTCTTGACAGGGCACAAGTATGAAATTCAGTGAACGATGGCTGCGGGAGTGGGTAAATCCCCCTGTTACGACGGCACAGTTGGTCGAGCAGCTGACGATGGCCGGCCTGGAGGTGGACTCCGTGGAGGAGGCCGCGCCGGCTTTCGAGGGCGTGGTGGTCGGCAAGGTGCTAACGGTGATGCCGCATCCGGATGCGGAGCGGCTCAGGGTGTGTCAGGTGGACGTGGGGAGCGGGGAGCCGCTCAACATTGTCTGCGGTGCCCCGAACGTGCGCCCCGGCATGTTTGCGCCGACGGCCGTAGTCGGCGCGCGGCTCCCGGGTGGCATGGCGATCAAGCGCGCCAAGCTGCGCGGTGTCGAGTCCTTCGGCATGCTGTGTTCGGCGAAGGAGCTCGGTCTCGCCGAGGTATCCGAGGGTCTGATGGAGTTGCCCGGGGACGGGGTTCCGGGACAGGATCTGCGGGCCTATATGGGACTCGACGATCAGCTCATCGAAGTGGATCTCACCCCTAACCGCAGCGACTGCCTGGGGCTGGCGGGCATCGCCCGCGAAGTGGGTGTGCTCAATCGCTGTGCGGTGGACGTGCCGGCCATCCATCCGGTCAAGGAAACCGTTCCCGACATCTTCCCGGTCGAGGTGCTCGCGCCCGCGGATTGCCCGCGCTATGTGGGCCGCGTAATCCGGGGCATCGATCCCCATGCCAGAACGCCGCTCTGGATGCAGGAGCGTTTGCGCCGCAGCGGCATCCGCAGCCTGGGACCGCTGGTCGATGTCACCAATTATGTGCTGTTGGAACTCGGTCAGCCGATGCATGCCTTCGACCTCGCGCAGCTCGAAGGCGGCATCCAGGTGCGGCGTGCCCGCCCGCAAGAGACTCTTACCCTGCTGGACGGCCGGCAACTCACGCTGGACGAGGGAACGCTGGTCATCGCCGATCACCGCAAGGCGCTTGCCTTGGCAGGCATCATGGGCGGGATCGACTCGGGTATTTCGGACACCACGCGCGACCTGTTTCTGGAAAGCGCCTTCTTTGCCCCGCAGGCCATCGCCGGTCGCGCCCGTCGGCATGGACTGCATACGGACGCCTCCCATCGCTACGAACGCGGGGTCGACCCGCAGTTGCAACGCCGGGCCATGGAGCGGGCGACCGCGTTGTTGCTGGAGATCGTCGGCGGTCAACCGGGCCCGGTCATCGAAGTTATGGCAGAGGCACACCTGCCGTTGCGGCAACCGATCACGCTGCGGGCTGCGCGCATCGAACGCATGCTGGGCGTGGAGATCCCGACCGACGACGTCGTGGACATCCTGGTCCGCCTGGGCATGCAGGTAGAGCCGGCCGGGTCGGATTGGCGGGTTACCGCGCCAAGCTTCCGCTTCGATATTGCCAATGAGGCTGACCTGATCGAGGAACTCGCCCGGGTCTACGGATATAGCCGGATACCCAGCACCCGGCCGCGCGCTCAGGTCGCCATGATTCCCCAGCCCGAGGCGAAGGTAGGTGTGGAGCGGCTACGCGGTATCCTGGTGGATCGCGGTTACCAGGAGGCCATTACCTACAGCTTCGTGGATCCGGAGATGCAGCGGCTGCTGGACCCCGAAAATGCGCCCATTGCCTTGGCCAACCCCATTTCCGCCGACCTGTCCGTCATGCGGACCACTCTGTGGGCGGGACTCGTCAGGGCGTTGGCATACAACCAGAATCGCCAGCAGAGCCGCGTGCGCCTGTTCGAGACGGGCCTGCGTTTCACCCAGGGACCGGAAGGATTGCGCCAGGAACCGGGGATCGCCGGGCTGATATCGGGCAGCGTCTATCCGGAGCAGTGGGGTGAGCCGGAGCGCCCGGTGGACTTCTACGACCTCAAAGGCGATGTGGAGGCGCTACTGGAGGCGACTGGCCGGGCCGACGAGTTTCGTTTCGTGGCGGCGCGCCATCCGGCGCTGCATCCGGGGCAGACCGCCCGCATCGAGCGGGCCGGGAACCTGGTCGGTTGGCTGGGAACATTGCACCCGGAGATCGAACGGGAACTGGACCTGATGGGCCCGGTTCTGCTGTTCGAACTGGATCTGGCAGCGGTTCAGGAGGGCGCCGTACCGCAGTTTCGGGAGCTGTCCGTATTTCCGTCCGTGCGCAGGGATATTGCGGTGGTGCTGGGCGAGCAGGTGCCGACCCAGGCCGTCTGCGATTGTGTGCGCGCAACGGCAGGCGAGCGTCTCCAGTCACTGGAACTATTCGATGTGTACCGCGGCAAAGGCATTGATTCGGGGAGAAAAAGTCTCGCTTTAGGCTTGATTTTGCAGGATTCTTCGCGCACTCTTACAGACAGTGATGTTGAGGCCGTCATCGAACGGGTGGTGGCGGAACTCAAGCAGAAATTCGGTGCGACCCTGAGAGAGTAAACGATGGCACTTACCAAAGCCGATCTGGCGGAAAGATTGTTTGAAGAGCTCGGTCTCAACAAACGCGAGGCCAAGGAGTTGGTTGAGGTATTTTTCGAAGAAATTCGTCTGGCGTTGGAAAGCGGAGAGCAGGTGAAGCTCTCCGGATTCGGCAATTTCGATCTGCGCGACAAGAACGAGCGCCCCGGCCGCAATCCGAAGACCGGCGAGGAGATTCCCATTTCTGCGCGCCGCGTGGTTACGTTCCGGCCCGGGCAGAAACTGAAGGCCAGAGTGGAAGCTTATGCTGGAACCCAGCAATAACAACGAATTACCCCCGATTCCGGGGAAGCGTTATTTCACCATCGGCGAAGTGAGCGAACTGTGCGGAGTCAAGCCGCACGTCCTGCGCTACTGGGAACAGGAGTTTCCGCAACTGAAGCCGGTGAAGCGCCGGGGCAACCGGCGCTATTACCAGCGCCACGACGTGCTGATGATCCGCCAGATCCGCAGCCTGCTGTATGAAGAAGGGTTTACCATCGGCGGTGCTCGTCAGCGGCTCGCGGACGGTGAAGCAAAAGAAGAGGCCGTTCCAGGGATTGGACAGGAAACCATCCGCCAGCTTCGGGACGAACTGGAACAACTCCTGGAAATCCTGAAACACTGAACCAAATTTCCATTTTCCGTTCTGACCCGTATGAGGTATCATATGCGGCCTTTGCGACGGACGAAGGCCGCGGATGGGCCACACTGGCTGAAGGGAACGAGCCGCCAAGTCGGTTTTCAATTCATAAACGGGGCGTAGCGCAGCCTGGTAGCGCACCTGAATGGGGTTCAGGTGGTCGGAGGTTCAAATCCTCTCGCCCCGACCAATTTTCAAGCACTTACAGCCTTCCCCAAGGCCCCATCTTCTGCAATTACGGGCCGTCTTCTACGATTTTCGAGCTTAGGGGCGTCTTGCGGCGTCCTTTTTTGCTGCGGATATAGCGCGCGGTCATACCCGGGTCGGGGTGCCCAAGTGCAAGTTGCGCATTCAGTTTCTGCTCGTCCCCGTCGGTGGATAGCCGGCGCCAAGTCATGGTTGGTGCCGTTTGCAGCTCCAAGGATAAGCCAAGCGTTTGATGGAGTGCGACGCAAATAATCGTGTACCTGACCGGTTTTCCGTCTGCGCTGCCTCGCCCAAGGCGCATCTGTCACATGCGTCGTAACCCAGCGTGCGGGGCATCGCGTCGAACAATCCGTTCCGCGGTCTGGCCGGTGCTTGGCCGTTTCCGTGCGACGCGATCGAGGCGCGTGGCTCATGGAGGTCGACGCGCTGCTGTTGTCGCCGTCTTCCATCTGCTTTCGGCTCGGAAAGACATACGAAAATCTGCGACAGCCCGGGTTGCGATTGGTCGATGGCGAAGGGCCGGCGCTGACTGTTATGATGAGGCGCTCAATACGAAAAGACCGGGCATCCTGACAGTGTAAAGGGGGGCATGTCGGATACGTTGCTGAGGCAATGGGCGATGTTGCGGCTTATTCCGCGTGCACCGCAGAAGCTGACAGTCGGTACGTTGAAGAAGAAGCTCGAAGCGGATGGTTTCGAGGTCAGCGAGTGCACCATCCAGCGCGACCTGCAGTCGCTGTCGGTCCTCTTCCCCCTAAGCTGTGATGATCGCAACAGGCCTTACGGCTGGTGCTGGCCGCGCGAGGGACGGGTGCTGGATATCCCCGGCATGGACCCGCAGACCGCGCTGACTTTCAAGCTGGCCGAAACCTTTCTGCAATCGCTCATGCCGCGCTCCACCCTTGCCGCCATGGCGCCTTACATGGAGGCGGCGGGAAATGTGCTTGGCGCCCTGGGGGAGCCAGGCTTTGCAAGATGGCCTGACAAGGTGCGGGTGATCCCCCGCGGGCAGCGCCTGCTCAGTCCGGATTTCAAGCCTGAGGTCCTGGAGGTGGTCTACTAGGCTTCATTTGAAGAGCGGCGATTCAGTGCCCGCTATCGGCCGCGCAGGGCGGGGCAGGCCAGGGAGTATGAGATCAACCTGCTGGGGTTGGTGTTTCGCGACGACGTCGTATATCTCGTCTGTACGCTATGGGAGTTCGATGACATCAAACAGTTGTCACTGCATCGCATGAGCCGCGCGGTATTGACGGGGAAGGCCGCCAAGCGTCCTGATGGCTTCGATCTCGACGCTTACATCCGCAACGCCCATTTTGACTACCCGTTGGGCGAAAGAGCGCTGCATCTCGAAGCGCTATTCGAGCCGGCGACCGCCCAGCACCTGCAGGAAACGCCTCTGAGTGCCGATCAGACCGTAACGGCCTGGGAGGACGGCCGCGTCCTGGTCACAGCTACGGTGGTGGCTGCTCGGTTTCGGCAACAGGGTGGAGGTCCTGGACCCGCTCGCGCTGCACGAGGAGTTTGCCGGCATGTTCCGCAAGCTTGTCCAGCGCTACCAAGACGCGTGGCGCGTGGCGGCGGAGCGGGAAGGGGCGACGTGACATGCTCTGTTGCCATGAGCCGCTAGGAGCATGTTGAAGAGCAAGAACAATAGGCACGGTATATAGGACGTGGCAGGAACGCCGGAGGCCTTTTCCAGAGTTGTCATCGATGCCCAGCTAAAGGACGTTGGGTGGTCGCTGACCGATGGTGTTTCCGTGCGCTACGAATACGCGTTGCCGGACGACTCTCGGGTTGATTATGTCCTCTGTGATCGTCATGGACGGGCGGTGGCCGTGGTTGAGGCAAAGCGGGCGACCAAGAGTCTCCAGGAAGCGGCAGAGCAGGGCAGGGCCTATGCGCGCCAGTTGAGTGATGCCCCCTATGTGCGCGATATAGCGTCTTACATAACCAGGAATAACCAGGAAGGGAGGGGAATGCTGTGGACCAAGAAGACAAGTACGAGATCAAGCGGAACGCAGGTGCATATATTCACGCGACACTGGCGCCCAAGATCAATCTCGCCTTTCATCAGAACTCCCTTCCGGTATTGCGCGAGGTGGTGGTCATCAATGACGGTGCCGAACCGTTGCAGGAGGTGGAGCTGACGCTTTCCTCCGATCCTCCGTTCCTAAGGTCAAAGACATGGCGCATTGATACTGTCGGTGCAGGCCAGCGCTATCACTTGTCGGATCTCGACGTGGCACTCGACGGAGCGCTCCTCGGGCGGTTGACTGAGGCGGAGACGGCGCAAGCGAGCTTAGTGCTGAAGGCACGCGGAGAAGAGGTGTCCCGTTTCGATCCCCCGATCGAGCTGCTTGCCCGCAACCAATGGGGCGGTATCGGGCACATGCCGGAGATTGTGGCGGCGTTCGTGCAGCCCAACGACCCGGCGGTCGAGCGCCTGCTCAAGAAGGCCGCTGAGATACTGCGCCAGCATGGGAAGAGCGGTGCGCTCAACGGTTACACAGGCGGGCCGAAGCGGGCGTGGGAGTTGGCCTCGGCACTGTGGGCGGCGGTCGGGTCCCTGGGGCTCGATTATGCCCTGCCGCCGGCGAGCTTCGAGTATGCGGGCCAGAAAATCCGTGGCCCGAGCCAGATTGCGGATGCGGGTCTTGCGACGTGCATGGATACCGCACTGCTGTTTTGTGCCGCGCTGGAGCAGTGCGGTCTCAATCCACTGCTCATCTTCACCCGCGGGCACGCCTTCGCTGGCGTCTGGCTCAAACAAGAGGAATTCAGCACCGTCATCGTCGACGACGTAACGGCACTGCGCAAGCGCATCAAATTGCACGAGTTGGTGTTGTTCGAGACCACGCTGGTGACGCAGCGGCCGTGTCCACCTTTCAGCCAGGCCACGGCGCACGGCGCGCGCCAGATATCCGAGGCCGAGGAGAGTGCGTTTGAGCTCGCGATCGATATCCGCCGGGCGCGTCTGCAGCGCATCAAGCCCCTCGCGAGCGCCGAGGCTCCGGCCCCGGTAGCGGAGGCCGTGGCTCCGGAAGACCTTATGCCGGTATTCGAGGAGGCGCCCGACCTTCCCGACGAGGAGATCGGTCCGGCCGAGACGCTCGAACCAGAGAGGCCAGAGGACCGTCTGCAGCGCTGGCAGCGCAAGCTGCTAGATCTGTCGCTACGCAACAGCCTGCTGAATTTCCGGGCGACCAAGAAGGCCATCCGGCTTGAAGCGCCTGACCCCGGCCATCTGGAGGATCTGCTGGCGAGCGGCCGGACACTGAAGCTGCTGCCCCGCCCGGACCTGATGGACGGGAACGATCCACGCAGCCGGGCGATCCACGAGGCGCGTACCAACGAGGATCTTCGCCGAGCACATGCTTTGGATGCGCTGAAGCGCAACGAGGTTTTCGCGCGGCTGACCGCTGAGGAGTTGGATGCCCGGCTGGTCGAGCTTTACCGCTTCGCGCGCGCGACCCTGCAGGATGGGGGCGCCAACACGCTGTTCCTTGCACTTGGCTTCCTGTCCTGGACACGCGATGCCAAAGACGACAAACGTTACCGGGCGCCGCTCATCCTGATTCCGGTTAGTTTGCACCGCAAGAGCGTGCGGTCCGGATTCAGTCTGACGCTGCATGACGACGAACCGCGCTTCAACCCGACCCTGTTGGAGATGCTGCGCCAGGACTTCAAGCTCACCATCCCGGTGACTGAGGGTGAGCTGCCCAAGGACGAAAGCGGGCTCGATGTTGCAGGCATCTGGAAGGCGGTATCCCACGCGGTCAAGGACATCAAGGGCTGGGAGGTGGTCGAGGATGTTGTGCTCGCCACCTTCTCGTTTGCCAAGTACCTCATGTGGAAAGACCTGGTCGACCGCATCGGCCAGCTCAAACAAAACCCGGTGGTGCGCCACCTGATCGACACGCCGCGGGAGCCCTACCCGAGTTCGACCGCATTCCCCCACCCACGGGAACTGGATGCCAGCTACGGCCCGGAGCAGACGTTCTGTCCGCTCCCGGTGGACTCCTCGCAGTTGTCGGCTGTGATGGCCGCTGCCAAAGGCAAGGACTTCGTCCTGGTCGGGCCGCCCGGCACTGGCAAGAGCCAGACCATTGCCAATTTGATCGCTCAGTGCTTGGCTGAGCGGAAGACGGTGCTGTTCGTGTCCGAGAAGATTGCCGCGCTGGATGTGGTCTACCGCCGGCTGCGCGATGTGGGCCTCGGGGACTTCTGCCTGGAATTGCATTCCAACAAGGCACGCAAGCTCGACGTGCTCGACCAGTTGCGCCGCGCATGGGAGGCCAAGGGCGGTGTCGATGCCGAGCAGTGGCGGAAGGAGGCGCAGCGCCTCAAGCTCCTGCGTGACCAGCTCAATATCTTCGTCGAGCACCTGCATCGCAAGCGCCGCAACGGCCTTACTGTTTATAGCGCCATCGGCCGTGTTGTGGCAGGTAGAGACTGTCAAGCATTCGGATTGTCCTGGCCGTCGGCGGATGCCCATGACGAGGATGCGCTCGATGCCCTGAGGGAGCTGGCGGATCGTCTGGATGTGAATGCCCAGGCGGTAGGTGCCATTGCTGACAGCCCGCTTGCGTTCATCAATCACAGCGACTGGTCGTCGCATTGGCAGCAGTCGCTCCTCAAAGCGGCGCGGGATCTCATTCCTTTGGCGGAGCAAGTGGAAACCGCTGCTGCCATATTCTGTCAGGCGGTCGGGCTACCCGAGCAGACGCTGAATCATCGGGTGCGGGATGGCCTGGCCACCTTGGCGCGAATTCTTCCCCAAGCCGCTGGCCGGGATTGGCGATTCGTCATGCGGCCCGATATACGGGGGCTGGTCGAGGGGCTGCGGCAGGGCGTACGGGCTGTGGCGCGCCATCGCGAATTGGTAGGCGAACTCTCCGATCCTTATCCGCAGAATGTGCTCCACGGGTTGAAACAGGGTGCCGGTTTGCTGGAGCGTCACCATGAGCTGAGCCGTCAGTTGTCCGTGCCCTATCGTAAGGAAGTGGCCCAACTCGATGTGCACCAACTTGAAGCGGATTGGGCGAAGGCGGAGCGGTCCTGGTGGCCGATGAATTGGCTGCGGCAGCGGCGGGTGCGTGCGGCGCTCACCGCCTTTGTCGATGGAGTGCACGAGCCGGATGTGGCGGGCGACATCAAGCGGCTGGTGGCGCTGCGCGCGCTGGAAGCCGAAATCGCGGCGCTGGACCGCCTGACCGCGAAGACCGATGGGCTGTGGGCGGGACTGGGAACCCGGACGGAGCATGTGGAGACGGCGCTGGTGTTCCAGGCAACGCTTGCAGCAGCGCGCTCGGGTGAGCCGTGGCGGGAGATGGAGCCGGGTGCGGCGGTCCACGGAACCTGGGGCGCCAAGATCGCGGCGGATGTTGCGCGGATGAAGGAAATGCGCGAGCTGGAAAAAGAGATCGCCGGGCTCTCCGATTTGGGGGTCAAGGTTGGCGGTATGTGGGCGGGGCTCAACAGCCGACTCGACGAGATCGAGAAGGCGCTCGCGTTCCAGGAGGCATTCTCGACGGCGGTGGCCGGCCTTGCCGACACGGCCGAAGCCCTGGCGGCGGTCAAGGTACCGCTGGAGCGGCTACTGGGGGACGGCAACATGCTGCTGGACCCGGCGGGAGCGATTGCGGGGAGCGGCGCGCGCTATGTCGAGTTCTTGGGGCGGTTTCAGCATGCCATTGATATCTTCGCCGGACTGGCCGGCGCGGCGCAGAGCGAGGTGGCGGATGGCGGCAAGACGCCGACGGATTTTGCGCGCGTTTGCCATGGCATCGTGGCGCTGGAGCCCAAGCTGCACGCATGGTGTGCGTGGCGCAAGGCGCGCGACGAGGCCATCGCGCTCGGTCTCGCACCGTTGGTTGCCGGCATCGAGCATGGCGCGGTGGCGCTCGGCGAGGTCAGAGAGGTGTTCGAGACCGAGTACTGCCGCTGGTGGCTCAATGCCGTAGTAGATGGGGACGATGTCCTGCGAACGTTCGTTTCGGCGGAGCATGAGAAACGGATCGCCGATTTTCAGGCGTTGGACGAGCGCTTCACTGAGCTGACACGCGCCTACGTCCGCGCTGGACTTTGTGCCGGCATGCCCGACCAGGAGAGTGTCGGGAAGAACTCGGAGTGGGGCATCCTGCGCCGCGAGATGCAGAAGAAGAAACGGCACATGCCGCTGCGCGAGTTGATGAGCCGCATCCCCACCACCATCACCAAGCTCGCGCCGTGTCTGCTGATGAGCCCGTTGTCGATCGCGCAGTATCTGTCGGCGGAGACGGCGGCGTTCGATGTGGTAGTGTTCGATGAGGCCTCGCAGATTCCGGTCTGGGATGCCATCGGCGCCATTGCCCGCGGCAAACAGGTGGTGATGGTGGGCGATCCCAAGCAGCTCCCACCCACCAGCTTTTTCGACCGCGCCGAATCGGATCTCGACGACGAGGACGTAGAAGGCGACCTGGAGAGCATTCTCGACGAATGTCTGGGCGCCAACCTGCCGGCCCTGAACCTGTCCTGGCATTACCGCAGCCGCCATGAAAGCCTGATCGCCTTCTCCAACCACCGCTACTATGGCGGCGGGCTGGTGACCTTCCCGTCGCCGGTGACCGAGGATCGGGCGGTCAGCTTCCACTGGGTCGAGGGCGGCGTCTATGAGAAGGGTGGGGCGCGCATCAACAAACCCGAGGCGCGCGCCTTGGTCACGGATCTCGTCTCGCGGCTCAAGGACCCGGACTTCCGAGCCGCCGGCCTGACCGTCGGCGTGGTGACGTTCAATTCGGAGCAACAACGCCTGATAGAGGATCTGCTGGACGAGGAGCGGCGCAAGGATCCGTCCATCGAGCCGTTCTTCGCCGAGGATGCATTGGAGCCCGTGTTCGTCAAGAACCTGGAGAGCGTGCAGGGCGACGAGCGCGACGTTATGTACTTCTCCATCACCTTCGGGCCGGACCTGACCGGCGCGGTGTCGATGAACTTTGGCCCGATGAACCGCGACGGCGGCGAGCGGCGCCTGAATGTGGCCGTTACCCGCGCCCGGCACGAGCTGCGCGTGTTTTCCAGCCTCAAACCGGAACAGATCGATCTGTCGCGAACCCAGGCGGAAGGCGTGCGCGACCTCAAGCACTTCCTGGAGTTTGCCGAACGCGGCCCGCGGGCGCTCGCGGAAGCCGTTTTCGGGACCATCGGCGATTACGACAGTCCCTTCGAGAAGGCGGTGGCCGCGGCGCTTGCCCAAAAGGGCTGGCAGGTCCATCCGCAAGTGGGTGTGTCGTCTTTCCGGATCGACCTCGGTGTCGTCGATCCGGATGCACCGGGCACGTACCTGGCGGGTATCGAGTGCGACGGGGCCACATATCACCGCTCGGCGACTGCGCGCGACCGCGACAAGCTGCGTGAGCAGGTGCTGCGGGGACTGGGATGGGAAATCCTGCGTATCTGGTCAACTGACTGGTGGCACGATGCCGCCGGGTCACTGGAGAAGGTGCACGCGCGACTCGAAGCGCTGCTGGAGGCAAGTCGTGCTCGCCGGGCCGATGAGGCTCGCAAGCGCGAAAAGGTGGTGCAAGCGACACCGATCGTGATTGATGAGGAGGGGCATGAAGGCGGCGAGGAAGCGCCCGCAACAGAGCCGGCACTGGGAGAGTCCGAGCACCCGGCAGGTGACTTGTTCGCCGATGAGGACGTTGCCTCTCGGAGCTATGCGCGCAACGCGGTTGCCACCGCCGGACCTGCGGAGAAACTGGCAATCTTTCGGGAGTCGGATCCGGCCTCGGCGGTCTCTGCCGTGGATGCCAACGCTTTCTTCGAGAACACTTACAGCCCGACGCTGCAGCAGATGATTGCGCACGTGGTCAAGGTCGAGGGACCGGTGCGCGAAGATGTGCTCGCCAAGCGCATCGCCCGCGCCCACGGTTGGGCCCGAACCGGTGCCCGTATCCAAGAGCGGGTAGTGACGCTAGCGAAGATGTTTTTCCCCGTCAGCAAGGAGGCGGTGGGAGGGTTTGTGTGGCCTGCGGGAAGCGATACCCGCACTTGGCCTGTTTTCCGCCGACCGGCGGGCAATATCGCACGGCCGGTGGACGAGATTGCGTTACCGGAGCTGATTGCCCTCGCTCGGGAACTGCATGCACAGGGTCTGGAGGGTGAGGACGCGCTTCTTGCCATGGCCCGCGAGGCCGGGTTGCAAAAGCTACGGGCGGCGAGCCGCGAGCGGTTGGGGAAGGCGTTGGCGCAAGCTTCCAGTAGCGGCGCACCCACGGACTTGATATGAACATCGGCGTCGATGAAGACAGAAATCTCTTCTATGAACGCAACGGGTTCTACAGGCATGTGGTTTGGCCATCGCCAGTAACCCAGCCGGCAAGGAGCGTTTCCCGTTCCATAGAGCCATTGATTAGTGAATGAACAACCCGGATCAGATATTTGCCGAGAAGAGTGTCTTTGCGCCCCGCTGTCTCTCGATCGATCTTGAAGTGGGTGTGCAGGATAGCCGCATTCACCGCTTTGCCGCTGTGCGGGGTGATACGGGACAGGCGTTCGTGTTCGGGAAAGGGGATCTGGCCGGCGCGCTCGCGCAGCTTGACGACTTTGCCGCAAACGCTGCCTTCCTGCTTGGACACAACCTGATCGCCTTCGATCTGCCGTATCTCGTTGCCGCCAAGCCCGATCTGCGCCTGCTTGCGCTGCCAGCGGTGGACACGCTGCGCCTCAATCCGCTCGCCTTTCCGCGCAACCCTTACCACCATCTGGTCAAGCACTACCAGGACGGACAGCTCAAGCGCGGGCGGCTGAACGATCCGGAGCTGGACGCCCGGCTGACGTTGGCGCTATTCCGCGATCAGCGGGCGGCATTTCAGACACTGCAGGAAACCGCGCCCGATCTGCTCCTCGCTTGGCACTGGCTCACGACCGCTGACGGCGTCGTATCGGGTCTCAATGCGCTGTTCTCGACGGTGCGCCGCGCGCTGCGCCCGACGGAGGCCGAGGCGAAGGCGGCGATCGAGCGGCGATTGGCGGGCCATGTCTGCCGGACCCAGACCCAGGAGATTCTCGCGGAAGCGGCGTCACACGGATGGGCGTTGGCCTATGCCCTGGCGTGGCTCTCGGTGGTCGGGGGCAATTCAGTCATGCCGCCTTGGGTGCGTCATCAGTTCCCCGAGGCCGCCGCGCTCGTGCACCGCCTGCGGGACCGCGCCTGCGAGGACCCTGCCTGCGCATGGTGTCGTGAGCGCCATGACGCGAGGAAGGAACTCACACGGTGGTTTGGCTTTCCCGACTTTCGGCCCGAGCCGAAAGGCAAGGATGGCCGGCCGTTGCAGCAAATGATCGTCGAGGCGGCCATGCGTGGCGAACACGTGCTCGGCATCCTGCCGACCGGCACCGGCAAGTCCCTGTGCTACCAGATCCCGGCGCTCTCGCGCTACGACAAGACCGGGGCGCTGACGGTGGTCATCTCGCCCCTGGTCGCGCTGATGGCCGATCAGGTGGCGGGCCTGGAAGCGCGGGGGATTACCGCGTGCGCGGCCCTCAACGGCCTGCTGTCCATGCCCGAGCGCGCCGATGTGCTCGATCGGGTGCGCCTTGGCGACGTAGGGATTCTCATCGTCTCGCCTGAGCAGTTGCGCAACCGCGCATTTCGCCGCGTATTGGCGCAGCGCGAGATCGGCGCCTGGGTGCTGGACGAGGCCCACTGTCTTTCCAAATGGGGTCACGACTTTCGGCCTGATTACCGCTATGTGGGCCGCTTCATCAAGGAGCGGGCGGGCGAGGGAGGGTGGATACCGCCCGTGCTGTGTCTCACCGCCACGGCCAAACCGGATGTAGTTGCCGATATCCTCGGCCACTTCCGCGACAAGCTCGGCATCGAACTCGCACTCTTCGACGGCGGTGCCAACCGCACCAACCTGGACTTTGCGGTGGTGCCTACGACTGTGAGTGAAAAGCTCGCCCACGTCCATCAGGTGCTGCTCGCCAATCTGCCGCCGGACATGCCGGGAGGTGCCATCGTGTACTGCGCCACGCGCAAGCAGACCGAGGAGGTGGCGGATTTTCTGCGCGAGAAGGGCGTGCTGGCGGAACACTTCCATGCCAAGCTCGCACCGGAGACCAAGAAGAGTGTGCAGGAGCGCTTCATACGCGGCGAGCTGCGCGTCATTGCCGCCACCAACGCCTTCGGCATGGGCATTGACAAGCCGGACGTGCGGCTGGTGATCCATGCCGACATTCCGGGGTCGCTGGAAAACTACCTGCAGGAAGCGGGCCGGGCCGGGCGCGACCGGCAGGCGGCCCGCTGCGTGTTGCTCTATACGCAGGAAGATGTCGAACGGCAGTTCGGCATGTCGGCGCGCTCGCGGCTTACTCAGCGTGAGATCCAGGCGATCTTGCGCTCGCTCCGGCGCCTGGACGGCAAGAAGCGGTTGGGCGGAGAGGTGGTGGCGACCGCCGGCGAGATTCTGGCCGAGGAAGACGAAGGGGATTTTGTGCGGGACTCGGCCACCGACGACACCCGCGTGCGCACCGCGATCGCATGGTTGGAAGAGGCCGCACTGCTCACCCGCGAGGAAAACCAGGTGCAGGTGTTTCCCTCGTCGCTGCGGGTACGCTCCACGGAGGAGGCGCGCACCAAGCTCGAAAAGACGCCGATGGTGGCGGAGTACCGGGCACAGCTACTGTCGCTCGTGGACGCGCTCATGGCGGCGGATGCTGACGAGGGCATATCCACCGACGAGCTGATGGGCGTCTCGGGACTGACCGCCGAGGGCGTGCGACGGGCGCTCTATGACCTGGAGCGTCTGGATATCGCCAGCAACGACACGGCGCTCACCGCGTTCGTGCATGCCGGTGTGGAACGTTCCTCATCCAGGCGCTACGAGGAGGCGGTTGCCCTGGAGCGGGCGCTCATCGGCGCGATGCGCGAGGCGGCGGCCGAGCTCGGCAAGGGCGAAGCATCCGTGCTGCATCTGCGCCACGCGACGCAACGGCTGAAGGACGCGGGCCACGCCCTAGCCTTGCCGGAAAAACTCTGGCGCCTTCTCAAAAGCCTCGCGGCCGACGGGCGCAGCGAAGATGGCGGCGTGGGTAGCGTGCGCGTGCGCCGGCTCGACGCGGAAGCCGTGCAGGTGACGCTCCAGCGCGAATGGTCGGCGTTGGAGAAGACGGCGCGGTTGCGCCAGGCAGCGGCGGGACGGCTATTGGATCACTTGCTTGCCTGCCTGCCGACCGGGATGCGCGGCACCGACCTGCTGGCGGAAACCACGCTGGGCAAGCTGCTCGCCGCGCTCGAAGCCGATCTTGCGCTCAAGGCGGAGGTGAAGGATCTGCCGAAGCTCCTCGACCGGGCACTGTTGTGGCTGCACGAGCAGGAGGTCATCCGCCTCAACAAGGGCCTGGCGGTGTTTCGCCCGGCGATGACAATTCGGCTTGCACAGGATCGGCGTGGCTTCGTGAAAGCTGATTTCGTACCGCTCAAGCTCCATTACGACGAGCAGGTCGTCCAGATCCACGTCATGGCCGAGTACGCCCAGCGCGGATTGAAGGCGATGAGCGAGGCGCTGCGCCTGGCGATGGATTACTTCAGCCTGGAGCGCGAGGCATTCCTGCGCCGTTGGCTGCCGAGCCGAGAGAAGGAATTATCGCGCCAGACCACGCCCGAGTCCTGGCGGGCCATTGTCGAGGACCTCAACAACCCGGTGCAGCAGCACATCGTGACGGATGACCGGGAGCAGACCAACGTGCTGGTGCTGGCCGGTCCCGGTTCGGGCAAGACGCGCGTCTTGGTGCACCGCATCGCGTATCTGGTGCGTGGGAAGCGCGAAAACCCGCGCGGGATACTTGCGCTTGCCTACAACCGCCATGCGGCGGTCGAGATCCGGCGACGCCTCGCCGATCTCATCGGTGAGGACGCGAAGGGCGTCACGGTCCTTACCTGCCACGCGCTCGCCATGCGCTTGGCGGGCGTGAGCTTTACCGGGCGGGCGGAGAAGCCAGACGACGATGTGTTCAAGACGGTGCTGCAGCAGGCCGTGGCGCTGCTGAAGGGAGAGGACCTGCCGACGGAGGAGGCCGATGCGCAGCGCGAGCGCCTGCTGGCCGGTTTTCGCTGGATCTTGGTCGATGAGTATCAGGACATCGGCCCGGAGCAGTATGAGCTTATTTCGGCGCTGGCGGGCCGCACCCTGCAGGACGAGGACGGGCGGCTGAGCCTGTTTGCGGTAGGGGACGATGACCAGAATATCTACAGCTTTGACGGCGCTTCGGTGGAGTTCATTCGCCGCTTCGAGGCGGATTACAGCGCGAAGCCCGCGTACCTGACCGAGAACTACCGCTCTACCGCGCATATCATCAACGCCGCCAACCTTGTGATCGAGCCGGCGCGTGATCGCATGAAGGCGGCACATCCGATCACGATCGACCGAGCCAGGGCCAAAGCGCCCGCGGGCGGTGAGTGGCAGGCGCGCGACCCGGTCGGTCAGGGGCGGGTGCAGATCCTGACCGTGGGCCGTGATGCCGCCAGCCAGGCAGTGGCCGTGATGGGCGAATTACAACGTCTCGCGGCGCTGGATCCGGCTTGGGACTGGGCACGTGCGGCGGTGATCGCCCGCGAATGGCGGTTGTTGGAGCCGGTGCGCAGCTTCTGCGAGCTGAACGGTATCCCGGTGCAGAAGGCGGATGAGGACGAGGTGCAGTTCTGGCGGTTACGGGAAACTCAACGTCTGGTCGCGTGGCTGCGCGAGCGGACAACCAAGCTGGTCGACACCGACGCGATTCGCGCGTGGCTCGACGAGCAGGGCACAGGGCCGTGGTGGGCGTTGCTGCGCGAGGCGGTCGACGAATACGCGCTCGAAACGAGCGGCGCGGAGCTGCCCATCGACCACTTCATCGAGTGGCTGGCCGAATGGGGGCGAGAAGCGCGTCGTCGGCAGACGGGGTTGATGCTGCTCGCCGCCCATCGGGCCAAGGGACTGGAATTCGAGCACGTCGCAGTGCTCGATGGCGGGTGGGACAAAGCGGGGCGGAACGAAGACATCGATGCGCCGCGCCGGCTGTATTACGTGGCCATG
The DNA here is from genome assembly GCA_041672765.1 of Gammaproteobacteria bacterium. Lineage (GTDB taxonomy): Bacteria > Pseudomonadota > Gammaproteobacteria > JBAYZB01 > JBAYZB01 > JBAYZB01. The sequence goes on along the minus strand of JBAYZB010000017.1, from coordinate 4,697 downwards.
ACGCGGGCGCGCAAGACCCTGACGCTGGTCCGTTTCGATACCGGTCATGCGCTGCTGGACGCGCTGGCCGATCACCCGAGCCTGCAGCGCCGAGCGCCGACGCCTCTGCCGCGTCCGACACCGGAACTGAACCGTCAGTATAAGTGCCTCAACCCGGCGGAGGTGGATCTGGGCTTCGCTGGTCGCTATGCCGCCAGCCACGGCGTGCACCGCGCCATCGCAGCACTTGCGCCGGGTGATATCCTCCGCCTGCAGCGCGAGGGCGACCGCTGGGTGCTTGTGGATAGCGAAGGCAACAACGTCGGGCGGCTCGCACGCGCTTTCTCCTCACCATCGAACATGAAGTGCGTTGCCGTGCACGTGGCGGCAATCATCATCCGTCGTCGCGAGGACACCGAACCGAAGTACCTCGACAGTGTGCGGTGTGACCGCTGGGAGGTGGTGTTGCCCGAGCTGGTATTCGAGCCGGCGCTAATTGAGGTGTAACGGTAAGGGGCGGTGAGCGGGGAGGCAGAGAAGGAAGTGACACTCTCCGTGCGCCATTTCTATATCGACGTTATGTTTCAGACTGTCTCGCAATATCAAGTTGTGCCGCGAGGCACAACCGAGCCTTTACCGGTTTGTACGCCATGCGATTTTATAAGTAGTCGTTCGGGCGCGACTTTCCAATGGAAAGTTTTTTGAGTGGTGTTGTTGATACCAGGCGATTTTGTGGCGCTCCCGCCGAAGCGGCAGCACAAGAGCTGCCAAAAGCGTCTTGTCTCGCACATTGCTGCGCTCACGCCGACACCTCCGCCATCAAGTTTCGTATTCGGAGCAGGTTGTAAGCCGCAAAGGTCAATTGCGCCTGGAAATTCAACCTGGGAAGCCCTCGGAATTTGGTCTTCCGCAAGGCGCCGACTGTCTTGGCCCAGCCGAAGCCTTCTTCGATGCGTTTGCGTATCCGCTGGCTGATGGTGTAACCGGGATGCCGCGTCGTTCGTTCATCAATGGCCGAGCGCCGATGACGCGTGTTCTGTGCCACATGGGGGGATGACATTGTGGACCCGGCACTCCTCGACGAATGCGGTCGTGTCATAGCCCTTGTCGGCTCCGAGGGTGACCCGTTCCGTGGTTGGCAGCCGTTCGAGCATGACGATGGCGGCATCGCGCTCCGCAGTCCCCGTCGCCTGGGTCACCTGGACGTCTACAATCAAGCCGTTGCGGTTCTCCATCAAGGTATGCCCGAGATAGCACAACCTGGATTCCTTACCCTTGCCTTTCCTGTACAGCCGCGCTTGCGGGTCCTTGGTCGAGGCGTGGGTTTCGTTACAGCGTTTCTCCCCGTGGAAGTCGCGCTCCGCGTTCCGGCCACCGCCTTCGCCATCGTGGTCACTGTCGTCTTTCGGGCGGAAGCTCTTCATCGAGGCCTAGGCTTTTATCAAGGTGCCATCGACGCTGAAGTGTTCGTCGGATGTCAGTCCTTGCGCCTGTGCCTGGTCGAGCACTCGGCGGAAAAACGCTGCGGCAACTTCGGAGTCAAGCAACCGGTCCCGATTCTTGGAAAAGGTCGAAGGGTCCCATACCGGCTCGTCCACCGATAGCCCGACGAACCAGCGAAACAGCAGGTTATAGTCGAGCTGCTCCATCAGCAGCCGCTCCGAACGCACCGAGTAGAACACTTGCAGCAACAGCGCCCGCAGCAGCTTTTCCGGCGGAATCGACGGGCGACCCAATGGCGAGTACATCGCCTCGAACCGGCTACCAAGCTCCTTCAGCGCCGCATTCACCAGGGTCCGAATCGGGCGAAGGGGATGGTCCTGCGGGATTCGGCTTTCGGACGAAACGTAGCTGAACATCCCTTCTTGCTGAAAATCGGTGCCGCGTATCGTTGTTCTTGGGCTGATTTCGATGGCTGCATTCTACCAACCTCCGAACTATATGTAGATCGGCGTTTTCAACAGCCTGCTAGGTCGGCGAACGTGTCTCCCTCCATGCCTTGATAAGCGGCCTCGATCCTGGCCCGCTTGGTAAGGGTGGCAGTGCAGTCTCCAGACTGCCAAATGGCGTCCAGACGCGCCGTGAGCTGTCTGAGTTCACGTGATAACACGCGTTGCCCTTCGCATGAAAGCGTGGCGGGAGGGGGTAGAAGATCGACGACGTCCCACGTTACGGTCTGCTCTTTTTGCTCACGCGTGAAAACACTTCCTCATACGCGTAGTCTCCCCGCCAAGTCGCGGATACGGCCGTGGTTCGGATGCCGCGGCACGCTCACGGTGGATTGGCGCGAAGCCTGCTATCCTGCTATTGCATTCCTCGAACGCTTCGCGCACACCCACTTGGACCGGGGGGTGACGAGGCTGGTTCTGGTACCACGGCGCCACCCTGTGGCCAAAGCGGGATAACGATGGATCCTGGAGACATTGTCTGAGGAACGGACCGATGAACAACCGGATGCGTTTCGCGATCCTGTTGGCCGCACTGGTGGCCGGCTGCGCAACCACGCCGCCGTCGTATCTGCAGGAAACGGAGCACGCCCGGGCGGATAGTCATGGCGTGCAGCGTGCCGATGTCGTTGCCGGCACCTATTGGTTCCGGCCGGACCACCTCATCGTCAAGGCCAATGGCCCGTCCTGCTCACGATCAAGAAGCAGACGACCATCATACCCCACTCGTTCGTCATCCATGCGCCGGAGGCGGGCATTGATGTCGACGTGCCCTTGCGCACGGAACCGACCAATGTGGAATTCACGCCCACGCGTCCGGGCACCTACGTATTCTATTGCGACGAGCATGGTTTGTTCGGCGCACACCGGGCGAAGGGCATGACGGGCGTGCTGGAGGTTGTACGGTAATGCAGGGCTGTCGATGAGCCGCTAATCCATGATTCCCAGCCGTTATCTGCCGCGTCCGCTGCCCGATGCCCTCAAGGGATTGGACGACCTCGCCATGGATCTGCGCTGGAGCTGGAACCATGGTGCCGACAGGCTCTGGCAGACGGTGGACCCGCTGTTGTGGGAGGGGACCGGTGACCCGTGGCTGATCCTGGAGAGCACGCCCTACGCCCGGTTCGAGGCGCTGGCGCACGATCCGGAATTTCTGGAGCGCCTGCGGGAACAGCTCGTCAGACGCGCGGAGTATCTGCAGAAGCCCAGTTGGTTCAGCACGACCCATACCGAGGCCGAGCCGGGCACGGCGGCCTACTTCAGCATGGAGTTCGGCCTGAGCGAGGCGCTGCCCATCTACTCCGGGGGCCTGGGCATCCTCGCGGGCGATCACCTGAAAGCGGCCAGCGATCTCGGCGTGCCGCTGGTGGCGATCGGGCTGCTGTACCAGCAGGGCTACTTCCGCCAGGTACTGAGCGCGGATGGCGAGCAGCTCGAATTCTATCCCTACAACAACCCTGCCATGCTGCCCGTGTTGCCGTTCCGCACCGACGGCGGCGAGTGGCTGCGCATACCGGTGGAACTGCCCGGCCGCGCGGTGCAGTTGCGCGTGTGACAGGTGCAGGTGGGGCGCATACCGCTTTACCTGCTGGACAGCAACGATCTGCTGAACGCGCCGGGCGACCGCAGCATCACCGCCGAGCTTTACGGCGGCGGGCCGGAGATGCGGCTGCAGCAGGAGATCGTGCTGGGGATCGGCGGCTGGCGGCTGCTGCAGACCCTGGGCATCGACTGCACGGTCTGCCACCTCAACGAGGGACACGCCGCCTTCGCGGTCCTGGAGCGCGCCCGCAGCTTCATGGCGCTCAGCGGCCGGCCGTTTCAGGTGGCGCTGCGCTGTACCCGCGTCGGCAACATCTTTACCACGCACACCCCGGTGGCGGCAGGCTTCGACCGCTTCGCGCCGGCGCTGATGGAGCAGTACTTCGCGGACTACGTGCAGACGCTTGGCATTTCGCTGGATGAAGTGCTGGCCCTGGGCCGCTCCGCGCGGGCCGGTACCGACGAGCCCTTCAACATGGCGTACCTCGCGTTGCGTGGTTGTGGTGCGGCCAACGGAGTAAGCCGGCTGCACGGCGTCGTGAGCCGGCGCATCTTCCAGCCGCTATTCGAGCGCTGGCCCGAGCACGAGGTGCCCGTCGGCCACATCACCAACGGGGCGCACATGCCCTCGTGGGACTCGGCCCCGGCCGACTGGCTGTGGACGCAGGCCTGCGGCAAGGCACGCTGGCTCGGCGGCCTGGAGACGGTCGAGGCGGAGTTCCGCCGCGTCGACGACCCGACCCTGTGGGCGCTTCGCGGCCAGGGGCGCCGCGCCCTCATCGAATCGGTGCGCAAGCGCCTGGCCCGGCAGTACGCCATGCGCGGCGCCGACCCGGCGAGCATCGCCGAGTGTGCCCACATGCTCGATCCCGACACCCTGACCCTGGGTTTTACGCGCCGCTTCACCGGCTACAAGCGCCCCGATCTGCTGCTGCACGACAGCGCGCGCCTGGCGCGGCTGCTGGCTGACCGGGAGCGTCCGGTGCAGTTGGTCATCGCCGGCAAGGCCCACCCGCAGGACGCGGAGGGCAAGCGCCTGGTGCGGAAGTGGGTTCGGTTCATGCAGCGGCCGGACCTGTGCGGGCGGGCGGTGTTCCTGGAGGACTACGACATCGCCCTGGCAACCGAACTGGTCCAGGGCGTGGATGTGTGGATCAACACCCCGCGCCGCCCCTGGGAGGCGAGCGGGACCAGCGGCATGAAGGTGCTCGTCAACGGTGGACTCAACCT
>JBAYZB010000016.1:0-27989 GCA_041672765.1 Gammaproteobacteria bacterium | reverse complement strand
CCTCGGCGAAACCGCTACGCTTGACGGTCTCGTCGATCGCCATCAGCGTTTCGAGCAACGCTTCCATCCGCATCAACGGCCATGAATTCGGCCCATCGCTCAGCGCCTTCTCGGGCGCGGGATGAGTCTCCATGAAAAGCCCGGAAATCCCGGCTGCAACAGCGGCCCGTGCGAGCACCGGCACGAACTCCCGCTGCCCGCCGGAACTGGTGCCCTGCCCGCCGGGCAGTTGCACCGAATGAGTGGCATCGAACACCACGGGGCATCCCGTCTCGCGCATCACCGCCAGCGCGCGCATGTCCGAAACAAGGTTATTGTAGCCGAACGATACTCCACGCTCGCACACCATGATCTGGCGGTTGCCGGTCTCGAACGCCTTCTCCACGACATGCTTCATATCCCAGGGCGCGAGAAACTGGCCCTTCTTGATGTTGACAGGCTTGCCCTGGCGCGCGACGTTCTGGATGAAGTTCGTCTGGCGGCAGAGGAACGCGGGCGTTTGCAGCACGTCCACCACCGCAGCCACTTCTTCCAGCGGCGTGTCCTCGTGCACGTCCGTCAGCACGGGCACGCCGACGGTGTCCTTCACCTTCTGCAGGATCCGCAAACCCTCTTCGAGTCCCGGACCGCGGAAGCTGCGCACCGACGAGCGGTTGGCTTTATCGAAAGACGACTTGTAGATGAAGGGAATACCGAGCCGCTGGGTGATTTCCCGGAGTCGGCCCGCGGTCTCCAGGGCGAGTTCCTCGCTCTCGATCACGCAGGGTCCGGCAATGAGGAACAGGGGCCGGTCCAGGCCCGCCTCGAAGCCGCACAATCTCATGCTTCCACCACCTGCTCTGTCTCCTCGACCTCCCGTTGCGCCCGCGCCGCCCGGATGAACCCGGAAAACAGCGGATGCCCATCGCGAGGCGTCGATGTGAATTCTGGATGGAACTGACACGCGAGGAACCAGGGATGCCCCGGCAACTCGACCATTTCCACCAAGTCACCGTCGATCGAGCGGCCGGAGATCACCAGTCCGGCGTCCTGCAGCACGCTCAGATAATGATTGTTGAACTCGTAACGATGACGATGGCGCTCGCGAATCACGTCCGCGCCGTAAAGCTGATGAGCAAGCGAACCGGGCTCCAAACGGCACTGCTGACCGCCGAGCCGCATGGTACCGCCCAGTTCCGAATTGGCCGTACGCCGCTCGATGGTGCCATCGGGATTGCGCCATTCGCTGATCAGCGCGATCACCGGGTGCGGCGTATCGTTTCTGAATTCCGTGCTGTGCGCATCCCTGAGGCCCGCCACGTTGCGCGCATACTCGATGACCGCCGCCTGCATGCCGAGGCAGATACCGAGATAGGGAATCCTCTGCTCACGCGCGTACTGGACGGCCTGGATCTTCCCTTCCACGCCGCGCTCGCCGAAGCCGCCCGGCACCAGGATGGCGTCCGCGCCTTCGAGGCAATCGGTTCCCTCCCGCTCGATCTGCTCGGAATCGACGTAGACGATATTCACCCGGGTGCGGGTGTGGATGCCCGCGTGGATCAGCGCCTCCGAGAGCGACTTGTAGGATTCGGTGTGGTTCACGTATTTGCCGACCATGGCCACCGTCACTTCCGCTTCCGGGTGGGCCAGGGCGTCGACGACCCGTTCCCACTCGGAAAGATCCGCCGGCGGCACCTGCAGGCCGAGTCCCTCCACCACGATGTCATCGAGGCCTTGCGCATGCAGCAGCAGCGGAATCTTGTAGATGCTGTCCGCGTCCACCATGGCGATGACGGCGCGTTCCTGCACATTGGTGAACAGCGCGATCTTGCGCCGCTCATCCGCCGGGACTTCCCGATCGCTGCGGCACAGCAGGATGTCCGGCTGGATGCCGATGGAGCGCAGCTCCTTTACCGAGTGCTGCGTCGGCTTGGTCTTCAGTTCGCCGGAAGTGGCGATGTAGGGCACCAGGGTAAGGTGTATGAACAGGGTCTGGTCATGCCCGAGTTCCACACCCATCTGGCGGATCGCCTCCAGGAACGGCAGCGACTCGATATCGCCCACCGTGCCGCCGATCTCCACCATGGCGACATCGTAGCCTTCCGCCGCGGCCCGGATGCAGCGCTTGATCTCGTCCGTGATGTGCGGGATCACCTGCACCGTGCCGCCCAGGTAATCGCCGCGCCGCTCCTTGCGGATCACGTTCTCGTAGATCTTGCCGGTGGTGAAGTTGTTGTGTTTGCGCATCCTGGTGCGCACGAACCGTTCGTAGTGGCCGAGGTCCAGATCGGTTTCGGCGCCATCGTCCGTCACGAACACCTCCCCGTGCTGGAAGGGGCTCATGGTGCCGGGATCGACGTTGATGTAGGGATCGAGTTTGAGCAGGGTTACTTTCAGGCCGCGCGCCTCGAGGATCGCGGCAAGGGATGCCGATGCGATGCCCTTGCCAAGAGAAGAAACGACACCGCCCGTGATGAAGATGAACTTGGTCATGGAATCCTGGAAAAGAAAAAGCAGTCGGGTCGACTGCGGGACGGGATTACAAGTTACCAGAATAACCCTGATTGCTCAATCGAAGTGCCGATATCTCCGAAAATTCAACCGGCTGGCGTCACACGTTCAAGCCACCCGCACGGCGGCCGTGGCAACGCTTGCCGCTACGCGTCCGCAAACCCGAAGCAGGACCAAGCCCATGAACGCGCCGCCGCGCTACCCTGCGTCGCGCTGCCATTCGATGACCAACCCGCGCTCTTCCGGCCCGGCGCGGAAAGGTTTACAGATCCACAATCCAGCCACCGCGGCGAGCCGATCTCCGACATAGATCAACGGAATCCGGTCCCGCTCCCAGGGCGGAATCCCCGCCTCCTGCAGCAGCTTCTTGAGCGTATGGGTTCCCCGCCGCCCCGCCGGTCGGCATTCTTCCCCGCCGCGCCGAAACCGCACCGTGACGCTCGCCCCCTGCAGCAATACCAAGCGCAGGCCGGTCCCAAGCGTCTCCCGCGCCACCAGGCGTCCGCCGACGCCCTCGGGCAGATCCAGAGGGGCGCTCGTAGCCCAGTGCAGGACGGTTGCCCCGGAGTGCGGGGGCAGGGGCGTCATGGCATAGAGCCCGTCCCGATAACGCCGCACCTCGGCCCCCGGCCAGCGCACGCACGGGGTGGCGTCCTCAGCGGCGGACAACACGCTGTTCGTCACCTGAAGCAGATTGGCCTGGGACGGAATCGGCAGCCCCCGTTCCCGCAACCACAGCCGCAGCACGCCGCGCCTGCGGGCATCGTCCAGCCGCTGCAGCTCCCGAACCGAGAGCGTGCCTTCCCGCGCGACCCGCACCCGTTCCAGATCCTCCCGGGCCACCGACTCCATCACCCGGAAGGCCTCGGCCTGGTGCTCCGCGGCCCGCGCCAGTGTCCGCGCCGCTGCGGGCCAACGCTGCGCCAGCCGCGGCAGGATCTCGTGGCGCAAAAAGTTGCGGTCATACACCGTATCAAAATTGGTGGGATCGTCCACCCATTGCAGTCCCTGCGCCTCCGCGTAACGGCGCAGCGCTTCGCGCGGAAAACCCAACAGGGGACGCGCGATCCAGCCCGGGCCGAAGGGCGCAAGCCGCGGCATGCCCGCGGCGCCGCGCGGCCCGGCCCCGCGCAGCAGTTGCAACAGGAAGGTTTCGGCCTGATCGTCCTGGTGCTGGGCGGTCAGCAGACAGTCGTCTTTTTCCATCAGTTCCCGCAGCGCCCGGTAGCGCGCCGCCCGAGCCGCCGCCTCCGGGCTCTCGCCCGGGGCCGGGTGGGCGTCGACGCACAGCACCCGGACCGGTATGCCCAGCCGCTTGCAAACCGCCATGCAGTGTTCCGACCAGCGTTTCGCACTCGGCTGCAGGCCATGATTCACATGCACGGCCTCCAGCGCCGTCCCGCCCAGCCGGGCGCGCAGGGCGGCAAGGGCGTGCAACAGGACATGCGAGTCGAGACCGCCGCTGTACGCGACCAGGTAGCGTCGGCACCGGGGAAGGCTCTGCAAGGCTTCCAGCAATTTGGCGGGAGAGAAACTCATCCGAGCGTCGCACCTGCTGAATACGGGGCGACCGGCGAGACCGGCCGCGATGCGATCCACAGGCTGGAAATTCGCAGCAATGCCGAACTGCAGCAGTAATCCGGATCAGGACTGCTTGTAGCTCCCGTGGCCCATGATCCGCGTGTAGCGCGCCTCCAGCATCCGGTCCATGGGGATATCCCGCAACATCGCCAAGTTGCGGTGCAGCACGGCCTTGAGGCGCTCGGCCATGGTGGCCGGATCCCGGTGGGCGCCGCCCAGGGGTTCCGGGATGATTTCGTCGATCAGTCCCAGTTTATGCAAGGTGCGCGCAGTGATGCCCAATGCCTCCGCCGCCTCCGGGGCCTTCTCCGCGCTCTTCCAGAGGATGGAGGCGCAGCCCTCCGGCGAGATCACCGAGTAGGTGCTGTATTCCAGCATCAGCACCCGGTCGCCTACCCCGATGGCCAGGGCGCCGCCCGACCCGCCTTCGCCGATCACGGTACAGATGACCGGCGTGCGCAGCCCGGCCATGACATAGAGGTTGCGCGCAATCGCCTCGCTCTGGCCGCGCTCCTCGGCCCCCACGCCCGGATAGGCGCCCGGGGTATCGATGAAGGTGAACACCGGCAGCTTGAACCGCTCGGCCAAATGCATCAGGCGCAGGGCCTTGCGGTAGCCCTCAGGCCGCGGCATGCCGAAGTTGCGCCGGATCTTTTCTTTCGTGTCCCGCCCCTTCTGGTGCCCGATGATCACCACCGAGCGCCCCTCGAACCGGGCGACCCCGCCCACGATGGCCGGATCGTCGGCGAAGGCGCGGTCGCCGTGCAATTCCTCGAAGTCGTCGAAGATCTTCGCGACGTAGTCGAGCGTGTAGGGCCGCTGGGGATGGCGCGCCAACTGGGCGATCTGCCACGCGGTCAGCGACGAGAAGATGGACTCCGTGAGGGCCCGGTTCTTGGCCTCCAGCCGGGCGATCTCTTCCGAGATGTTGAGCTCGGCGTCATTGCCGACGAAACGCAGCTCCTGGATCTTTGCCTCCAGTTCCGCGATGGGCCGCTCGAAATCTAGGAAATTCAGGTTCATTCAACGAAATTTCCGCTCAATTGGAAGAAATTGCACATTACCTGTTATGAGACCACGCCGCAATTGCAACTGCGCAAACAGGCAACGCGTGGCCATGATTGTCCGCCGCGGCCGGAACTGACCTAACCGCTTGAATAATCTTGGTATTTCACCAAGACGGCCGGCGACCGCCTTGGAGAAACACCCGGGTTAATATACCACTTGTACCTTGTCGGACCCGGCGAGTTCCCGCAAGCGCCCGATCAGTTCGTCCGTCGGGCGCACCCGCCACTCCTGCCCCAGGGACAACTGGGCGCTGGCCGTGGGCCCGTCGTAGTGGACCCACACCGGACATTCCCCTTCCCGGAACGGCATCAGCAGATCCGCCAGCCGCGGCACGAACCCGTTCACCGCCCGTTCCTTGGTCACCTGAATCACGAGCCGCTTGGCAAACGCTTGGCGTGCCTGGCTGATGTCCAGCACCCGCTTGGCGGTCATCCGGAAGCCGCCGGAAAACTCGTCGGCGCTCAGCCCGCCCTCCACCACCAGCACCCGGTCCTTCACCAGCAGATCGCGATGACGCTGGTAATCCTCGTCGAACAGGCGCACCTCCAGGCGCGCCGTGCGATCGTCCAGGGTCACGAAGGCGATGCGCCCGCCGCGCTGGCTGTTGATGGTGCGCAGCCCCACGATCAGCCCCGCCACGATTACCGTCAGCTCCCGCGCCGCCCCGCGCCCTCCCATCGCGCCCGACTCCTCAACCCTGCCGGTGACCTCCGCGATCCGGCCGCTGGTGAATTGTGCGAGTTCCGCCTCGTAGCGGGCGATGGGATGGCCCGTCAAGTAGAGTCCCAGGGTTTCCTTCTCGGCCGCGAGGCGCTCGTCCTCGGGCCATTCCGGCATGCGCGCCACCTCGCTCGGCACGGCCGTCACCGGGGCCATCCCGAACAGGTCCACCTGGCCGACCGAGTCGTTCTGGGACTGCTGCTCTGCCATCTGCAGCGCCGCCGGCAACTGGGCCATCAGCGTGGCACGGTTTTCCCCCAGGCAGTCCAGCGCGCCCGCCCGGATCAGGGCCTCCAGCACCCGGCGGTTCGCCTTGCGCAGGTCAATGCGCCGACAGAAATCGAACAGATCACGGAACGGTCCGCGCGCCTGGCGGTCGGCGATCATCCCCTCGATGGCCGCCTCGCCCACGCCGCGCACGGCCCCCAGGCCGTACACGACGGTGGTCGGTCCGCTGATGGTGAATCGGTAGTCCGAGCGGTTGATGTCCGGCGGCAGAACTTCCAGTTTCATGGTCCGGCACTCTTCGATGAGCGTCACCACCTTGTCGGTGTTGTCCATGTCCGCAGAGAGCACCGCCGCCATGAAGGCCGCCGGAAAATGGGCCTTGAGCCAGGCGGTCTGGTAGGAGACCAGGGCATAGGCCGCCGAGTGCGACTTGTTGAAGCCGTAGCCCGCGAACTTCTCCATGAGGTCGAAGATGTAGTTCGCTACCGTCTCGTCGACGCCGCGCTTGGCGGCGCCCTCCAGGAAGATGGAGCGCTGCTTGGCCATCTCCTCGGGCTTCTTCTTGCCCATGGCGCGACGCAGCAGGTCCGCGCCGCCCAGGGTGTAGCCCGCCAGCACCTGGGCGATCTGCATCACCTGCTCCTGGTACAGGATGACGCCATAGGTGGGCTTGAGGATGGGCTCCAGGTCCGGGTGCGGATAGTCGACCTTGGCGCGCCCGTGCTTGCGGTTGATGAAATCGTCCACCATACCGGACTGGAGCGGACCGGGGCGGAACAGGGCCACCAGCGCCACGATGTCCTCGAAGCAGTCGGGCTGAAGGCGCTTGATCAGCTCCTTCATGCCGCGCGATTCGAGCTGGAACACGGCGGTGGTGGCGCAGCGCTTGAGCAGGTCGAAGGTCGCCTTGTCGTCCAGGTCGATGGCGGAGATGTCGATGGGCGGCTCGCCGGCTTCCGCGCGCACGCGATTGATGGTCTTGACCGCCCAGTCGATGATGGTGAGCGTGCGCAGGCCGAGAAAGTCGAACTTCACCAGGCCCACCGCCTCCACGTCGTCCTTGTCGAACTGGGTGGCGAGGCCGCCGCCGCCCGCTTCGCAGTAGAGCGGCGTGAAGTCCGTCAGCACCGAGGGGGCGATGACCACGCCGCCCGCGTGCTTGCCAACATTGCGCGCGATGCCTTCCAGCGCCTGGGCGAGATCCAGCAGGCTGCGCACTTCCTCATCACTTTCGTAGGCCTTGCGCAGCTCCTCCTCCTGCTCCATGGCCTTTTCCAGCGTCATCCCCACCTCGAACGGGATGAGCTTGGCGATCCGGTCCACGAAGCCGTAGGGATACCCCAGCACGCGCCCCACGTCGCGCACCACCGCCTTGGCCGCCATGGTGCCGTGGGTGGCGATCTGGGAAACCTTGTCGCGGCCGTAATGCTCGGCCACGTACTCGATCACCCGGTCGCGGCCTTCCATGCAGAAGTCCACGTCGAAGTCGGGCATGGAGACGCGCTCGGGATTGAGGAAGCGCTCGAACAGCAGGTCGTAGGCGAGCGGGTCGAGATCCGTGATGCCGAGGGCGTAGGCCACCAGCGAGCCCGCGCCCGAGCCGCGTCCCGGGCCTACCGGGATGCCGTTGCCCTTGGCCCAGCGGATGAAGTCCGCCACGATGAGGAAGTAGCCGGGAAAGCCCATCTTGATGATGACGTCCAGCTCCGTCTCCAGGCGCTCCTGGTACACCTTACGCTTGGCGTCCGCGTCCGGCGCGTCGGGCCTGATGATGCGTTCCAGGCGCCGCGCCAACCCGCTGCGCGCCTGCTCCTGCAGGAAGCTATCCACGCTCATGCCGGGCGGTACGGGAAAATCCGGCAGGAAGTTCTCGCCCAGGCGCAGTTCCAGAGTGCAGCGCCGCGCGATCTCCACGGAGTTTTCCAGCGCCTCGGGGATGTCCGCGAACAGCTCCGCCATCTCCTGCGGCGTACGCAGGTACTGCTGATCGGAATAGGCACGCGGGCGGCGCGGATCGTCCAGGGTGCGGCCTTCCATGATGCACACCCGCGCCTCGTGCGCCTCGAAGTCGCTCTGCTTCAGGAACCGTACGTCGTTGGTGGCCACCACCGGGACGTCGCACTCCGCCGCGAGGGCCACGGCGGCGTGCAGGTAGTCTTCCTCACCCTCGCGCCCCGTACGCTGCAGTTCCAGATAAAAACGTCCGGGGAAAAGTTCGAGCCACCCCTCCAGCACCTGCTTCGCGGCGGATGGATCGCCGGACAACAGGGCCCGGCCCACCTCCCCTTCCCGGCCGCCGGACAGGGCGATGAGGCCGTCCGTATGGCCATCCAGCCACGCCCGGTCGAGCATGGGCATGCCCCGGTGCTGGCCTTCGAGATAGGTGCGCGACACCAGGCGCGTGAGATTGCGATAGCCGTCCTGGTTCTGGCACAACAGCACGAGCCGGTGGGGCGGACTGCCCTCGGCATCGCAGCGCACCCACAGGTCCACCCCGACGATGGGTTTGACACCCGCCGCCTGCGCCGCCTTGTAGAACTTCACCATGGCGAACAGGTTGCCCTGATCGGTGATCGCCACCGCCGGCATCCCGGCCGCGGCCACGGCCTTCACCAGCGCCGGAATGCGCACGATGCCGTCGACCAGGGAATACTCCGAGTGCAGGTGAAGATGTACGAAGCCGCTGCTCATCTGCTATTTCGTCAGCCGGGATTGATGGCTTTCCAGCGCCAGGCGTACGGGCGCGAAACTGCGCCGGTGAATCGCGGTCGGCCCGTGCGTGCGCAACGCCTCCAGGTGCGCGCCAGTGCCATAGCCCTTGTGTTCCGCCAGCCCGTAGCCAGGATAGCGGGCGTCCAGTTCGACCATTTCCCGGTCCCGCGCCACCTTGGCGAGTATGGAGGCGGCGCAGATCGCCTGCACCGTCTGATCCCCGCGCACGACGGCCTGCGCCGGACAGGGAAGTTCCGGACAGCGGTTGCCGTCCACCAGCACATAGTGCGGCACAACGCCCAGACCCGCCACGGCGCGCTGCATCGCCAGCAGCGTCGCCTGCAGGATATTCAGGGTATCGATCTCTTCCACCTCGGCGCGCCCCACGGCCCACGCGAGCGCCTCGCGGCGAATGACGGCCTCGAGTTCATCGCGCCGCCGGCTGGTGAGGGCCTTGGAGTCCGCGAGCCCCTCGATCGGCCGCGCCGGGTCCAGGATCACCGCGGCCGCGATCACCGGCCCCGCGAGCGGCCCGCGCCCGGCCTCGTCGACGCCGGCGATCAGCTTTGCCTCGATCGGGAATTCCAATCCGAGTTGCGCCCCGCTGGCGATGGCTTCACGTCTGCCCTGCTGTTGTCGGCCTTTGCCCATGCGTCCCGCCAATGTTCTTCTTGCGCTCGATCAACTCCAGCACCGCCTCGGCCGCGTTGCGGCTCGCGTCACGGCGCAGTGACCGATGAATATCACTAAAGATCCGTTCCATCTCCGCGCCCGCATCCGGGTTCTCCAGCAGCGCCAGAAGCGCCTGCCCGAGGTTCTCAGGAGTGGCGGCGTCCTGGATGAACTCCCGCGCAATCTCCCGCCCGGCCAGCAGGTTGGGCATGGCGATGTAGGGCACCTTGATCAGCCCCAGGTCGCGGAAGATCCAGTGGCTCAGGGGCGCCACGCGGTAGGCGACCACCAGGGGGCGCTTCAGCAGCACCGCCTCCAGCGTCGCGGTGCCCGACGCGGCGAGCACCACATCCGCCGCCGCCATGACCTCATGGGAACGGCCGTCGACGACGGTCAGGGGCAGGTCGGGCGCGTGCGTGCGCCAGGCCGCTTCCAGCGCCGCCCGGGTACCGGCATTCGCCGTCGGCGTGACGAACAGCAATTCCGGATGTCGCGCCCGGCACCACGCCGCAGCCTGGACGAAGGGGGCGCCCAAATAGCGCAGCTCCGTGCCGCGGCTGCCGGGCAGCAGTGCCACAATCCTCCCTTCTTCGGGAAGACCGAGCGCACGGCGCGCGGCACGCCGATCCACCGTATCGGGGATGAGATCGGCCAACGGGTGCCCGACGAAGCGGACATCCAGCCCGCGCCCGGCATAGAAATCCGCCTCGAACGGAAAGATCGTCAGCATGAGGTCCATGCTGCGGGCGAGCTTGCGCACCCGTCCCTGACGCCACGCCCACACCGTGGGGCTCACGTAGTGTACCGTGGTGATTCCGGCGGCCTTGAGGCTGCGTTCGAGCCCGAGGTTGAAATCCGGCGCGTCGATGCCGATGAACAGGTCCGGCGGATGTTCGAGAAAATGGCGCCGTAGCGCCCTGCGAATCCGCAGCAGGTCGGGCAGGTGCCCGAGCACCTCCACCAACCCCATGACCGAGAGCCGCTCCACAGGGTAGAGCGCAGTACAGCCGGCCTCGATCATCTTGGGGCCGGCAACACCTTCGAAAACGGCATCCGGCAACCGCTCCTTGATGGCGCGGATGAGACCGGCGCCAAGCTGGTCGCCCGAGGCCTCTCCGGCGACGATCCCAATGCGCAGCATTCCGGTATTCAACCAGGAGATTGTGTGATGTTCAATGCGGCCATGGTCATGCAGCCACAGCCGCCCCGTTTCGCCTCAGCGCACGATTCCGCGCGCCGAACTCTCGATGAAATCCAGCATCAAAGCGACTTCCGGACACTCCGCCGCCAAGGGGCGCGCCTGTTCCAGGGCCTCTTCGAGCCGCAGCTTGGATTTGTAAATCAACTTGTACATGCGGCGTATCTGCTGGATGGTCTGCGGACTGAACCCCCGGCGCTTGAGCCCTTCGCTGTTGATGCCGTGGGGTTCCGCCATGTGCCCCGACACCGTCACGTAGGGCGGCACGTCACGATTGATCGCGCTGCCCATGGCGCAGAAGCAATGCGCCCCGATCCGGCAGAACTGATGCACGATGGCAAACCCGCCCAGGATGGCCATGTCGCCCACCGTCACGTGCCCTGCCAGGGAGGCTGCGTTCGCGAAGACGGTGCCGTTGCCGACCTGGCAATCGTGCGCGATGTGCACATACGCCATGATGAGATTGTCGTTGCCAACGCGCGTCACACCGCCGCCCTGCACCGTACCGCGATTGAGCGTCGCGTATTCGCGGATGACGTTGCGGTCGCCGATCTCGAGACGAGTCGGCTCCCCCGCGTATTTCTTGTCCTGCGGGCACTCGCCGATGGAGGCGAACTGATAAATCTTGTTATCCCGGCCGATACGGGTAGGGCCGTTGATGACGACATGCGGCCCGATCCAGGTCCCGGCGCCGATCTCCACGTCCGCGCCGATGATGGTGTAGGGTCCGACCGTTACATCCTCTGCCAAGCGAGCGCCGGGGTCGACAATTGCTCGCGGGTCGATCACGGTTCGATTTCCTTGGCCGCGCACATCATGTCGGCGCTCGCGACCACGTTGCCCTCCACCTTGGCCTCCGCGCTGAACATCCACATGCCACGCATGGTCCGGTTGAGCTTCACCTCCAGAGACAACTGGTCGCCGGGCGTCACGGGTTTCTTGAAGCGCGCCTTGTCGATCCCCACGAAATAGTACAGGGAATTCTCCGGCCGTTCTCCGCCTCCCCCGCTCAGTATCGCCAGGATACCGGTCGCCTGGGCGAGCGCTTCGAGGATCAGCACTCCGGGCATGACGGCCTGCTGCGGGAAGTGCCCCGGGAAAAACGGCTCGTTGATCGTGACATTCTTCAGTGCCACCAGCGACTCGCCCGGCACATAGTCGATGACCCGGTCCACGAGAAGAAATGGATAACGGTGCGGCAGGAGCTTCAGCACCTTCTGAATGTCGAGGGTATTCAAGATTTCACCTTTATTGACGTGAGTTGCTTATATGATGTTGTCGCAGCCGCTCTTGCCGCTGCACTCTTGGGGACGCCCGCGGCCTTCGAGGGCGCGGAACGTTACGCGTCGTCGTCCTTGCCGCGCAATCGCTCGACGAGCCTCTCCAGCGCCTTCAACCGCTGCGCCATGTCATCCAGTTGCTTGAACCGTACCGAATTGCGGTGCCACAGGTTGTTGGGCTGGATTGGGGTTCCGGACGAGTACACGCCGGGTTCCGTAAGCGATTTGGATACCCGCGACATCGCCGTGACGTGCACGTCGTCCGCGATTTCGAGATGGCCGGCAATACCCACGGCACCAGCGATCATGCAACGCTGGCCGATCTTCGCGCTGCCGGAGATGCCGGCGCAGCCCGCGACCGCCGAGTGCGCACCAATCTGCACGTTATGGCCAATCTGGATCAGGTTATCGAGCTTCACCCCATCCTCGATGACGGTGTCTTCCAACGCCCCCCGGTCGATGGTCGTATTGGCCCCTATCTCCACGTCGTCGCCGATGCGCACGCCGCCGATCTGCGGAATCTTCACCCAGACCCCGTGATCGTTGGCCAACCCGAAGCCGTCGCTCCCGATCACCGCCCCCGGATGGATGAGCGTGCGTCGGCCGATGCGTGTTCCGCTGCACACTGTTACATTCGCAACGAGACGGCTGTCTTCGCCGATGGTCACGCCTTCTCCGATGACGCAACCGGGCCCCACCTGCACCCCAGGGCCGAGCACGACGCCGGCCTCGACAACACAGTGCGGCCCCACCCAGGCACTCTCGTGGATGGTGCTCGAATCCGCCACCCACGCGGTGGGATGTATGCCCTGTTTTCCGGGGGCCGGGGGATGAAGCAGGGTCGCCACCCGCGCATAGGTCGCGTAGGGATTATCCGCGACCAGCGCGGCTACCGGACAGCCGGCCAGCTCGCTCCGCGCGAGGATGACGGCCGAGGCCTTGGTCGTCCGGAGATACTTGCGGTAACGCGGATTGGCGAGAAAACTGATCTTGCCCGGCGCCGCGTTTTGCAGCGCGGCGATCCCGGTGATCACGCAATTCTCATCACCGTGAATTTCGCAGCCGACTCGTTCGGCAATCTCTCGAAGGGTCAGATTCAAAGGTCGCTCCACCGCTCGCAGCTTACTTCTTGCCGCTCGCTTCGCGTTTTGCCTCGCTCCTAAGCCGTTCCAGCACCTTGTCCGTCATGTCCACGCGCTCGCTGGCGAAGAGCACTCCATCACTGATGATCACGTCGTATTTTTCCTGTTTGGCCAACGCGACGATGGCCTCGTAGACACGACGTTGGAGTTTTCCGAACTCTTCGTTGCGACGAATATTGAAATCCTCCCGGAATTCATCCTGAGCGCGCTTGATCTCCCGCTTCGTGTTCAATATTTCGCGCTCCAATTTGCGCTGCTCCGTTTCGCTCAGGATCGCGCCATCCCGCGCCAGTTTCTCCTCCATTTTCTTCAGCTCCTGCTGCTGACTCACCAGTTCCTTATCCCGGGGCGCGAATTCCTTTTCCAGCCGGTCGCGCGCCTCCTTAGCCTGGGGCGCCTCCTCCAGGACCTTGGCGGCATTGACGAAACCGATTCGAAGCTCCGCCGCGGAAACAGCAGTCGGTAGCCAGCCGAAACTTGCCACACCAACCATCAGCAGAACGGACAAGGACTTTTTCAACTCTCTGCTCCCTTACGATTAAAAACTCGTGCCAAGTGTGAACTGGAAAACCTCTGTTTCGTCGCCATCTTTGTCATTTAACGGCTGCGCCAAACTGAAAGTCAACGGCCCCAGGGGCGAGAACCACATGATCCCCACACCCGCGGAAAAGCGCAGTTCGCCAAGATCGAAATCATCGCCGCGGCTGGTATCGAACACGTTGCCCGCGTCGATGAACGCACTGGCGCGCAGCGACTGGTTGTCCTTGTCCCCGAACGGTGGCGGGAAAATGAGCTCGATGTTGCCGACGGTGCGCACGTTGCCGCCGAAGGGCCGGCTCTCCTCGTTGACTGCAGGCGTATCGCGCGGGCCGAGCGTGTTCGCCTTGAAGCCGCGCACCGAGCGCGGACCGCCCGCGTAGTAGTTCTTGAAAAACGGCAGGGCATCCGTGTCGCCATAGCCATCGCCGTAGCCCAGCTCGCCGTTCAGCGACAGCGTGACGCTCTCCGTGAGCGGGTAATACCATTCATGGCGGTAATTCAGCTTGTAATACAGCAGATCGCTCCCGGGCAGCGCGACCTCCGCCGAGACGCGCCGAACCGAGCCGCGCGTGGGAAAGATCGCCCGGTTGCGCGAGTCCCGCGCCCAGCTCCCGGTGAGGCTGAACGTGTTGAACTGGCTGCCGTTTTCGGCAATAAAATTCGTGATCTCATCCGGCGAACGCGGGGTGCTCTTCAGATCGGTATTCTCATACCCGAAGCCGATCCGGACCGTGTCGTCCTCGCTGAGCGGGATGCCGAAGATTACGCTGCCGCCGAACACGTCGGTGAGGTAGCGCGAAATGTTGGCTTCGTCCGCGTCCGTCTCCCGGAAGTAGGCGGTGAATCCGCGACTCACTCCGTCGATGGTGTAATACGGGTTGTTGTACGAGAAACTGTAGATCGTGTTGATGTCGCTGTTATTGAAGGTGGCACTTACCCGCCGGCCGGTGCCCAGGAAGTTGTCCTGCGTGATGCTCAGGTTGATCAACAGCCCGTCCGATTGCGAGAAACCGGCACCGGCCAGGAGGCTGCCGGAGGGCCGTTCCACCACGGAGAAGTTCACATCCACCTGATCCGGGGTGCCGGGCACCGCGGGCGTTTCCACATTGACCTTCTCGAAGTACCCGAGCCGCTCCAGACGGGTGCGCGAGCGCTCCACCTTTTCCGTCGAGATCCAGGCACCTTCGAGCTGGCGCATTTCGCGGCGCAGCACGTCGTCGTGCGTCCGGGTATTTCCGGCAAAATTGATCCGGCGCACGTACGCGCGCTTGCCCGGGTCGATGAAAAACGTCACCGCGACCTGTTTGGTCTCCTTCTCGATCTCGGGGATGGTATTGACGTTGGCGAAGGCATACCCCTCATGGCCCAGCCGCTCGCCGATCTTGTTGGCGCTCTCGGTCACGACCTTGCGGGAGAACAACGCGCCCTGCTCCGCCACGACCAGCTTGCGCAACTCCTCCTCCGGAAGCACCAGATCGCCGGCCAGCCGGATTTCGCTGATGGTGTACTGATCCCCTTCGGATACATTGACCGTGATGTAAATGTCCTTTTTGTCAGGGGTGATGGAGACCTGCGTGGACTCGATGTTGAAGTTGATGTAGCCGCGATCCAGGTAGTAGGAGCGCAGCGTTTCCAGGTCCGCTGCGAGTTTTTCCCGGGAGTACTGGTCGTTCTTGGTATAGAACGAGAACAGCGTCGTGGGACTCAACTGGAACTCCTCGAGCAGTTCCTTGTCGCTGAAGATCTTGTTGCCGACGATATTGATCTGACGGATCCGCGCCGCCCGCCCTTCGGAGATGTCGATGGCGATCCCGACACGATTGCGCTCCAGCGGCGTCACCGTCGATTGGATCTGAACGGCGTACTTGCCGAGGCTGAAATACAAGCGGCGCAACTCCTGCTCCACCTTGTCGAGCAGCGAGCGGTCGAATACGCGCCCCTCCGCCAACCCGATCTGCTTGAGCGCGTCCAGCAGTTGCTCCGACGCCATTTCCTTGTTGCCGGAAATGCTGACGTCCGCAATGGCCGGCCGTTCCACCACCGATACCACCAGCACGCCGCCTTCCCGTTCGAGGCGCACGTCCGAAAAGTACCCGGTCTTGAACAAGGCCCGGATCGCCTCCGCGGAGCGGGCCTCGTCGAACGTCTCTCCCACCTTCACCGGCAGGTAATTGAAAATCGTGCCGGCAGCGATGCGCTGCAAACCTTCGACCCGGATATCCCGCACGACAAACGGCTCAAAGGCCCATGCCTTTGCCGCCAGAAATCCCGCGAGCAACAAGACCCGCCCTACACTCTTCATGAATCGCCTATTCTTGAGTACCGCGCATTATTGTTATGAGACCTGTTGGAGCATCCGCCCGCGGGCCTGTCTGCTGCCACCCTTGCCCCACCCCAAGCCATCCATTCCGTTTCGCTCCCCGCGCGCAGCAATCCCCGGTGCTGCATGGCTGTCTCCCGAAACAGCCCTTCCGTCTCCGGCAACACGAATGGACCTTGTGCTTCCTAGCCGAACAGACGCGTAAGATCGTTATAAAAAGCGAGCCCCATCAGCACCAGCAACACCGCGATTCCTACCCTCTGGCCCAGAAGCTGGGCGTCCTCGGACACGGGGCTGCCTTTGATAAACTCCATAAGGTAATACATTAGATGTCCGCCATCCAGTACGGGGATAGGCAAAAGATTGAGGACAGCGAGACTGATACTCACGATCGCGAGAAAAGACAAGAACGGTGTAAACCCGATGCTCGCCGACTGCCCCGCATACTGCGCAATGCTGATCGGCCCACTGATATTCTTGACCGATGCTTCCCCTATCACCATTTTCCACAACATCTGCAGCGTGAGCGCCGACATCTCCCAGGTCTTCGCGATCGCGACCCCGACGGCCTCGATCGGCCCGTACCGCACCTCCGTCCGCATTGCGGCCAACATGTCCTCCGGGATTTCCGCCGCGGCGCCAATATATCCAACCACCTGCTCATCCCGCTCCAATCGCCGGGGCCGCACTTCCAGCGTCAGGGTCTGACCGTCCCGTATCACATCGACACTGATCAACCGTCCCGGCCGCTCGCGCACATACTCCGCCCACGCATCCCAAGTATCAATAGGCCGGCCGTCCGCCGCGACGATGCGGTCACCGACCGTAAAACCGGCCTGCGCGGCCACCCCGCCCGGCTCGAGCCCCCCGATGATCGCGGGAACCCGGGGACGCCATGGCCGTATCCCGATCCGCTCCAGCATCTGCGCCCCTTCCACGAGGTCGGGCGCCGTACGCAAATCCAGCAACCGTTCCTGGAACCGCCCCGCATCGTCCCGGGTCTCCAACTGCACGACCGCGCGATCCATCGCTCCCTGCAACAGGGCGATGACCGCGGTTTCCCAGGTGGGCGTCTCGCGGCCGTCCACCGCCACGATCTCCTCCCCCGCGCGCAGTCCGGCCTGGTCCGCATACGTCCCCGGCAGCACCTCGCCGATGGTTGGGCGCATCCCCCCGACCCCGACGATGAACATCAACCAATAGGCCAGGAGCGCGAACGCCAGATTGAACACCGGACCCGCCGCGACAATGGCGAAGCGCGCCCCAAGGGGCTGCCGATTGAACGCGCGCGGAAGATCTTCTTCCGCCACCTCGCCCTCGCGCTCATCCACCATCTTCACGTAGCCGCCGAGCGGCAACGCCGCGATCACATACTCGGTGTCGTCCGCGCCGCGCCGCCAGGTCCACAGGGGCTTGCCGAAGCCGATGGAAAAGCGCAGCACCTTCACGCCCATCCGGCGCGCCACCCAGAAATGCCCGAATTCGTGAACGGTAATCAGGACCCCCAGGGCCACCAGAAACGCAACAACCGACACCAGCACCGAGCTCATCACACAGCCCTCCGGACCCGTGCAACCACTTGGCGCGCCGCAAAATCCCGCGCCATTCTGTCGTCCTCGAGAATGATCTCCAAGGAGCTCGCCTCCCGCGGCCTCAGTGCCTCCAGCGTGGAATCGATAACCGCAGGTATCTGCATAAAGGAAAGCCTACCATCCAGGAAGGCCTGTACCGCGACTTCGTTGGCAGCATTGAGGATGGCGGGTGCCGTGCCCCCGGTCCGGACCGCCTCGTAGGCCAGCCGCAGGCAGGGGAAGCGCTGCGGATCGGGCTGTTGGAAATCCAGGCGGGCAATGGAAAAGATGTCGAGACTCGCCACGCCGGATTCGATCCGATGCGGCCATGCCAGCGCATGGGCGATGGGCGTGCGCATATCCGGATTACCGAGCTGGGCGAGCACCGATCCGTCGATATACTCTACCATGGAGTGGACCACGCTCTGCGGATGGACGACCACCTCCACCTGATCCGGGCCGGTATCGAACAGCCAGCAGGCCTCGATCACCTCCAGCCCCTTGTTCATCATGGTGGCCGAGTCTACCGAAATCTTTCGGCCCATCACCCAGTTGGGATGCTTGCAGGCCTGTTCCGGCGTGACCGCGTCGAGCTCCGCGAGCGGCCAGCTACGGAACGGCCCGCCCGAAGCGGTCAACAGGATGCGCCGTACCCCGTCCCGGTTTCGATTCTCCACAAAACCGGCCGGCATGCATTGAAATACCGCGTTGTGCTCGCTATCGATGGGCAGCAGCACCGCGCCGCCGCGGCGGACCTCCTCCATGAACAGGCGCCCCGACATCACGAGCGCTTCCTTGTTGGCCAGCAGGATGCGCTTGCCCGCGTGCGCCGCCTCCAGGGTCGGCAACAGCCCCGCCGCCCCGACGATCGCCGCCATGACGTAGTCCACCTGGGGCAACCGCGCAACCTCCAGCAATCCCTCCGTCCCCGCCAGGACCCGGGTGGGCAGATCCGTCGCGCGCAGACGCTGCTCCAACCGCCGCGCCCCGTCCGGATCCACCACCACCGCATACTCCGGCCGATGCGCCACACACTGCTCGTACAGTCGATCCACTGCGACCCGCGCGGTGAGTGCAACTACCCGAAACCGGTCGCGGTGCCGTGCCAGCACGTCCAGGGTGCTGACGCCGATCGACCCCGTGGCTCCCAGCACCGTCACGCCGATCATGCGGGAATCTCCAGCAGCAGCAGACCAAGCACGAACACCGGCGCCGCGGCCGTCAGGCTATCCACACGATCCAGCACGCCGCCGTGGCCCGGAAACAGGGTGCCGCTGTCCTTGACCCCGCGCTGGCGCTTGATCATGCTCTCGAACAGATCCCCGACGATGGAAAACACCACGGTAACCAGGCACAGCGAAACGAACAGTATCAACTGCAGCTCCTGCAGACCAAGCCACCAGCCTCCAATGATCGCCCAGATCCCGGCGGCCGCCAGCGCTCCGTAAACCCCTTCCCGCGTCTTGCCGGGACTGATCAGCGGCGCGAGCTTGATGCTGCCCCAGCGCCTGCCGACAAAAAATGCGCCGCTGTCGGCGAGCCAGATCAGCACCAACAGCAGGAGCAGCAGATACGCCCCGGTTCGTCCGGTACCGTGCAGGGCGACCAAGGCCGTCCACGCAGGCACCAAGGTCAAGATGCCTGCCACGCCCTTGATTGCCGGCATAGCGCCATCGCCCTTGCCGCCCGGCCGATAGCGCACGAGCCAAGCCAGGGCGACGATCCACCATGCGAACGCGAGCGCCAGCAATACGGCGAGCAGCGCCGGGCGCTCGATGACACTCCATCCCAACCCCAACGCCACCGCCATCAGGGCAAGGTAGAAAACCCGCGGCCGGGGAGATGTCAGCCCCATCAGCGCACCCCACTCCCACGCCCCGACGAGCACGAACGCCCCCAACACCAGCGCCAGCGTGCCGCTCGGCAGGCCGAGCACAGCCCACACCACGAGCGGGATGAGCACCGCGGCAGTCAACAGGCGCTGCTTAAGCACCCTTGATCTGCTCCACCTGGTGCCCGGTCAGGCCAAAGCGGCGCTGACGCCCGGCGAACGACGCGAGGGCATCGGCAAACGCCTGTGCATCGAAGTCGGGCCACAGGATGTCAGTGAAATACAACTCCGTGTACGCAAGTTGCCAGAGCAGGAAGTTGCTGACGCGCTTCTCCCCGCCGGTACGGATGAAAAGATCGGGTTCCGGCAGGCCGTGCAAGGAGAGTTCCGCCTCCAGATGCTGAGGCGTGATCTCATCCACCCGCAGCTCGCCTGCCTCGACCTTCCGGGCCAGGCGGCGCGCCGCCTGGGTGATGTCCCAGCGCCCGCCGTAATTCACGGCGATCACGAGATTCAGGCCGGTGTTGTCCTTGGTGAGTTCTTCCGCCGCATCGATTCGTTTATGGATACTTGCCGGAAATGCGGCGCGGTCGCCGATGAAGCGCAGCCGTACGTTACGCCGGTGGAGCTTGTCCACCTCGCGGCGCAGGGTGGACAGAAAGAGTTCCATCAGCAGACCGACTTCCTGTTGCGGCCGCCGCCAGTTCTCGCTGCTGAAGGCAAAGAGCGTCAAAGCTTCGATTTCCCTTACCGCGCAGGCCTCCACGATGGCCTGCACCGCCTTCACGCCCGCCCGATGTCCGGCATAGCGCGGCAAATGACGCCTTTCCGCCCAGCGGCCGTTGCCATCCATGATAATGGCCACGTGGCGCGGCAGCGTCCGCTTCAGCCGCTCGATTTCAGACGGCGTGTTCTCTTGCGACATGTCTGCTGGTTCTGGACGGCACTCGATCCCGGTGCGCAACACGGCGATGCATTCACGGCGTCGCAATACGAGAGACGCCACAAAAAGGATTCATTGCCCGCCACCCGCCATCGGGCGCCGGGGTCAAATCTCCATCAGTTCTGCTTCTTTCGCGGCGAGCACCTGGTCCACTTCCGCGATGTACTTGTCCGTAAGCTTCTGGATCTCGTCCTGGGCGCGCCTTTCCTGGTCTTCGGAGATCTGCTTGTCCTTGAGCAACTGCTTCAGCTCGCTGATGGCATCCCGCCGGATATTCCGGATCGCCACCCGCGCGCCCTCGGCCTCATGCCGAACGACCTTGACCATGTCGCGGCGCCGCTCTTCGCTCAGCGGCGGCATGGGAACCCGGATCAGAGTGCCGACCGTCACGGGATTGAGCCCGAGGTCCGAGGCCCGGATCGCCTTGTCGATCGGTCCGACCATGGTCTTTTCCCATGGCGTCACGCCCAGCGTGCGCGGATCCAGCACCGTAACGGACGCCACCTGGGTCAACGGCACGTCGCTCCCGTAATAGGGCACCGTAATGTGATCCAACAGACTCGTATGCGCGCGCCCCGTACGGATCTTCATCAATTCGTGACGCAGCGCCTCGATACTTTTGGCCATGCGGCTCATGGCCGACTTCTTGGTATCTTCAATCATGTGCGATTCTCCCTTTCCACCAGCGTACCTACCTGTTCACCCAGCATTACGCGTTTGAGGGCACCTTTGTTATTAATATTGAACACGCGCAGCGGCATGTCGTGATCCCGGCACAGGATAACCGCTGTCGCATCCATGACCATCAACCGCCGCTCCAGCACCTCATCGTAGGTAAGACGCGGAAAATGCAGCGCATCCGGCTGCTTCACCGGGTCCGCGGAATAGACGCCATCGACCTTGGTGGCCTTGAGCATGACCTGGGCGCCGATCTCGATAGCGCGCAGGCTAGCCGCCGTGTCCGTCGTAAAAAACGGATTGCCGGTTCCCGCCGCGAAAATCACGACCTGGCCTTCTTCCAGGCAGCGCACGGCCTGGAGCCGATCGAAGCCTTCGCAGACATGATCGATCCGCAGGGCCGACATCACTCGCGCCTGGATGCCGAGCCGCAACAGGGCATCGCGCATGGCCAGCGCGTTCATCACCGTGGCCAGCATGCCCATGTAATCGCCCGTCACCCGATCCATGCCGGCCGCGGCCAACCCCTGCCCGCGAAAGATATTGCCGCCTCCGATCACCAATCCCAGTTGCACGCCCAGCGCCACCGTATCCCGGATCTCGCTGGCAAAACGCGCCAACACCGCGGCATCGATTCCCGATGGCGCGCTGCCCTGCAGGGCCTCGCCGCTGAGCTTGAGCAGGGCGCGTCGATATTGGAGGGTCTGTTCGTGCATGACCTTTCGTATTGACGTCGTGTGAAAAGGCCTTGGGGCTGGCCGGACCGTTCATCGCCGGTGCAGCCAGCCTGCCCCTGGACCGAGAATATCACAGCAGGTGCAGGGTTGCGCGGCCTGCCGGCCGCCGCGCTACCGGTCGCCCGCCCGGCGGGCGACCGGTACAACATTCCCTACTGCAGAAAGCGCCGGGGCGTGACGCGTCACGCCACCGGAAAGGCAGGGGGCAATCAACCCTTGCGCACCTGCTCCATCACTTCCTCGGCGAAATTTCCGCTCTTCTTCTCGATGCCTTCGCCCACCTCGAAGCGCTCGAATCGCACCACAGTCGCGCCGGCCGCCTTGAGCAGATCCCCAACGCTCTTGTCGGGATCCTTGACGAAGGGCTGACCCAGCAGGGTCACTTCCGCGAAGAATTTCTTCAAACGGCCTTCCACCATCTTTTCGATGATGTTGGCGGGCTTGCCGCTGGTGGCCGCCTGGGCAGTGAAGATCTCCCGCTCTTTCGCGACCATGTCGGCGGGCACGTCCTTTTCCTCGACGCACACCGGCCGGCTGGCCGCGACATGCATCGCCACATCCTTGGCCAGTTCCTCGGAGCCACCGACCATATCCACCAGGACACCGATGCGGGTGCCGTGCAGGTAGAACCCCACCAAGCCTTCGGACTGATAACGAACGAAACGGCGTACGTTCATGTTCTCACCGAGCTTGGCGACCAATTCCTGGCGGGCGGTATTGACGGACACTCCCCCCTCTTCCTGCAGCGGCATCTCCAACAGGGCCTCGAGATCCGCCGGCCGGCTCTGCAGCACGCGCTGCGCAACGGCCTTGGCGAAATTCCGGAAGTCATCGCCCTTGGACACGAAGTCGGTCTCGCAATTGACCTCCACCATGGCGGCCTCTTTGCCGTCGGCGCTGCGCTCGACGAGGATCAGGCCCTCGGCGGCAATCCGGCTCGCCTTCTTGTCGGCCTTGGCAAGCCCCGCTTTGCGCATCCACTCCACCGCAGCCTCGATGTCGCCGTTGGTTTCCTGCAGGGCCTTCTTGCATTCCATCATCCCGGAGCCGGTGCGCTCACGCAGCTCCTTAACCATTGCGGCAGTAATTTCCATTGATATATACCTCGCCAAGTCTTTGAATCTTCAGGTGTGCCGCTGCCCCGCGCGGAGACTGCGACAGCCAAAAACGTCACGCTGGCTGGCGATGGGGGATGCCTTCGCCAGCCAGCGCCCGGGGGATCAGGCTCTGCAGCCTTACTCTGCTTCCGCGCCCTCGACATCGGCACGGGCGTCGGCCGCGGATTTCTTCTGCGCCTTCTTCTTCACCGCCGCCCTGGGCTTGGCCGGCTTGCTGGGCGCCGCCTCGGCAGCCGGAGCGCCGCTTTCGTCCAGCTCGACGAACTCGTCTTCCGAACCCGCCATCTGCGGCACGCTGGCGCGTCCCTCGAGTACCGCGTCGGCGGCGGCCTGCAGATAAAGCTGTACCGCCCGGATGGCGTCGTCATTGCCGGGAATGACGTAGTCCACGCCGTCGGGAGAATTATTGGTGTCCACAACGCCCACCACCGGGATGCCCAGCTTCCCGGCCTCGGCGATGGCGATGCTCTCATGCCCGACATCGATCACGAACAGCGCGTCCGGCAGGCTGGCCATGTTCTTGATGCCGCCGAGGCTGCGCTCGAGCTTTTCCAGCTCCCGCCGCAGGCCCAGGGCCTCCTTCTTGCTGAAGCGCTCGATGCTGCCGTCCGCGATCATGGCTTCCAGATCGCGCAGGCGCTTGATGGATTGCTTGATGGTCTTGAAGTTGGTCAGCATGCCGCCCAGCCAACGGTGATCCACGAACGGCATGCCGCAGCGCGATGCCGCCTCGCGCACCGCCTCCTGGGCCGCCCGCTTGGTGCCGACGAACAGGATCGTGCCCTTGCGCGCCGCCAGACCGCTGACGAAATTCATCGCATCGTTGAAGAGCGGCAGGGTTTTTTCCAGATTGATAATATGGATTTTGTTGCGCTCACCGAAGATGTAGGGGGCCATCTTCGGGTTCCAATAGCGGGCCTGGTGGCCGAAATGCACACCGGCCTCCAGCATCTGACGCATGGATACGTTTGCCATGTCTTTGCTCCGAATTGTAGGGTTAATCCTCCACGCACCCCATGCCACAACCCCTTGCGGGGCACCCGGCGGCATGTGCCGGCGCGTGTGTGTATTTCGAGTTTGCCTAAACGGCGCGCGCTTTATACCATAAACAGCGAAGCCCAAACAATCTTCACCCCAGCGCCTTGTGTGGAAAAGTTTCTCTGACTTTTCTTGTCCGACTGAATATTTCCAGGCGCCCGGACCATCATCCACCTCAGGATCCATCATGCCCGTAACCATTAAGACACCGGCGGAGATCGAAAAGATGCGCATCGCAGGGCGTCTCGCCGCCGAAGTCCTGCACATGATCCGTCCGCACGTGGTCCCCGGTGTCACCACCGAAGAGCTGGACCGCATCTGCCACGACTATATCGTCCACGAGCAGAAGGCGATCCCCGCTCCGCTCAATTACCGGGGCTTTCCCAAATCCATCTGCACCTCGGTCAACCATCAGGTATGCCACGGCATCCCGGGCGAGAAACGGCTCAAGGACGGCGACATCATCAATATAGACATTACCGTCATCAAGGACGGCTACCATGGGGACACCAGCATGATGTTCCTGGTGGGGGAACCCTCCATCATTGCCAAACGGGTGGTACGGGTGGCCCATGAATGCCTGCTTATCGGCATCGAGATGGTCAGGCCCGGCGTCCGGCTGGGGGATATCGGGTACGCGATCCAACGCCACGCGGAGGCCAACAACTGCTCCGTCGTGCGCGAATATTGCGGCCACGGCATCGGGCGCGAGTTCCATGAAGAGCCGCAGGTACTCCACTACGGAACCCCGGGGACCGGCATGGTGCTGGAACCGGGCATGACGTTCACCATTGAACCGATGATCAACGCCGGCCGCCGTCACGTTAAGCTCCTGGGCGACGGCTGGACCGTGGTGACAAAGGACCACAGTCTGTCCGCCCAGTGGGAGCACACGGTGCTCGTGACCGATACCGGCTGCGAGATCCTCACCCTGCGCCCCGACGAGGAGATCTGAGCGCGGCGTCGATCACGCTTGGCCCGGATACAGGCACTTGAGCGACCCGTCCACCCCGAATCCCCCTGCGGCAGACCCGGCGTCCGCCGGGCTGGCTACCGACACCGCCACCGCACCGGCCGCAGAGCTTGCGGCCCTGGCCGCCCAGTTGCCGAGCACGGCGCCGCTGGCGCGCTTTCGCGAGACGCTCAAGGCCGGCGATGCGCTACTGCGCGAACTTTTCTGGCAAGGCGTGCCGGCCGCGGTGCTGGTGTACCAGCGCGCGCAGTTCATCGACCGTCTCCTGCTCCAGGCGTGGCGTCGCCAGTTCGATCCCGCTCAGGCGGACGTTGCCCTGGTGGCCGTGGGCGGCTACGGCCGCGGCGAGCTCCATCCCGGGTCCGACATCGATCTCATGGTCCTGCTGCGGACGAACGACCATGAGTGCTACCGCGACCGTATCGAGAGCTTTCTCGTGTTCCTCTGGGACATCGGGCTGGAGGTCGGCCACAGCGTCCGGTCGCTGCCGGACTGCGTGACCCAGGCCGAACAGGACATCACCGTCGCCACCAACCTCATGGAATCGCGCCTCCTGGACGGCCCCCGGGAGCTGTTCGAGGCCATGCGCCAAGCGGTGGGCCCCGAACGCATCTGGCCCAGCCGGCAGTTCTTCGAGGCCAAGTGGCACGAACAGGTCGCACGCCACCGCAAGTTCCACGACACCTCCTACAATCTCGAACCCCACATCAAGGAAGGTCCGGGCGGCCTGCGCGACATCCAGATGATCGGTTGGGTCGCCAAGCGCCATTTCGGCGCGGAAACCCTGCACGATCTGGTGCAGCACAAATTCCTGACGGAGTCCGAATACCAGACGCTCATCGACGGGCAGAATTTCCTGTGGCAGATCCGTTTCGCATTGCACACCCTGACCGGCCGCCGCGAAGACCGCTTGCTGTTCGACCATCAGCGCACCATCGCCGAGCGTTTCGGCTATCGCGATACCAGCCCGAACCACGCCATCGAACAGTTCATGAAGCGCTATTACCGGACGGTGATGGAGCTGAACCGCCTGAACGAGATGCTGCTCCAGTTGTTTCAGGAAGCGATCCTGTATGCCGACGACCCCGGTCAGCGCGTGCCCATCAACAAGCGTTTCCAGGCGCGCAAGGGTTTCATCGAAGTGACGCGCAACGACGTGTTCCGCCGCTACCCGTTCGCCCTGCTGGAGATCTTCCTGCTGCTGGCCCAGCATCCGGAACTGAAAGGCGTGCGCGCCGCCACCATCCGGCTCATCCGCGACCACCGCTACCTGATCGACGACAAATTCCGCAACGACCTGCGCGCACGCACGCTGTTCATGGAGATCCTGCGCCAGCCGACGGGCGTGATCCACCAACTGCGCCGCATGAACCGCTACGGCGTCCTGGCGGCCTACCTGCCCGCCTTCGGCAACGTCGTGGGGCAGATGCAATACGACCTGTTCCATGTCTACACCGTGGACGAACACTCCCTGTTCGTGATACGCAACCTGCGCCGGTTCACGGTGGCGGAGCATGCCCACGAATTCCCGCTCTGCAGCGAGATCATCCAGCGCCTGCCCAAGCAGGAGCTGCTGTACATCGCAGCGCTGTTCCACGACATCGGCAAGGGCCGCGGCGGCGACCACTCCGAGCTTGGCGCGCAGGACGCCGAGGCCTTCTGCATCCATCATGGTCTTAGCCAGTACGACACGCGGCTGGTCGCCTGGCTCGTGCGCAACCATCTGCTCATGTCCATGACCGCCCAGCGCCGCGACATTTCCGATCCCGAGGTGGTCAACGAATTCGCCGGCAAGGTCGGCGACGTGGTGCACCTGGACTATCTGTACCTGCTGACCGTCGCGGACATCCGCGCCACCAACCCGAATCTCTGGAACTCCTGGAAGGACGCCCTGCTCCTGGAGCTGTACACCGCCACCAAGCGCGCCCTGATCCACGGCCTCGAAGAGCCCATCGACGCCGAGGTCCGCATCCTCGAGATCCAGCATCAGGCACGCGAGCTGCTCGCCGCCCAGGGCATGGACACCGCCGCGATCGATGCCGCCTGGCAGGACTGCGGGGACGATTATTTCCTGCGCTACGCGCCGGACGAGATCGCCTGGCACACCCAGGCCATTGCGCACACGCCGCCCGACGACCTGCCCCTGGTGCTGGTGCGCCAGCAGACGACGCGCGGCGCCACGGAAGTCTTCCTGCATGCCATGGATCAGGATCACCTGTTCGCCCTGGCCACCTCGGTGCTGGACCAGCTCGGCCTCACCATCGTCGATGCACGCATCATCATGGCGCGCAACGGGCGTACCTTCGACACTTATCAGGTCTTGGACGAATCGGGCGAGCCCATCGACGATCCCTATCGCGTCCGGAACATTCAAGAGACCCTGCGCCAGCACCTGCGGCGCCGGGATGCCCAACCGGCCAAGGTGACGCGGCGCATCCCGCGCCATCTCAAGCACTTCACCATGCCCACTCAGGTGACCTTCAGCACGGACGAGCGCAACCACCGCACGGTGATGGAACTGACCACCGCGGACCGTCCCGGCCTGCTCTCCCGCGTCGGGCGCGCCTTCACCAAGTGCCAGGTGCGGGTGCAGAGCGCAAAGATCGCCACCTTCGGCGTCCGCGCCGAGGACGTGTTCTACATCACCGACCGGGACAATCAGCCGCTCCGCTCCGAAGAACAGTTCGACTGCCTGCGCAAGACGCTTACGGAATATCTCGATACCGGCGGTTGAACGCCTGCCCGAGGCAATCACGGAAAGCACGGCGGTACCACATTTGGACCGCGCAGGTGGATCACCTATACTACGTTTCGTTTTTTCCATGGCCGGGCCGTGTTTGTGCCGGCCCCGCATGCTGCGGCGCAGCCGAAACCCAAGTATATGAAGGCAGCAGCACGCCTTACGAGGACCAGGGAGATTGCCATCCGCCACCGCTTCGCCAGATGCGCGCGAACATCCGCTAACGAACTCCGGGCGTGGTCCGGACAGCCCGAGACTCACCGATGAATGCTGAGTTACAGCAGCTCCAACCCTATCCGTTCGAGAAACTGGCCAGCCTCAAGCGGGGCGTCACGCCGCCCGCCGACCGCGCCCATATCAGCATGTCCATCGGCGAACCGCAGCATCCAGCGCTGGGTTTCGTGGCCGA
>JBAYZB010000015.1:0-28538 GCA_041672765.1 Gammaproteobacteria bacterium | reverse complement strand
CATCCAGCACCAGCAGTCGGAGACGGACATGGTGGCCACGGCCATGAACGAGATGGCGGCGACGGTGCAGGAGGTGGCGCGCAACGCCGCGGCCGCGGCCGAGGCGACGCGGCGGGCCGACCAGGCGGCGCGCGACGGCGCGCTGGTGGCCACCGAGGCGCTGGGCGGCATCGACGCGCTGGTGAGCCGGGTGGAAGGGGCGGCGGCGGCGATCCAGCGGCTGGAGGCCGAGACGGGCACCATCGGGCAGGTGCTGGATGTGATCCGCGGGATAGCCGAGCAGACCAACCTGCTGGCGCTCAACGCTGCGATCGAGGCGGCGCGGGCGGGCGAGCAGGGGCGGGGCTTTGCGGTGGTGGCGGAGGAGGTGCGCACGCTGGCCTCGCGCACCCAGGCCTCGACGCAGGAGATCCAGCAGATGATTGGCCGGCTGCAGGGGGGCGCGGAGGCGGCGGTGCAGGCGATGGGGCAGGCGCGGGGTCAGGCGCAGGCGGGGGCGGAGCACGTGGAGCGGACGGCCGAGGCGCTGGCGGAGATTGCCGGGGCGGTATCGGTCATCAACGACATGAACACCCAGATTGCCAGTGCTGCCGAGGAGCAGAGCGCGGTGGCCGAGGAGATCAACCGCAACGTGGTCAACATCAGCCGCGTGGCGGAGCAGACGGCCGAGGGCGCGCAGCAGACCGCCGCTGCGAGTGAGGATCTTGCCCACCTTGTGACCCGGTTACAGGCTTCCGTGGATCAGTTCAAGGTATAAGCGATTCCGGAAAGACCGTCTCACGCATCGGGCACGGGGCCTCCGTGCCCGATGCGTCGGCCGCCGCGGGCGGACAGTCCGTGGCGGCGCATTCCCGTGCGCAGCGGCGCCTCCGCCGCGGCCACGACTCTATCGCTACAGGGCGACATGTGCCAACGACTTCGCTCTTGTTTCCCCGTTCCTTTTGCCAGCAACAGGCTCTCATGGTGAGGCTGTATCCCTGCGGGTTGATGCAGAATAGCCTTGCACTGCATGAAATATTAGTGTTTTCTAATATTGGTGGCTCTGTTATGATGGGCGCATTCAGGTTTTCTATAGGGGTATAGCATGCTCGGGGTGCGGTTCTCTGCAACAACGCTTTTCTTGGCCTTGATTGTCATCTGTGTGCTTCCGGACGCCTACGCCGCTACGGGCGCGCCTTTCCCGACAGCGTCGGCCGCTTATCGGAAGGTGCCTCAGGAGCAGGTGTTCGACGGGATCGTTGAAGCCGTTCACCAGTCCACGGTTTCGGCCCAGACCTCGAGCCGTATCGCCGAGATCCTCTTCGATGTGGATGACTACGTGCCGAAAGGGGCGGTGATCCTGCGGTTTCACGACACCGAGCAGCAGGCGCGCCTGACCCAGGCCCGGGCCGCCCTGTTGGAGGCGGAGGCCCGTCACCGGGAGGCCGCAGCGGAATATGAACGGGTAAAGGAAGTTTACGAGCGCAAGCTCGTGGCGAAGTCGGTCATGGACAAGGCCAGCGCCGAACTCAAGTCCGCTCAGGCACGTCTGGAAGGGGCGAGGGCGCGTGTGGCCGAGGCGACCGAACAGGTGGAGCATACGGTGGTGCGGGCCCCTTACAGCGGGATTGTGACCAAGCGCCACGTGGAGGTCGGCGAGATGGCCAATCCCGGCCAGCCCCTGATGACGGGGCTGTCCCTGGAAAACCTGCGCGTGGTGGTGGATGTGCCCCAGCGATTCGTGGAGACGGTACGGGCCAACGGCCGGGCGCGGGTGCTGGTGGATGGCGCCAGCATCGACGCGGCGAAGCTGACGGTCTTTCCCTATGCCGACAACGTCACCCATACCTTCCGGGTGCGTGTGAATCTTGCCGCGGAGCACAAGGGGCTCTATCCCGGCATGCTCGTGAAGGTGGCCTTTGTCACGGGCGAATCGGAACGACTGCTGGTGCCGAGCGAAAGCATCGTGCACCGCAGCGAGCTGACCGGCGTCTACGTGCTCGATCAGGAGGGGCGGGTGGCGCTGCGCCAGGTGCGGGCGGGCCGGATCTATCCCGACGGGACCACCGAGATCCTGGCGGGGTTGCAGGCGGGCGAGCAGGTGGCCCTGGACCCCATTCGTGCCGGCGTGTACCTCAAGGAGCGTGAGGCGGGAGGCGGCCGATGAGTGAGCGGTTGGGATTATCGGGCGCGATCGCCAAGAAATTTCTGCACTCGGAAATCACGCCGCTACTGGCGCTGGTGGGTTTCCTTATGGGGCTGTTCGCCGTGATGGTGACGCCGCGTGAGGAAGAGCCGCAGATCGACGTCACCTTC
This sequence comes from Gammaproteobacteria bacterium, assembly GCA_041672765.1. GTDB lineage: Bacteria > Pseudomonadota > Gammaproteobacteria > JBAYZB01 > JBAYZB01 > JBAYZB01. The sequence goes on along the minus strand of JBAYZB010000015.1, from coordinate 26,243 downwards.
GCCAACGTCTTCATCCCGTTGCCCGGCAGCACTGCGCGCGAGGTGGAGCAGCTCATCACCACGCCGGCCGAGCAGGTGCTCTCCGAGATCGAAGGCGTCAAGCACATCTACTCGGTCTCGCGGCCGGGCATGTCGGTGCTGACGGTGGAATACGAGGTCGGCGAGGATCGCACCCAGGCCATCGTGCGCCTGTACAACGCCATCTACTCCAACCAGGACTGGCTGCCCCCCAACCTTGGCCACGTGCAGCCTATCATCAAACCCAAGGGGATCGATGACGTACCCATCGTGGCCGGTACGCTCTGGACGGAGGATCCCGAGCGCGGTGCCCATGAGCTGCTGCAGGTGGCCCATGCCATCGAGGCGGAGCTGAAGCGCGTGCCCGGCACGCGCGACATCTACACCATCGGCGGGCCGGATCGGGTGGTGCACGTGTTGCTCGATCCGCAGCGCATGGCGGGCTACGGCATCGCGCTGGATGACCTGCGCCATGCGCTCATGGCCGGCAACGTCTCGCGCGATGCGGGCGCGCTCGTGTCGGACAACCAGGAAATCCTGGTGCAGGCGGGGAGCTTCCTGACCACCAGCGAGGAGGTGAGTTCGCTCGTCGTGGGCGTGCACGATGGTGCGCCTGTTTATTTGCGCGACGTGGCGCAGATCCGCTACGGACCGGACCAGCCGGAGCAGTACGTGTGGTTCGGCACCGGGCCGGCGGCCGATACGAAGGGGATCGCGGCCCGTGGCGAGTTCCCGGCGGTGACCATCGCCGTGGCCAAGAAGCCGGGCACCAACGCGGTGGACATCGCCAACCAGGTGATCGAGCGCTTCGAGCAGCTCAAGGGCGTGTTCGTGCCCGAGGGCATCAACGCCACCATCACCCGCAACTACGGCGAGACCGCCAACGACAAGGCGCAGACCCTGATCAAGAAGCTGATCTTCGCCACCGCCTCCGTGGTGCTGCTGGTGCTGTTCGCCCTTGGCTGGCGCGAGGCCTTCATCGTCGGCATGGCGGTGATCATCACGCTGGCGATCACGCTGTTCGCCTCCTGGGCCTGGGGCTTCACCCTCAACCGCGTGTCGCTGTTCGCGCTCATCTTCTCCATCGGCATCCTGGTGGACGACGCCATCGTGGTGGTGGAGAACATCCACCGCCACATGCAAATGGGCGGCAAGTCCCTGGCGGAGGCGATTCCGCTGGCGGTGGACGAGGTGGGCGGCCCCACCATCCTCGCCACCTTCACCGTGATCGCGGCGCTGCTGCCCATGGCCTTCGTGACGGGGCTCATGGGGCCGTACATGAGTCCGATCCCGATCAACGCCAGCACGGGCATGTTGATTTCGCTGGCGGTGGCCTTCGTGTTCACGCCCTGGCTGTACTTGAAGGTGCTGCGTCGGCACGAGCACACGGAGGGGCAGCATGCTGCCGGCGGCGACAGGCTGTATGGACTGTTCCGGCGCGTGGTCGGCCCCTTCCTCAACGGCGACCGCGGACGGCGCCATCGGCGCAAGCTGGCGCTGGCCGTGCTGGGCCTGATCATTGCCTCCGTGAGCCTGGCGGCGGTGCAGCTCGTGGTGCTCAAGATGCTGCCCTTCGACAACAAGTCGGAGTTCCAGGTGGTGGTGGACATGCCCGAGGGCACTACGGTGGAGCAGACCGCCCGCGTGCTGAGCGAACTGGGCCGCTACCTCGCCACGATACCGGAGGTGACCGACTACCAGCTATATGCCGGCACCGCCGCGCCCATCAACTTCAACGGGCTGGTGCGCCAGTACTACCTGCGTGGCGAGGCCAACGTGGGTGACATCCAGGTCAATCTGACGGACAAGCACCTGCGCGAGCGCCAGAGCCATGAGATCGCCCTTGCGGTGCGCAAGCCCCTGCAGGAGATCGGGGCCCGCTACGGCGCCAACGTGAAGATCGTGGAAGTGCCGCCCGGTCCGCCGGTGCTCTCGCCGCTGGTGGCGGAAATTTACGGTCTGGACTATGACGGGCAGATCAGGGTGGCCAAGGAAGTGCGTGCGGTGTTCGAGGGTACGCCGGACATCGTGGACGTGGACGACAGCGTGGAGCATCCGTCGCCCAAGTTGATCGTGCACGTGGACCGGCAGAAGGCGGCCCTGCTCGGCGTGGCGCAGGAATCGGTGGCGACGGCCCTGACCGCGGCCCTGCGCGGCGACGATGTGAGTTATCTGCGCGACGCTAACGTGAAGTATCCGATCCCGATCCGGCTGGAGGCTGCGGTGGCGGACAAGGCGGACATCGAGACGCTGCTCGCGCTCAAGGTGCGCAGCCGCAGCGGCGCGCTGGTGCCGCTGTCCGAGATCGTGACTGTGGAGCGGAGCGCGCGCGAGTACTCCATCCATCACAAGGATCTGCTGCCCGTGGTCTACGTGATGGGCGACATGGCCGGAGAGCTGGACAGCCCGCTCTACGGCATGTTCGAAATCCTGGCGGCGTTGAAGGACAAGGTGTTGGACGAGGGAGGCGTCATCAATCAGTTCCTCATCAGCCAGCCGGACAATCCGTATCAGTACGGCTTGAAGTGGGACGGCGAGTGGCAGATCACCTACGACACTTTCCGCGACATGGGTATCGCCTACTCGGTGGGTTTGGTACTGATCTACCTGCTGGTGGTGGGGCAGTTCCGCTCCTATCTGGTGCCGCTCATCATCATGGCGCCGATCCCGCTCACCGTTATCGGCATCATGCCCGGGCACGCATTGCTTGGAGCGCAATTCACCGCCACCTCCATGATCGGCATGATCGCACTGGCCGGCATCATCGTGCGCAACTCGATCCTGCTGGTGGACTTCATCAACCAGGAGGCGGCGAGAGGAATGCCGTTCGACGAGGCGGTGATCCGCTCCGGCGCGGTGCGCGCGAAACCGATCGTGCTCACTGGGCTGGCGGCGATGCTCGGGGCGTTTTTCATCCTCGACGACCCGATCTTCGGCGGGCTCGCCGTCTCGCTGATCTTCGGCATCCTGGTGTCGACGCTGCTCACGCTGGTGGTGATCCCGGTGATGTACTACGCGTTCTTCTGGAAGAAGATGAAAACCGGCGAGCAGGCGGCGGTTGCGGTGAACTGACGGATAGCGGCACGGGACGGGGATCAGCCGTGATCCCTGTCCTGTTCCGTCTTGGCCAGTGCGCGCAACGCGAGTCCGACCGCTGCGAGTGCGAGGGCAAGGGCGGAAAGCGGCGAGGTCGATGTCAGCCACAGCAGTATCGTGCGCGCCGTGAGGCCCAGGCAGAACAGTGCGCCGACCCGCTATTGCAGGTAGAATCCATGCGTTCCCGGTGGGAACAGCAGCCAGAGCAGATAAGCCGGAAGAGGCTTTTTCAGGCGTAGCGCCAAATGCATGTTGAGCGCCTGAATGCCGGTGCCCGGACGTCATTTTTCGCCACGCGCGGTGCGTGCAGGATATGACCGCCTGCTCCCGGACTCGTCCGCCGATACGGTAAATGTATGAGCAACAGGTCGCGTTTTGCCGGCTCAGGCGGTCATGTTATTGATTTATTGCTACTATTGAGAGCATAAATCGTTTTTTGATTCGGCCCGTCTCTCCGGTGGGAAGACGTGGAGATCGGGTCGTCGATCCTTGGGGAAGGGCAGCACATGGCCGATCGCAGATTACAAGTGTTCTACACCGTAGCTCGCCTGTTGAGCTTCACGAAGGCGGCTGAGACTCTCCACATGACGCAGCCGGCGGTGACCTTCCAGGTCCGCCAGTTGGAAGAGCACTTCAACACACGGCTGTTTGATCGCACCCACAACCGCATCAGCCTCACGGACGCGGGGCATCGGGTCTACGAATACGCAGATCGCATCTTCCAGCTCTATGCCGAGATGGAGAACGCGGTGCGCGAGATGACGGGTGAGATCAGCGGCGCGCTGATCCTTGGCGCCAGCACGACCATCGCAGAGTACATGCTTCCCGCCCTGCTCGGCGATTTCAAGGCGAAATACCCGGACGTGACCATCCATCTCAAAGTGTCCAATACCGAGGGCATCGTCTCGATGGTGGAGAACAACGTCATCGATCTGGGGGTCGTGGAGGCGCCCGTTGCCAACAAGAACCTGGTGGTGGACGTGTGCAGGATGGATCAGCTTGTGGTCATCGTGCCGCCCAACCATCCCTTGGCCCGTGAGGAAAGCATCTCGATTCACCGCCTGATCGATTTTCCCTACATCTGCCGCGAAGAAGGGTCGGGCACGCGCGAGGTGATCGGCGATTATATGGATGCGGCGGGCCTGGATGGCAGCGAGCTGACCATCGCCATGGAACTGGGCAGCCCTGAAGCCATTAAGGGCGCGGTAGAGGCGGGCATGGGCGTGTCCATCGTGTCGCGCGCGACCATCCTCAAAGAGCTGCAGCTCGGCACGTTGGTCGCGGTCAATCTCGATCCGCTCCTCGAACGTCCCTTCTCCTTTGTGCACCAGAAGCAGAAGTTCCGCCATCGGGCCATGGACGAACTTCTTAATTTCGCGCGCAAGTACTGCGAAGAGCATCAGACCGAGCAGACTTGAGTCCCGGCGGGGCCCGCCGTCCGACCGTCTATGCTGATGGATGGTGTGCAGTGCGGCGGTGGTGTGGGCGCGCCGCCGTTCCTTTCTCCATGATTCGCGTCCGGGCTGTAGCCGCCTGTCCCTCCGGTGAGATCGTCAAGACCCGTGCCGGAGGACGGTGCGCCATGAATTTTGCGCGGTTGTGCAGCCCCCCTGTTCCGAATTCCTCGACGAGATGAGCGAACGGCGGCTCGAAAAGCCGGATATCGGTTTCAACTACCACTGTCCTTTCCTGGAGCAGCCCCAGCCGGGCGGAGGTGATTTTCCTCGTAGAGCCGTTCCACAATGCCTGCTGGACGACGGCGCATGTCACCGGGGCGGGAAAGGGCGAAGCGGTGGTCGGCGCCGTGTACTCGTGTTATACAATGGCTCGGCCAGTCTGCCCCCGAGGTGATGCCGCCGGCTGCTGATCCGTCCGGACAATCTCACCTACGGTATGGTATTTCGCCCCGGGTTGAGGCTGGGCGCAAGGTGCCCGGCGATATCGACGAGATTCCGGCGACTGCGCGGATGGAGTGGCAGGGGATGCAGGAGACCACGGATCGCGCGATTGCCGCACCGGTCAAGGAGGTGGACCTGATGCGTGAGCGGCGCAAGCCCCCGGTGTTCCGTCTCAAGGTCGAATGAAGGGCGGATTCCGTTGACGGGGTAACCGGCATTTTTGGAGCGGGGCCTGAACCGGGGAGGGATCCCGTTCAGACGTATTGGCGATTTGGGATGCCGTTGTCCAGCATGAACCAGACCGAGAAAAAGCTGCTCAGATTTTTTTCCGAACTCCCGGAAGAAGAGCGCCGCACACTGTTGGCGTTTGCCGAGTTCCTGCACGGCCGCGCGCGCACAGCCCGGGAGATTCCCGCGCCCGCACCGATCCCGCGCCCGGAACAGGAGAGTGTGGTGGGCGCGCTCAAGCGTCTGTCTGCGACCTATCACATGCTGAACAAGGCCAAGATGCTCAACGAGACGTCCGTGCTGATGACGCAGCACGTGATGCAGGGGCGGGACGCGGTCGAGGTGATCGATGAGTTGGAGGTCCTGTTCAGGCGTCATTACGAGCGATTGATCTCCGAAAACGGTGACGGCGAGCCGCAATGATCCAGATCCTGCGCGTTTGGTATCAGCGCTATTTCTCCGATCCGCAGGCCGTGATCCTGGCCTTCATGCTGGTCATCGGCTTCGCCGTGGTGCTGACCTTCGGCAAGATGCTCGCGCCGGTGCTGGCCAGCGTGGTCATCGCGTATCTCCTGGAAGGACTGGTGCGGTTCCTGGTGCGCTACAGGGTGCCCCGCATCGTGGCAGTACTGCTGGTATTTGCCGGGTTCATGGCCTTCCAGATCTATGTCCTGTTCGGGCTCATGCCGCTGCTGTGGTATCAGGTCACACAGTTTTTCCAGGAGCTGCCCAACATGATCGCGCAGGGCCAGGCGGCCCTGTCGCGGCTGCCGGAGCGCTATCCGCACTTCATTTCCGAAGTGCAGATCCAGGATCTCATCGCGGCCCTGCGTTCGGAACTCGGCGGCATCGGGCAGAAGGTGCTGTCCGTGTCCCTCGCGTCGGTGGCCGGGCTCATCACCCTGGCGATCTATCTCATTCTGGTGCCCCTGCTGGTGTTCTTCTTCCTCAAGGACAAGGAACGCATCCTGGCCTGGATAAACCGCTATCTGCCGCAGGAGCGCCGGCTTGCGGCGCACGTGTGGCAGGAGGTGAATCAGCAGATCGGCAATTACGTGCGCGGCAAGGTCTGGGAAATACTGATCGTCTGGGCGGCGACATTCGTCACCTTCAAGCTGATGGGGCTCAACTATGCCATGCTGCTCGCGGTATTGGTCGGCCTCTCGGTGGTCATACCCTATATCGGCGCGATCGCGGTGACCTTTCCAGTGGCGCTGATCGCTTATTTCCAGTGGGGCTGGAGCGAGCAGTTCGCCTACGTCATGATCGCCTATGGCGTGATTCAGGCGCTGGACGGCAACGTGCTCGTTCCGCTCCTGTTCTCCGAGGTGGTCAACCTGCACCCGGTCGCCATCATCCTGGCGGTGGTGGTGTTCGGCGGTCTGTGGGGATTGTGGGGTGCGTTTTTCGCCATCCCGCTGGCGACGCTGGTGCAGGCGGTGCTGGTGGCGTGGCCGCGCACCCCGGCGGAGGCGCCGCCGGGACCTGCGGCGAATTGAGGAGCAGCGACCAGAGCCCTTGCGCCGCGCCGGCGGTTGAACGCAGAGGGCGCGCAGTTTCAACGCAAAGACGCAAAGGCTGCCAAGAGCGCAAAGACAAGAAGGGCTTGGCTCTGTGCGGGTAGGATTTGCAGCTCCAGCACGTCCCTTGGTCCATACGACACCCCGCCGGACTGTCGTAATTTCAAAGAATTCTTTGCGTCTTGGCGCCTTTGCGTTTAAGCGCCGGTTGCCAATGTAGGCTTTACTCTGCGCAAACGTCCGCCCTCAAAGCACCTCGGAGGCGTAATCCGCCAAGCGCGAGCGCTCTCCGCGCAGCAGCGTGATGTGGCCGGCGTGCTCCCAGTTGCGGAAGCGGTCCACTACGTAGGTCAGGCCCGATGTGGTTTCCGTCAGATAGGGCGTGTCGATTTGGGCGATGTTGCCCAGACACACCACCTTGGTGCCGGGGCCGGCGCGGGTGATGAGCGTCTTCATCTGCTTCGAGGTGAGGTTCTGCGCCTCGTCCAGGATGATGAACTTGTTGAGGAAGGTGCGGCCGCGCATGAAGTTCAGCGAGCGGATCTTGATGCGGTTGCGCAGCAGGTCACTGGTGGCTGCGCGGCCCCAGTCGCCGCCGATGTCGGATTTGGTGAGCACCTCCAGGTTGTCCATCAGGGCGCCCATCCAAGGCGTCATCTTTTCTTCCTCCGTGCCGGGAAGAAAACCGATGTCTTCGCCCACCGGTACTGTGACGCGGGTCATGATGATCTCGCGGTAACGGTTCTCCTCCAGCGTTTGGGCAAGGCCCGCGGCCAGCGTGAGTAGTGTCTTGCCGGTGCCGGCGGCGCCGAGCAGCGTCACGAAATCGATGGCGGGATCCATCAGGAGATTCAGCGCGAAATTCTGTTCCCGGTTGCGTGCGTTGATGCCCCACACGGTATGGCGCGGGTTGCGGTAGTCCTGTACCAACTCGATGATCGCGGTGCGCCCCTCCCGCTTGCGCACGATGGCCTCGAAGTTTTCCTCGCCGGGCATGTACAGGCACTCGTTCGGCGACCATTCCTCCACCCAGGGCCCCGTCACGCGATAAAAGGTGTGTCCGTTCTCCTGCCAGGACTCCACTTCCTTGGTGTGGCTTTCCCAGAAATCCCCCGGCAGCTCGCTCCAACCCTTGTAGAGCAGGCTGACATCTTCCAGCGCCTGGTCGTTGTAGTAGTCCTCGGCATGGATGCCGAGTACGGTCGCCTTGATGCGTAGATTGATGTCCTTGGAGACGAGCGTGACGGCCTTGTCGGGGTGTTCCTGCTGCAGCGCCATGGCGGTGTTGAGGATGCTGTTGTCCTGCTTGCTGCCCGGCAGGTCGCTGTTCAGCACCGGCGGAAACACGCGGGTCTGGAAAAAAAGCCGGCCGCTCTGGATGTTCGTTGCCGCGCCGTTCGCCGGTGCCGGAAGCGGCAGCCCTCCGTCGATTTCCTGCTTGGCGGCATCCTGCATCAATTCATCCAGAAACCGGCTCACCTGCCGCACGTTGCGCGCCACTTCGGACATGCCCTTCTTGGCCGCATCGAGCTCCTCAAGTACCACCATCGGGAGGAAGATGTCATGCTCCTTGAAGCGGAAGATGGCGGTCGGGTCGTGCATCAGCACGTTGGTATCCAGCACGAACAGACGGCGTGTATTCACTTCTTTGCGTTTTGCCATGGAAAACCACTCGAAAGATAAGTGGGTTGAACGAGGATGTCGTACCGCGCCGCACACAGCGGGGGCGACGGTATGGACGAGAGATGCATCATCAGGGCCGAGGACGGGACGATACCATTGCGATTCTCGATGTGCATCGACCGCCGTCACAGACCCTTGACGGCCTCCAGCACTTCCATGGCGTGGCCACCGACTTTGACCTTGCGCCACTCCCGGCGCAGCACCCCGGCCGCATCGATCAGGAACGTGCTCCGTTCCACGCCCATGACCTTTCTGCCGTACATGTTCTTTTCCCGGATCACATCGAACAAGCGGCAGACCGTCTCGTCCGAATCGGACAGAAGATCAAACGGAAACCCCTGCTTCGCTTTGAATGATTCGTGCGACTTGACGCTGTCGCGGGAAATGCCCAGCACCTCCGCTCCGTGCCGCTGGAACTGCGCGTAGGCATCGCGGAAATCCTTTCCCTCCTGGGTGCAACCCGGCGTGCTGTCCTTCGGATAAAAATACAGGACGATCTTTTTTCCCCTCAGATCGGAGAGGCGTATGGTCTTTTCGCCCGTGGCGGGCAAGGCAAAATCGGGGACTGGCTGGCCAACGGAAACTTTGTTCATAGTGTTCGATCGACAATGGAAGTGAACGGCATGACTACGGTTATTGAAGAGGAACGCCCCGGCCGGTCTTCATCAGCCCTTGACGGGCTCGATGACCGCATCCAGGTTCAACTCGTCGCAGAAGTCCATGAACTCCTCGCGCAACGCCGCGATATGCATATCGGAGGGGATGTTCACGATCATGTGCACGGAGAACATCGGCGTGCCGGTGTGCGCGGCGGAGTAGCTGGTCGTCACGAGGTCCTGGATATTGATCTCGCGGCTGGAGAAGAAATTCGCCAGATTGTAGACGATCCCGGGCTGATCGATGGACACCACGTCCACGGCGTAGGGCAGAAGGTTGGAGGCCGGTTTGCGCTGTTCGGTGCGCTTCGAAGTGATGCTGAGGTCAAGACGCTTGCCGATGCCGGGCAACGCGCTTTCGAGCTTGGCTACCGCATTCCAGTTGCCCGAGACCAGCAGGATGATGGCGAACTCGCCACCCAGCACGGTCATGCGGCTGTCCACGATATTGCAGCCGCTTTCGAGAATGGCCTTGGAGAGGCCATTGACGATGCCCGGTTTGTCCGCACCCACTGCCGATATTACCAAGTGTTGTTTCATTCGTTCAGGCACCCGCGGCGGTAGTGATTAATTCAAATTGGTATTTTGAAGTGTACCTTTGCCGTCGTTGGGTGCAAGCGGTTGGGTGTGGAAGCGGAGTTCGCGCGAGGAAAGGCCGCGCTGGGGATGCCGCTTCGTCATTCACAAGCCGTTGGCGGCACAGTTCTTTTCGTGACGGCCCGGGGCGCGGTGTCGAGGCGTCGGCCGCGGGCCGTCACAGCGCGACGGCCCGCAGTTGCTCCGCGGCGGCTTCCGGGCTGATGGTGCTGACGAACAGTCCCGATCCCAGTTCGAACCCGGTGGGAATGCTGGTGCGGGGGCAGATCTCCAGGTGCCAGTGGTAGCTCGGTGCACAGTCGGCGTACTCCGGGCCGCGGGGTTGCGAGTGCAGGAAGTAGTTGTATTGCGCGCCGCCGATGACGGCGTCCAGCCGCGCCATGGTGCGTTTGAGCACCCAGGCGAAGTCTTCCAGATCCTGCGCGGAGATCGCGGTGAAATCGCTTTGGTGGAACAGGGGCAGGATATGGACTTCCCACTCGAAGCGGCTCGCGAAGGGCTTGATGGCGATGAAGCGCTCGCCCTTTTCCACCACGTACTGGCCGACGTGGATCTTGCGCCGGATCTCGCCCGATTCCTTGTCGTAGATCGTGGCCTCGAAGGTGAGGGCCTCGTCGATGAGCGAGCAGAAGATGCAGTGATGATGCTTGCGGTAATAGGCGCGGCTGTTCTCCACCTCGTTGTAGACGTTCTCCGGCACCACCGGCATGGCGATAATCTGGCTGTGGGTGTGGGGGATGCTGGCGCCCGCCGCCGGTCCGAAGTTCTTGAACACCAATACGTACTTGAGCCGCGGATTGCTGGTGTAAAGCTGGTCCATGCGTTCCCGGTAGGCGCCGAGCAGCATCACCAGATGCTCTTTGGACATTTCGTGGATGGCGATGCCGTGGTCGGAGTTGTCGATGATGACCTCGTGCCGGCCGTAGCCGTCGATGGCCTGCTGCAGCCCGAACACCAGGTTCGGGTTGCTGCGATCGTCGCCCAGCACGGGGAAGAGGTTTTCCACGATGCGTATCGCCCAGTTCTCCGCGTTCGGCCAGGCGCTGATGGTGGGCGGCGTCTTGTGCTCGTTGCCCTTGCAGAAGGGGCAGGTGTCCACATGCTTGCGGGTGTCGCGCGGGGCGAGATCTTCGGTCTTGCGCGGGCGCATGCTGCGCGCCGTGGCCACCAGGACCGATTCGCTCGGCACGATGGGGTTGATGCGGATCTCGCGGACTGCGGGCGGGTTCTGCTCCATGGCTTTTTCCGCACAAATGGTAAGTTAGACAGCCCAAGCATACTGCAAATGAAGCGTGTCGGACCGCTCAATATGCGAATGGCGGTATAGCAGGCTTTTATATCCTGGCCAGGGTGGTTTCCAGCCGGGTATGCGCAGCTCGTCCGCAGGCGCGGCCGCCACGGCAGGGCTGCGCCCGCATGGGCGCGCGGCTTGTGTTCAACCCGGCGCCCAAGTAGTATGCACCTTTGATTTTTCAGGTGGAGATCGCTCATGTTCCGCGGCAGCATGGTGGCGCTGGTGACGCCGATGCAGGCGGATGGCTCCGTCGACGACGAGAGCTTGGCCCGGCTGGTAGAATTCCATATCGAAAATGGCACTGATGCCATTGTGGCAGTGGGTACGACGGGTGAGTCCGCCACGCTGGACGAAAAGGAGCACTGCGACGTAATCCGCCGCACCGTCGAGCTGGTGCGGGGACGGATTCCGGTCATCGCCGGCACCGGCGCGAATTCCACCCGCGAGGCCATCGATCTCACCCGTTGCGCCATGCAGGCCGGGGCGGATGCCTGTCTGCTGGTCACCCCCTACTACAACAAACCTACCCAGGAAGGGCTGTACCTCCACTACAAGGCGGTTGCCGAGGCGGTGCCCATCCCGCAGATCCTGTACAACGTGCCTGGCCGCACGGCATGCGACATGCTGCCGGAGACCGTCGAGCGTCTTTCCCACATTTCCAATATCGTCGGTATCAAGGAGGCGACCGGGAAGCTGGAGCGGGCGCGGGAGATTCTCGACCGCTGCGGCGATCGGCTCGACGTCTACAGCGGCGACGACGCGATAGCGATGGAGATGATGCTCCTCGGCGGCAAGGGTGTGATCTCCGTGACCGCAAACGTCGTGCCGCGTCTGATGCACGAGATGTGCATGGCGGCGCTGGCGGGCGACCGCGCCCAGGCGGAGGCGATCGACCGCAAACTCCAGGCCCTGCACCGGGACCTGTTCGTGGAGTCCAACCCGATCCCCGTGAAGTGGGCTCTGTACGAGATGGGGCTGATTCCCCCGGGCATCCGGCTGCCCCTTACATTCCTCTCCGAGCGCTTCCACGACAAGGTCCGGCAGGCGATGCAACAGGCTGGGCTTTGAACAGCTCTTAAAAATCAGGTATTTACCCAATGCGGTTTTCGAGTGTCTCAGCAAAAACGATCGCGCTTCTGGTGACTGCGGCGCTTTTGAGTGCGTGCAGCGCAGTCGAGAAGTTGGTTCCCGACCGCAGGGCCGATTACAAGCGGAGTCGTCCGGCTCCTTCCCTGGAAATACCGCCGGGGCTCGATACGCCCTATATGGACGACAGCATGGCGGTGCCGGACGCGACGCCCGCCGGTAGCGCGACCTTCTCCGAATACGCCGGCACGGTTCGCACCGTCGGCGCCGCGGCGCAAAACGAGGCGGTGCTCCCGCAGTTCGACAACATGCGCATCGAGCGGGAGGGCGACAAGCGTTGGCTCGTGGTCCAGGCGACACCTGCCCAGACCTGGAACAAGGTCCGGGAGTTCTGGCTGGAGAACGGTTTTCTGATCGCCGTGGAGGATCCCCGGGTCGGCGTGATGGAGACGGACTGGGCGGAGAATCGCGCCGATATCCCGGACGATTTTATCCGGTCGTTCATCAAAAAGGCCTTCGACTCGCTCTATTCCGCCGCGACGCGGGACAAATTCCGGATACGGCTGGAGCCGGGCGCCGCTCCGGGCACCACCGAGATCTACCTGACCCACCGCGGCGTGGAGGAAGTGGTCCAGGGGGATACCACCGTGTGGCAGATGCGGCCCAACGATCCTGAACTCGAGGCCGAGATGCTCCGCCGCCTCATGGTCTCCATGGGCATGGAAGAGCAGCGAGCCAAGGTCATGCTCGCTTCGGAGCAGGCGGAGCGCATGCCGCGGGCGCATCTGATCAAGGATGCCGACGGCAACGCCGCGCTTACGGTCGAGGAGGCGTTCTACCGCGCTTGGCGGCGCACCGGCGTTGCCCTGGATCGGGTGGGCTTCACGGTGGAGGACCGCGACCGCTCGCAGGGCGTTTACTATGTGCGTTACAACGATCCGCTCAAGGAGCAGGAAAAGGAGGGATTCCTGTCCAAGTTGGCGTTCTGGAGCAAAGAGGCGCCGCCTTCGACCGAGTATCGGATCAGCCTGACCGAAGCTCAAGGAAAGACGCGCATCGTGGTGTTGGATAAGGACGGCAACTTCGAGCGGTCGTCCACCGCAACGCGCATCCTTACCCTGTTGCACGAGCAGTTGCAGTAGCGTCCGGCGCGCTGGGGCCATTTCCTCGCCGAAAATAGGCGGGGGAGTGGGAGCGGCGTCTCCCATGGCGGGCCCTGCCGGGTTTGAGTCATCCCAGGGCGGGTTGCATACAGCCTGCCCTTTCTTTTGTCGAAGTTCGCGGTGCAGGGCGATCGCCCCGTCCCCGCAAGCGTGGATCAGCATGCGTTTCAGCTCTCTGGGCAGCGGCAGCCGCGGCAATGCCACCCTGGTGGAAAAGGGCGACACCTGCGTCATGGTGGACTGCGGTTTCTCGTTGCGGGAGACCGTGCGCCGTCTGGCACGGCTCGGCAAGCGCCCCGAGGACCTCACCGCCATCCTGGTGACCCACGAGCATTCCGATCACTTGGGCGGTGTGGGTCTGTTCGCCGGCAAATACGCCGTGCCCGTCTGGGCCACGGAGGGAACGGCGGTCAGCCTCGCCCGTGACAAGGTTCCCGCGCCCCGATTGTTCGCCCCCGGCGAGCCTTTTGCGATCGGCGAACTCGAAATCCATCCCTTCCCCGTCTCCCACGACGCGCGGGAGCCGGCACAGTTCGTGTTCTCGGACGGCCAGCGGCGGCTCGGATTGCTGACGGACACCGGCAACATTTCGGCGGAAATCGAGTGGGTGCTGCGGGGCTGCGATGCGCTACTGCTGGAGTGCAATCACGACCCCGGCATGCTGGCGGACGGCCGTTATCCCGCGTGGCTGAAGCAGCGTGTTGCGGGCGATTTCGGACACCTCAGCAACGAACAGGCCGCCGCGTTCCTGCGCCGGACCGATACTGCCCGGCTGCAGCATGTGGTCGCCATGCACCTGAGCGAGCAGAACAACTGCCCGTCGCTCGCGGTCCGTGCCCTGAGCGCGGCCCTTGGCTGCACCATGGACTGGATCGGCGTGGCCGATCAACGCAATGGCTTGGCCTGGCGCGAACTTGGGTGAATTCCTGCTCCCTCCGCGGTTCCCGGCAATTGTCTGGCCGGGGGGAGGGGCTTCGAGTATCATTGGCGACTTTTACTGGGCCTCATAGCTTCCGAGAGGATTCAATGCTTCGACTGCGTGGTTGCCCCGCCCTGTCCGCCTTCCGACTGGAGAAACTGCTCGCCGAGGTTCGCACCAAGGTCCCGGGCATTGTCCGCATCCAGACGGAATACATCCACTTCGTAGACCTGGAGCAGAGGCTCAGCCCCGAGCAGCAGGCGCGCCTCGAAGAGATCCTGCGCTACGGCTCGCCGCCAAGCCCGGAGCCGCCGCAAGGCCGGCTGCTGCTGGTGGTGCCGCGGCCCGGTACCATCTCGCCCTGGTCCAGCAAGGCCACCGATATCGTGCATAACTGCGGATTGGTGCAGGTACGGCGGGTGGAGCGCGGCATCTGCTATTTCCTGGCCAAGGAAGAGGGCGTCCCGGTATCGGATGAGGAGCTCGCCCACATCATTCCCCTGATCCACGACCGCATGACCGAGGCGGTCTTCTGCAGCCTCGGCGATGCCGAAGGACTGTTCCTGCAGTCCACGCCGGCGCCGCTCTCCACCGTCGACGTCCTGGGCGGCGGGCGCGATGCGCTGGAGGTGGCGAACCGGGAGCTGGGCCTGGCGCTCTCCGAGGACGAGATCGACTACCTGGTAGACAACTTCGGCCTGCTCGGACGCAATCCCACGGACGTGGAACTCATGATGTTCGCCCAGGCGAACTCCGAGCACTGTCGCCACAAGATCTTCAACGCCGCCTGGGTCATCGACGGACATCAGCAGGACAAGTCCCTGTTCGACATGATCCGCACCAGTTACCGCTACAGTCCCGAAGGTATCCTCTCCGCCTATCGCGATAACGCATCGGTCATGGAAGGGACGCAGGCCGGACGCTTCTTCCCGGACCCGGAAAGCGGTGAGTACCGTTACCATACGGAAGACGTGCACATCCTCATGAAGGTGGAGACGCACAACCATCCCACCGCTATCTCCCCCTTCGCGGGCGCGGCGACCGGCGCGGGCGGCGAGATCCGCGACGAAGGCGCCACCGGCCAGGGCGCCAAGCCCAAGGCGGGACTGGTGGGGTTCACCGTCTCCGATCTGCGCATCCCCGGCTTCGTGCAGCCCTGGGAGACCGATTTCGGCAGGCCGGCGCGCATCGCCTCGGCCCTGGACATCATGATCGAAGGCCCCATCGGGGCCGCCGCCTTCAACAACGAGTTCGGCCGCCCCAATCTGGCGGGCTACTTCCGCACCTTCGAGCAGGCGGTGCCGGGCCCCCAGGGCGAGGAGATCCGCGGCTATCACAAACCCATCATGCTGGCGGGCGGCATGGGCAACATCCGCGCCCTCCACGTGGAGAAGGGGGACATCCCGGTGGGCGCTCAGATCGTGGTGCTGGGCGGGCCGGCCATGCTCATCGGCCTCGGTGGCGGGGCTGCCTCCTCCATGGCGAGCGGGGCGAGCGCCGAAGAGCTGGATTTCGCCTCGGTGCAGCGCGGCAACCCCGAGATGCAGCGTCGCTGCCAGGAGGTCATCGACCGCTGCTGGGCGCTGGGTGAGGAGAACCCCATTCTGTCCATTCATGACGTGGGCGCCGGCGGGCTTTCCAACGCGGTGCCGGAGATTGTCCACGGTGGCGGGCGCGGCGGGCGCTTCGAACTGCGCACCATCCCCAACGATGATCCCGGCATGTCGCCCATGCAGATCTGGTGCAATGAGGCCCAGGAGCGCTACGTGCTGGCCGTGGCGCAGGAACGTCTGGCCGTGTTCCAGGCCATCTGCGAGCGCGAGCGCTGCCCCTATGCAGTGATCGGCGAGGCGACGGAGGAAGAACACCTGATCCTGGGGGACGGCTACTTCGACAACACCCCCATCGACCTGCCCATGGAGCTGCTGCTGGGCAAGCCGCCCAAGATGCTGCGCAACGTGCGCCATTGCCACGTGACCTATCCCGAGTTCAACAGCGAGGACATCGACCTGCACGATGCGGCGCGGCGTGTCCTGCAACTGCCGACCGTGGCCAACAAGGGGTTCCTTATCACCATCGGCGACCGCACCGTGGGCGGGCTGACCGTCCGCGATCAGATGGTAGGGCCGTGGCAGGTGCCGGTGGCCGACGTGGCGGTGACGGCCGCCGCGTACGACGTCTACGCCGGCGAGGCCATGAGCATGGGCGAACGCAGCCCCATCGCCGTGGTGGACGCGCCGGCCTCCGGCCGCATGGCGGTGGGCGAAGCGCTGACCAACATCGCCGCGGCGCGCATCCCCGACATCCGCGCGGTGCGCCTCTCCGCCAACTGGATGGCGGCGGCGGGCCACCCCGGCGAGGACGCGGCCCTGTTCGATACCGTGAGGGCCGTGGCGGAGGAGCTGTGCCCGGTGCTGGGCATCGCCATCCCCGTGGGCAAGGACTCCCTTTCCATGAAGACCGTCTGGCAGGAGAACGGCGAGCAGCACGCGGTGATTGCGCCTCTGTCCCTGATCATCTCGGCCTTTGCGCCGGTCACGGACGTGCGCAAGACCCTCACCCCGCAACTGCGTACCGATCAGGGCGACACCGATCTCATCCTGGTGGACCTGGGCAAGGGCCATAATCGGCTGGGCGGCTCGGTATTGGCCCAGGTGTATGAGCAGGTCGGCAGCCGCGCGCCCGACGTGGACGATCCCAAGGCCCTGCGCTCCTTCTTCGGCGCGATGCAAGAGCTGAACGAGGCGGGATTGATCCTGGCCTATCACGATCGCTCCGACGGCGGCCTGTTCGTCACGGTCTGCGAGATGGCCTTTGCCGGCCACACCGGCGTCACTGTGGCGCTGGACGGGCTGGGCGACGACAAGGCCGCGATCCTGTTCAGCGAGGAATTGGGCGCCGTGCTGCAGGTGCGGCGTGCCGATACCGAGGCGGTGCTGGCGCACCTGCGCGAGGCCGGGCTGGGCCGGCACGCGCATGTCATCGGCACCTTGAACGGCGAGGACCGCGTGGTGTTCACCTGCGGCGGCCGGGAGGTGCTGGCCGAGAGCCGCACCGCCTGGCAGCGGCTCTGGTCCGAGACCAGCTATCGCATGCAGGCCCTGCGCGACAACCCGGAATGCGCCCGGCAGGAGTTCGATGCCCTGCTGGATGCCGCGGACCCTGGCCTGAACGCGACGCTTACTTTCGATCCCGCCGATGATGTCGCGGCGCCGTACATCGCCACGGGCGCGCGTCCGCGCGTGGCGGTGCTGCGCGAGCAGGGCGTCAACGGCCAGATCGAGATGGCCGCCGCCTTTGATCGGGCGGGCTTCGCCGCCATCGACGTGCACATGAGCGACATCCTGGAAGGCCGCGTCACGCTGCGCGATTTCCAGGGCATCGTCGCCTGCGGCGGCTTTTCCTATGGCGACGTGTTGGGCGCCGGCGGTGGCTGGGCCAAATCCATCCTGTTCAACGCCCGCGCCCGCGACGAGTTCGACGCCTTCTTCCATCGCAAGGACAGCTTCGGTCTCGGGGTATGCAACGGCTGCCAGATGATGTCCAATCTGCGCGACCTCATCCCGGGCGCGGAGCTGTGGCCGCGGTTCGAGCGCAATCTCTCCGAGCAGTTCGAGGCGCGCTTCTCCCTGGTGGAAGTGCAGCCCTCGCCCTCGCTGTTTCTCGACGGCATGGCCGGATCGCGCATGCCCATCGCCGTGGCCCACGGCGAAGGCCGCGCGGAGTTCCCGCTGGAGGATGGGCTGTCGCGCGCGCAGGAAGCCGGCATCGTGGCGCTACGCTACGTGGACAACTACGGCCGGCCGACGGAAGTCTATCCGGCCAATCCCAACGGCTCGCCCCAGGGCGTCACCGGGTTCACCACCACGGATGGCCGCTTCACCATCATGATGCCGCACCCGGAACGCCTGTTCCGCACCGTGCAGCACTCGTGGCATCCGGACGGCTGGGGCGAGGACGGCCCGTGGCTGCGCATGTTCCGCAACGCCCGCAAGTGGGTGGGCTGACGGCCGACAACTACTCAACGCAAAGGCGCAAAGACGCAAAGATGTAGGTCACACGTTGCGTCAGCTACGCAACATCACGTCATGTCAGGTAGCGTTGGCGTGCAACCTGCCTGCGACACCCCCTCTCCCGTCAAGGGAGAGGGGAAATGGCAGCACCGCCTTCAGTATGTAGGGTGGGCACCGCCCGCCTTACACCGTTGGTTCGAGGCAATCCGGTGGGCGCTGCCCACCCTACGAATTTCTGCTGCTTCAGAGATGCAGTTCGGGTTAGCCCATCAGGGCGTAACTCGACAAATAGTTATTCAACAGTCGCGAGTCTCGGGCCTTGACCGACCATAGACTAGCGATTTGGATCTAGAGACGGAATTTCAATGAAAACGATCTTCCAGCGCATCGCCGCAGAGATTTCCGTACACGAGCGGCAAGTGGAAGCAGCCGTGCGGCTGCTGGATGAAGGCGCCACGGTGCCGTTCATCGCCCGCTACCGCAAGGAGGTCACGGGCGGATTGGATGACACGCAACTTCGCTTCCTGGAGGAGCGCCTGCGCTACCTGCGCGAGATGGAGGAGCGACGCGCCACCATCCTCAAGAGCATCGAGGAGCAGGGCAAGCTCACGCCCAACCTCAAGAACGCCATCCTCAACGCCGAGACCAAGACCCAGCTCGAAGACCTCTACCGGCCCTACATGCCGAAGCGCCGCACCAAGGCGCAGATCGCCCGCGAGGCGGGGTTGGAACCATTGGCGCACGGCCTGCTGAACGATCCCACGCTCGTGCCCGAGGTCGAGGCGGCCAAATATGTCGATGCCGACAAGGGTGTGGCGGACGCGGCGGCGGCGCTGGATGGCGCGCGCCAGATCCTGATGGAGGAGTTCGCGGAAAACGCCGCCCTGATCGGGCAACTGCGCGAGTACGTCTGGGAACAGGCGAAGCTCCAGTCGAAGGTGGTGGCGGGCAAGGAGGAGGAAGGCGCCAAGTTCTCCGATTACTTCGATGCCGCCGAGCCCATCAAGGACATCCCTTCCCATCGCGCGTTGGCGCTGTTCCGTGGCCGGCGCGAGGGCATCCTGCAACTGAACCTGATCGTGGGCGAGAACGAGCAGGACTCCGGCGCCTGTGAGGCCATGATCGCGCAGCACTTCGGCATCAAGGACGAGGGCCGTCCCGCCGACCGCTGGCTTTTGGATACCGTGCGCTGGGCGTGGCGCGTGAAGATCTTCACCCATCTCGATATCGAGCTGAAGACGCGGCTGCGCGAGGCGGCGGAAGAGGAGGCCATCAAGGTCTTTGCGCGCAATTTGCACGACCTGCTGCTTGCAGCGCCCGCCGGCCCGCGCGTGGTGATGGGCCTCGATCCCGGGCTGCGCACCGGCGTGAAGGTGGCGGTGGTGGATACCACGGGCAAGCTGGTGGACACCGCCACGATCTATCCGCACGCGCCGCAGAACCGCTGGGACGAATCCATCGCCATGCTCGCGCGGCTTGCACAGAAGCACGGCGTGGAACTCGTCAGCATCGGCAACGGCACCGCCTCGCGCGAGACCGACCGGCTGGTGGCCGATCTCATCAAGCGCCATCCCGAACTGAAACTGCACAAGATCGTGGTGAGCGAGGCGGGCGCCTCGGTCTACTCCGCGTCGGAACTGGCGGCGCAGGAGTTCCCGGACCTCGATGTGTCATTGCGCGGCGCCGTCTCCATTGCCCGCCGCCTGCAGGACCCGCTGGCGGAGCTGGTGAAGATCGAACCCAAGGCCATCGGCGTAGGGCAGTATCAGCATGATGTCAATCAGACGCAGCTCGGGCGCACGCTCGACGCCGTGGTGGAGGACTGCGTGAACGCGGTGGGCGTGGAGGTGAATACCGCCTCCGCGCCGCTGCTCGCCCGCGTCGCCGGCTTGAACCAAGGGCTTGCCCGCAACATCGTCGCCTTCCGCGACGCCAACGGCCCGTTCCGCACCCGCGAACAGTTGAAGCAGGTGCCGCGCCTCGGCGAAAAGGCCTTCGAGCAGGCCGCGGGCTTCCTGCGCATCATGAACGGCGACAACCCGCTGGACGCCTCCGGCGTGCACCCCGAGGCCTACCCGGTGGTGGAGCGCATCATCAACGCCACCGGCCGCGGCGTCCGACAACTCATCGGCGACAGCGCTTTCCTCAAGACGCTCAAGCCCGCCAACTTCACCGACGAGCGCTTCGGTGTTCCCACCATCACCGACATCCTCAAGGAACTGGAAAAGCCGGGCCGCGATCCGCGCCCCGAATTCAAGACCGCCGAGTTCAAGGAAGGCGTGGAAGACCTCACGGACCTTCAGCCCGACATGATCCTGGAAGGCGTGGTCACCAACGTCACCAACTTCGGCGCCTTCGTGGACATTGGCGTGCATCAGGACGGTCTCGTGCACATCTCGGCACTCTCCGACAAATTCGTGAAGGACCCGCACAGCGTGGTCAAGGCGGGCGACGTGGTGAAGGTCAAGGTGCTGGAGGTGGACCTCAAGCGCCGGCGCATCTCCCTCACCATGCGCCTGAGCGACCAGAGCCGCGATCATGCATCCCAACAGCCCGTGGGACAGCCGTTCAAAGGCAAAGGCAGGCGGTCGGAGGCAAAGCCGCGGGGCGAAACGGCCATGGCGGCGGCATTTGCCAAGCTGCGGAAGTAGGAGCGCAGCCGTAGGATGGGCACTGCCCACCATGTCATGCTGATCCAAAGCATATCGGTGGGCGTTGCCTGCTCTACTGTCAGATGCGGGGCGGGTTGGCGCAGCGTAACTCGGCCTACAAACTTTCCTCTTGGGTCCGCACCTGCGCCAGCGGCAGATACACGGTAAAGACCGCTCCCGTGCCGTCCTCACGGTTTGCCGCTTCCAGCCGTCCGCCGTGGTGTTCGGCGATAGTGCGCGCCACGTACAGGCCCATGCCCAGGTGCGGTTTGTCGCTTTGTCCGGATTCGCGCACCGAGACCATCGAATCGAAGGATTGTCTACGGATGTGTTCCGGCAGTGCGGGGCCGTCGTTGCTGATGCTGAGGCGCGCGCAGCCGTTGCATTCGTCAAGCCGCACTTGAATCCCGCCCTCCGGTGGCGTGAAGTCCACGGCGTTTTCCACCAACTTGTCGAGTAGCTGCTCGATGCGTGCATCGGCGCCTTCGATGAGGATATCCGTGGCGGGACGTTGGTAGCTGAAACGCCGCTGGGGGTATTGGTGCGTGCAACTCGTGACGTAATCCCGCACCAGCGCGTCGAGGTCGAAGACCTGCCGTTCGTCGTTGCGCAGCGCTTCCTCCAGACTGGCCGCTTCGGTGAGGCTCTGCACGATGCGGCCGAGCCGGGCGACGCCGCGTTCGGCGCTCTGCATGTAGCGGCTGTTGGAGGTTTGCGGCAGTTCGTCGGCGAGGTTCTGGAGCGAGGTGCTGATCACGTTGAGCGGGTTGTTGATCTCGTGGCGCAGGGTGCGCGGCACGTTTTCCAGGAACCGCGTGTAGCGTTGCAGGCGTGCGAGCATGTCGGAGATGCTGCGCGACAGCTCGCCCAGGTCGTCGTTGGCGTTGTGCTCGGCGCGCAGCATGGTGCGAACGACGCGCCCGCCCGGATCGATGGCGGCGGCCGTTTCGGCGCTCAGATGGCGGATGCGCCACGCGAGGCGGGAGGCGAACAGCAGTACGCCCGCGACGCTGAGCAGCAGCACCAGCAGCGTGGTTCGTGTGATGCGCTCGAAGGTGTGGCGCTGCAGCGAAAGGATCTCGTCCGCGCCCTGTTCGATCACCACCGCGCCGACCACGGCGTCGCCCGCGAACACGGGTTGTGCCGCCAGGATGGTCTCGCCCTTGCCGTCACCGGTGTGCCGCCGTTCCGTGGCCGGCAGTCCGCCGAGTGCCGTATCCACCGGGCCGCCGTCCAGCCGGCTCAGTTCGTTGGCCGGACTCTGTTGCGCTTCCGCCGCGCCGCCCACCGCCGCCAGGATGTTGCGGCGACGGTCGATCACCCAGATGCGGGCGCTGGAGTGGTCGAAGGCGGTGAGCATCTTCTGTAGTTCCAGAGAGCGTTTGACGAGCGGATTGAGCTGGCCTGGCCATTGCTTGTGCAGGCTGCCGATCACGTACTCGACCTTGCGGCCATGTGGATCGTCCACGTCGGCGACGGCCAGGTGCAGGCGTTGATCCGGCCCCAGCAGGGCGCGGGGCAGGCGCAGTTCCATGTCGTAGCCGGTGGCGTTCTCCTGCAGATAACCTTTTATTTCCGGAACGGGATGGGCGTCCAGCGGATAGCGCCAGTGCTCGTCGACGCGATAGGCGGAGACGGAGCCCGGGCCCTCCGCCACCAGGACGAACCGCAGCAGGGCGCCGTCGTCGTTCAGGAGCGTCAGGCGCAGGTGGTCGCTGGTGTCTAACCGGGAATAGCCGGGATGGCGGTAGACCAGATGATTGTCGTGTACCCGCAGCAGCGCGTAGAGCTGATCGGCCTGCGTGCCGAGCACCAGTTCGAAGGAGGGGATCTCGGTCCAGTTGTCACCGTCCACGATGACGTAGTCGTCGGTATCGAAACGCACGGCGTGCTGCGTCAGGTTGCCCCAATCGGTGAGGTAGCCGTCGAGCTGGATCGGATACGGTAACGGGTAGGCGTAAAGGGTGCCGCGCTCGCGCAGCAGCGGGGGCACGGCGGAGTGCGGTTCGAGCAGGTCCTCGCTGTCGTGCAGCGCGGTGGCCACCGCCTGGGCCGCCAGCAGTTGCGCCTTCTCCTGGCCGCTGAGCAGGAAGGTCTGCATCTCCTGAAGGTAGCGATAGCCCAGCCACGGGATGAGCAGCAGCGTCAGGCTGAACAGGACCAGCTTGCTCGCGATGCCCAGCCCCCTGCGTTTGCGCGTCATGGGCAGCTCCAGCGATACCCGAAGCCGTAGACGCTCTTGATGCAGTCGAAGCCGGGATCGGCCGCGCGGAGTTTGGCGCGGATGTGGAGGATGTGGGTGTTGATGGTGTTGTTCTCCACCACGCCCTGGCGCGTGGCGCGGGCGAGGTCGTCGTAGCTTGCACCGCGCCCAGCGCGGTTACGCACGATTTCGAGCAGTACGTTGAACTCGGTGTAGGTGAGTTCGATGGGCTGCCCGCGCCAAGTGACCTGCATCCGTTCTTCGTCGATCTCCAGGTCGCCCGCGCGCAGGCATTTGCGTTCGTTGGTTTGGGCGGCACCCTTCAGGTCCAGGATGCGGAACAGGGAGCCGACGCGCTCGGCGAGAAAGGCCAGAGAGACCGGCTTCGCCTGATAATCCCACGCGCCGAGGCGCAACCCCGAGATGCGGTCGATGTCGTCCACGCGGCTGGTGAGAAAGATCACGGGCAGGTCCGGACGCACCGCCAGCAGCTCGCGGCACAGGTCGAACCCGCCGTCAATCTCGTCGCCCAGCATGATGTCGAGGATGGCGAGGTCCGGCTTTGTCTCTGCAAATGCGCGCAGGGCCTCCGCGCGGCTTGCGTATGCGGCCACGGCGTAGCCGCGCCGGCGCAGTGCGTCGGCGCAGTTCTGCCGTTGATCCGGATCGTCCTCGACGATGAAGATGGTTCTGGGCATGGGGTCTTGTAGCTCTTGCGAAATTCGATTGGAGATCGTTCTTTCTCGGGTTACGCCCTGACGACCTGGTTCACTTTGCCCGAGGCGCGGCACGCTTTGCTCTCCCTCTTCCACGAGGGGAGTTTGTAACTCGCCGGGCTTATGGTGTCTCCCAATCTACCCCAGACGCCGTCCCTTTGTTGAGCCCTGGGCGGCATCCTCCATTTTCTCTCCAGATTCTTTCCATTGGCTCCCAAAGAATCCCGGTCGGCGCCTTGGTGGAATAGGCACCGTACCGGCGCAGCCTGGGATGCGGTCGCGAAGCGCGATTCCCGCCAAGGACGGTGGCGCTGGACCAAGCCAACGATCACACAATCGAAGGAGAGCCGTCATGAAAAAGAGCCTTATCGCCTGCACCCTGTTGAGCACCGTGTTCACCGCCGCCCCGTCCTTTGCCGGCGAAGCGCCCGCCGTCTCCGATAACCCTGCCGCCGAACGTCGCCAGGCCTGGGGCGCGGGCATCGGCGCCGCGTTGGGCGCGGTGGCGGGTGGGCCGGTGGGTCTGATCGCGGGCAGCGCCGTCGGTGCCTTCATTGGGTGGAGCGAAGGTCTGCAGGCCGACCTGGAGGACACCCGCATCGCCCTGGCAGAGCGCGAAAAGGCATTGGCGCAGATGCAGCAGGAGGCCGCAGTCGCCGCAACCCGCGGTGCCGGCAATCTGACCACCGTGGCCTATGCCGGCGGCGGTGCGCCCCCGCTGCAGGCCGAGCAGGACTTTTCCGCCAAGATCGCCCAAGCGCTGACCGCGGGCGTCAATCTCTCGGTGCACTTCCGCACCGACAGCGACGCCCTCGAATCCCATTACGTGGGGCAACTGCACCGTCTGGCATCGCTCATGACGGCCCTGCCGTCGCTGCACGTGCGCCTGGAAGGACACGCCGACCCGCGCGGCACCGATGCGGCAAACCTGACCCTGTCCGAGCGCCGGGTGCAGGCGGTGCGTGAGGTCCTGGTCGCCAACGGAGTCGAGGCGGAACGCATCGTCACCAGCGCCCTCGGCGAACGGCAGCCCCTCTCGGCTCCGGGGGACCGGGAGGGCTATGCCTTCGACCGGCGCGTGGTGGTGACGCTGGAGCACGGACAGCCCGACCGGCATGCCACCGCACCTTTCTACATGGGCGCCGATGCGGCATCCGCAGGGCCTGCGGTGGGCATGAAGTGATGGGCCGCCGCGCCTATTGCCGTATTCGCCACTCAACCACGGTCCGGCCCCCGCGCGGGGCCGGACCGCGCCGGTTGCCTGATGATTCGGGCACGGGTTCCTGTGTCGTGCGACCCTTCTCAATCTGCTCTACAATGCCTGAAAATTCAGGGACATCGTCCAGTGCTTGCGAGCCGCGATGCAACTCTTTGCCCCGAAGCGGTCTCTAACTCTCGGAAACATGATGGAGAAGGCCGATGCTGCTCATTCGACGTCCCCCTGACATCAGACCCTCGGAAATCACGGACCGCGCAGTCTACCAGGAACGGCGCCGCCTGCTCCGCGCCGCAGGCGCCCTCGCCGCAGGGGCAGTGCTGCTGCCATTGTCCGGCCAGCGTCCGGCCCGGGCCGGCACCGGCCGCAAGCTGGAGGGGGTCCGCAAGGGGCCGTTCGGCACGGACGAGGAGATCACCGATTACGAGGCGGCCACCAGCTACAACAACTTCTACGAGTTCGGCGCGGACAAGGGCGATCCGGCGCGCCATGCCGGTTCATTGCGGACGCAGCCGTGGTCCGTTTCCATCGAAGGCGAAGTGGAAAAGCCCGGCGTGTATGCGCTGGAGGACTTGCTCAGGCCCCATCCGCTGGAGGAGCGCATCTACCGGTTGCGCTGCGTCGAAGGGTGGTCCATGGTGATCCCGTGGGTAGGGTTTCCGTTAGGCGATCTGTTGAAACGTTTCGCGCCCACGTCGCGGGCAAAGTTTGTGGAGTTCACCACGCTCTACGATCCCGAGCAGATGCCGGGGCAGCGCCGCCGCGTGCTGCCCTGGCCCTACACGGAGGGGCTGCGCATCGACGAGGCGATGCATCCGCTCACGATCCTCGCCGCAGGCATGTACGGCGAGATCCTGCCCAACCAGAACGGCGCCCCGTTGCGGCTGGTGGTGCCGTGGAAATACGGCTTCAAGAGCATCAAGTCCATCGTGAAGATCCGCCTGACCGAACAGCAGCCCGCTACTGCCTGGAACAGGGCGGCGCCGGGCGAGTACGGGTTCTATTCCAACGTGAATCCAGAGGTGAACCACCCGCGCTGGAGCCAGAAACGGGAACGGCGCATCGGGGAGTTCTTCAAGCGCGAGACATTGCCGTTCAACGGTTACGCCGAGCAGGTGGCGCATCTGTACGCGGGGATGGACCTGCGCAAGTTCTACTAAGAGCCTATCCGAATAACCCTCATCGAGCCGATCTAGACTTTAGCACTGACTCCTCAGCTAAGGAGGCACGACGATGGCGAGACACGGGATGGCCAACCGGTTCACGCTCTCGGACGCATTGTGGGA
>JBAYZB010000014.1:0-28709 GCA_041672765.1 Gammaproteobacteria bacterium | reverse complement strand
CTCAGCCTGGTAGAGCACTGCTTTCGGGAGGCAGGGGCCGGAGGTTCAAATCCTCTCACCCCGACCAAAATTTCCCGCTAAATCAGCTATTTAAAACAAAGCCGACCTAACAAGTCGGCTTTGTTTTTGCCCGATTTCCGGGTCTGAGTGTCCTGAAATTGTCCTCGTTTGTCCCTGTTTTTCCTTGTATGTCCCTGCTTGTCTGTCCCCGATTTGTCCACGTCCCGCATGTTGACTATAGTCAGCATGTTATTGATTTTCCTGACATTATATTGCATTCCCGCTCGTACCCTGGTAGTCTATATGTGTTTTCGGGACACCTGGTGTCCCGCTCGGCTGGGAAACGGGTTAACAGTCGAGCATCACTCGCACGCTTCCGGGCTGCCATCGCTGGTGCAGCCACGACGCGCGTGGAGCACTGCGGCGGCTCTCCGTCGGCTCTGGGTACACTCGCCTTTCCGCGCCGTGGCGCGATGTGGCGCTGCAAGGGCCCAGGCTCTTGAACGGCTCGTATGAGGCTGGGACCGTCCCGACCCCCAAAATCCAGCATGACTTAGTCTGACAGCGCGGCCACGGATGCCGCCCGGGTGAACGCCCGGGCCGAGGGCCAAGTCATGTCTGCGCTACTCATTTCTGTTCCCGAGGCCGCTGAACGCCTGGGACTTCGACCCCAAACCGCCCGTAACTGGCTCTGGCAGGGCCGATTCCCTGTTCCGACCGTCACGCTTGGCCGCCGGCGCCTGGTCCGCGTGCAGGATTTGGAGGCTTTTGTCGCGTCCTTGAAGCCTGAGATCGGGGCCGGGGCGCCTGCAGGGGATTTCCCGGCCCCGGCGGCTGCGGAGCCGGCCACCAACCCGGCCCGCCGCGGCCCGCGGCGTAAGATCAGGCCCGCCGTTCAACAGGGAGGTGGGCTATGAGCGCCGTTGATCTACTGCTCTCCCGCCTTGAGGGTGTCCGTCAGACTCACAATGGCTGGCGCGCATTTTGCCCCGCCCATCAACTCCCACCCCACCAGCCGGGCAGGGGCCGCACCTTATCCGTTGCCCTCGGCAACGGCGGTGTGTTGGTGCACTGCCATGCAGGATGCGGGGCGGCGGATATCCTGCAGGCTGTCGGCCTTGAACTGGTTGATCTTTTCGACCGGCCAACTCACCACCGCCGCGGGCCAATCAACGACGGACCGGCCGCCTGGGCAAGTGCGGCGGCGCAGGCGGATGTGGTAGTGGAGATTGCGTCGCGTGTTACGGTCGGGGATTTGGATGCACTGTTAAGACTGACCGCCGCTGTCGCTAGCTTTCGGGCGATGGCGCGACGCGCCATGCGCGCCGAGGGCGGCGCGCGCGGGAAACGCACGTAAAGGGGGCGCGCATGGCCACCGTAATGTTGTCACGGGCGACTCTTGCCAGCGCGCGGAGCCGTCCCGAACTGGATTTCATTTTGCCGGGTCTTTTGGCGGGCAGCGTGGGCCTCATCGTTGGCCAGGGCGCGGTCGGAAAATCGTTCTTGGCACTTCACATCGGGTTAGCCGTCGCCACCGGCCGCCGTGTGGCTGGCGGGCTATGGACACCCGGGGGCAGCGGACGGGTGACGCTGGTCTTCGGTGAGGACCAGCCCGCCCTGCTGCAAGAACGGTTGTACTGGCTGGGAGGCCGAGCGCCTGGGGGATGATGAGGCTGAGACTATCGATGAATCGCTGACCATTTTCAGTGGACATGGGCATGATCTGCGCATTTTGGCCCGTGAGGGTGGCAGGATTGTGGGTGGGCCGTTCTTGCCCGTGTTGCGCGAGCTGTGCGTCGGGCAGCGGCTGGTCATCCTGGATCCGCTGGCTTTTTTGT
This sequence comes from Gammaproteobacteria bacterium, assembly GCA_041672765.1. Lineage (GTDB taxonomy): Bacteria > Pseudomonadota > Gammaproteobacteria > JBAYZB01 > JBAYZB01 > JBAYZB01. The sequence continues at coordinate 26,871 of JBAYZB010000014.1, read as the reverse complement.
CAGATTTGGATGAGAACGACAACAGCGGCATGACGCGCTTGATGCAGGTGCTGCAGGGCGTCTGCCGTGACACCGGGACAACGATTATTGTGCTGCACCACGTCAGCAAAAATGGAGCTGGTGAGCGGGAGGATTGGACTGTTGCAAGGGGAGCATCCGCGCTCACCACTGCATGTCGCTGGCAGGTCAATCTGTCGCCGCCCAACAAAGTAGAGCGAGAAACCTTTGGCATTGAAGACGCGATGCGGGGATTTTGGGTGAAGGTTGCGCTTGTCAAAACAAATTATGGCCAGCCGCAAGAACCTGGATGGGTACATAGGCTGCAGGGCGGGGCGCTGGGTGTAGTGGAGATGCGGGAGGCCAGGGCCGCCTCGATCTCTTCACGGCGCGGTGGGCGGCGGGCGAGACAGGAGGCGCATGATGATGATGAATGGTAATGAAGTCGCGCCAACAACGACTGTCACGCCGGCGCGGGTACGTCTGTTTCAGCCGACCCAGCGCCCCCGCCTGCTCGCCGGCCAGTGGATTGAAACAGCTTGGGGACGCGCGCGGGTGGTTGGCCGTTTAGGGCAACGACATGCGGATTTACTCGAGGCGATCTTGTTTGTTGCTGAGCGGCGGCGCGGGGATGATGTGTTGGAACTGTTGGTGGACCCAGCACGAGTGCGTCGCGTGTTATCAAACGACAGACACAGTGGCCAGCGGATCCAGGCATGGCTTGATGAACTGATGGGGGTCGTGGTGGAGATCCAGACGCCGCGTGTGCACGTGGTCGGTCACTTGATCGACCACGTTATAAAGACGCGGCGGGTCACTCGCCCGAACCCCCTCGACAGGGGGAAACGGCATCTGTGGATCGTGCGCCTGGGACTGCCGCTGTGCGAACTTCTTAGGCATGATCTACCGCTGCACTACGATCCTGCGCCGATTGCGCGCCTGAAATATGGTATCAGTCAGGCTATCGCGCGACACATCCTCACCCACAGGCAGCAGCCCGCGGGCGGGTGGATGCTTGATGGCCTGATTGAAACGGTGGCCGGGAAAATCAGCGAGCAAGCAATGCGCGATCGCAGGAGAGAAGCCAGGGCAGATGCGGCAGGACTACGTGCATGTGGGATCATCGTTGGCAACAACCGTGTGAGCGTGGAGCATCGGCCCGATGGCGTGGAGCATCGGCCCGATGGCGTGGAGCATCGGCCCGGCGCGTGGAGCATCGGCCCGGCGGTGGCAGGATAATTCAGGATCTTCAGTAGCGGGGCGGCATGGATGCCGCCGCCCCCCTCAAAGCCCCCGCGAGGGCGCGGGGGCAAAAATTTCACGTGCAGGAGAAGCTGGGCGTCATTCCCGCACGTAATTCCCAGCGCGCCCCTGCGCGCTTTTAGTCTTCAGAAGGCGGCGGTGACGGGGTTACCGGCGGGGGTGGAGCCGGGGCATCCCGCCCCGGCGGGTGCCTGGGCGGTCCTAGAGACCTGGGCAGGGCCTCCCTGCCTGGCGCGCTCCCCGCGCGCTGTTCCGGGCCTTCCCGGCCCTTCCGGCACTCTCCCTGTGCCCTTCCGCGCCATCCCTGGCGCGGCGTTCAGCTCAAGTCAAACCTACAGATTCCGTACCACCTCAGGTCGTGTCTCGGCGATCCGGATCAGTGTTCGGGCGGCGCCGCTCGGCTCCCGCCGGCCCTGCTCCCAGTCCTGCAGGGTGCGCACGCTCACGCCCAGCAGCGCGGCGAATTGCGACTGCGATAGCCCCACCTTGTGGCGCGCCTGCGCCGCCGGGGTGAGCGGCACGTGCGTTTCCCGCGCGGCCTTGCCCGCCTTCATTTCACGCACCGACTGCAACAGCTTCTCGCCCAACTCGTGCCCGGTGATGTGCTTGCTCTCAGTCATGGTCGATAGTCTCCTTGATGGCCTTCAATAGATGCGCCGGAATATTCCCGCGTACCGCCTTGGCGTAGATCACCAGCAGCCAGATCCGTCCGTTCTCAAGCTGCGCGTAGTAAATCACCCGTACCCCGCCGCGCTTCCCCATGCCGGGCCGGCTCCACCGGACCTTGCGGCATCCGCCCGAGCCGGGGATCACATCACCCGCCTGCGGGTTGGCGGCCAGAAACGCGCAGAACGCGCCGCGGTCCTCCTCGCTCCACAGTTCGGCGGCATCGGCGGCAAAGGTCGGGGTTTCGACAACGGTGTACATGAACTCTGATTATACGGCAATGCCGTATGTCGTCAATCCCAGCGCGCCCCTGCGCGCTTTTAGTCTTCAGAAGGCGGTGGCGGCGGGGGTTACCGGCGGGGGTGGAGCCGGGGCATCCCGCCCCGGCGGGTGCCTGGGCGGTCCTAGAGACCTGGGCAGGGCCTCCCTGCCTGGCGCGCTCCCCGCGCGCTGTTCCGGGCCTTCCCCGGCCCTTCCGGCACTCTCCCTGTGCCCTTCCGCGCCATCCCTGGCGCGGTGGCTGAGCAACACAATCACCAGACGGACACAAAAAAACCGCTTGCATTTCGTAACGTAATATGTATACCGATAATTACGTAATTACTAATTTACAGATCAACAGGAGGCGCCAATGGCACGACCCGGCATTCGCTACGCACAGGTGGCCGAGATCGCCGACCGGTTGGCGGCGGAAGGCAAACCGGTCGCCCCGCAGGTGATCCGCGCCGAGCTTGGTGAGGGCTCCTTTTCCACGATCACCAAGCACGTGCGGGCCTGGCAGGAATCCCGCCGGCCGCAATCGCCGGCCCAGGTGTGCGAAATGCCCGAGGGCGTGCGCCGGGCGCTCGATCAACTGTGGATGGCGCTGCAGGCCGAGGCCGGACAGATCATCGAAGCGGTGCGCGCCGACCTCATGCAGCGTGTCCAGGAGGCGCAGGCGCGCGAGAACGAGATGACCGCCGAACTGGAGCGGGTGGCGGCGATGGAACAACGTTAACCGATAAGGAGAAAAAAACGATGTCGAGAGGCCCCGAACATACCACCCCGGGCGAGATCGTCGGGGGGGGCGTCGTGCTGTTGATCGTGCTATTTCCGCTGATCCGCTGGGCGTGTCTGGCCTATGCCCGGCTGCTGGCTGGGCTGTTCCTGTTTATCATCCGCCCGATCCGGACCACGCGGGCGGCCAAAGAGGCGGTGGCGACCTACATCCGCGGTCCGCACCCCGTGTTGCGCTGGGTCGTGCCGGTCGTGGCGTGGTTGGCGGTATTCCTCGGGCTGCTCGCTGCAGAAATGCGGCTGAGCTTGGTGCCCGAGCTGCATAACCGGGAAGGTTTGATGGTGTTCGGGGCGCTGGCGGCTGGGCTGGTTGGCGTGCCGCTTGTTGGTTGGCGCGGTTGGCGGCGGGGGCGACGGCAGAATGACCAAAAGGCCCAGACCGCCGCACAAAACAGTTAGCAGATCACGAGAACGAGACGGGGGCGCAGGATGGGCATCGTGCCTCAGGAGATCATTATGAGCGGCACGGGGGGCTGATCCACAGTTGCCCAGCCCGCGCCGTTTCCATGCCCCATTTTCCTTTCACAGACCGTATACGCCGATTTACTACTATGCACATGATAGTAAATTAAGTACCTGATGCAAAAGGACAAACCGCTTGACTTTTGCACGCCGCCGGATCTACCATGTGTAAACAATACACCCGCCCAATATCGGCCACAAGGCGCGCGTTGGCCTCCTCCCGGGCCGAAGCCTGACGAGCCCGCCACTCGTAGTAGCCGCTGCGCGAGACACCGGGCAGCCGTTGGCCCCCGTCCCTCTCGGCCCGCTCCAGCGCCTGCGTCTTGAACGCCGCGCTATACCGGTTCCGCGTCTTCTTCACTGCGTGCTTCGCTTTCATTGGTCCACCACTGGTCAAGAGTTTATTCTCTTAACCGGGTGTCCGGACAGGTGGGGTAAGATCACCTACAGGAAGCACGTTGACCCCGTACATTTTTCCAAGCTGCCGCTTTACTGCTATGCCTGCCACGCTCATCGTGACGCTCTTTTGTTGCGGTTATTGGGTTGTGAACTTCAACAAATGAGCAATAAACTCCAAACACCAATTACCTTCCAAAACTTGCCCGGAGGGCCAAATCCCTCCTACCAAAAGCCCAGCCAAATCGATCATCGAGCCATTTCTGTCGTCTGCGCGTTCCTGAGCAAGGCCCATGCCACGCCCTGTACTATACTGACCTGGAAGGATGTCACCCCGGTTTCTACCTTTCAGACCCTCTGGGCGAGGAATGGCCATGACGAACGTCGTGAAGGTGATCGAAGTCCTGGCGGAATCCGAGAAGAGCTGGGAGGATGCCGCGGCACAGGCGGTACAGCGCGCAGCGCAAACGCTGCACAACATCAAGTCGGTTTACATCGAGCACTTCGAAGCCAAGGTGGAGAACAACAAGATCGTGAAGTACCGGGTCAACGCGAAGATATCCTTCCTGCTGGATTAAGCCCTGCACGATTGATCCCAGGCGCGGGACAGTCTACATCGTCAGTTACGATCGCCCTTCCCTGAAGGGCTTTCTCCGCGTCTTACCCTGTGCGCAGTGCACGGATATGCTGCTGATGGAAGGAAGGAACGGGAATTCAAAAGATGGAGACCAAAGGGCATGGCAGACATGGACAGCATGGATAGCCTGCTTGCGCATGGGCCTGACATAAATGAGGCGCAGATCCTGAAGGAGATCGCTTATTTCGAGGCACGGCTGTCAGTGATGGGACACTCGGGTGACTGCGCGTATGAAAAGTCGCTGGCACGCACTTATGACTGCCTGCTGCGTCAGCGCAGGCATCTGCTGGCGCTTCTGCGAAACAGCCGCTCCATGAACGACGCCGATTCCCCGAAATAGACTGATCTGCCGCATCCCGCTCGTTGCTCGCGGCAGGAGCGCCCGAACCGACACATTCACCCAGATATTTCACCAAGACGACCGGCGCAATCCTCACACGGGGATGCCGTCTCAACAATCCCCCTCGCCCAACGCCGCGGCACCGGGCTCGCATCGTGTATTGACCGGCAGCGTGAAGAGAAAGGTCGCGCCGCCATCGGGATTCGGTCTCATGCCCAGCCGGCCGCCATGGGCCTCTATGAGCGACCGGCTGAACGAGAGTCCTACGCCCATACCCTTCGTCTTGGTGGTAAAGAACGGCGAGAAGATCTCCTCGACGATATCAGGCGGAACGCCGAGGCCCGTATCGGAGACCGCCACCTCGACTTCGTCGCCCGAGTCCGCCATGGAGGTACGGATACGCAAGATCCGCCGTTCCAGCCCCGCCCCGCTCATGGCATCGATAGCGTTGCGCACCAAGTTAAGGATCACCTGCTGGATCTGGATTGCATCGACCTGCACCAACGCCAGATCCTGCGCCAGTTCAAGCCTGACCTTGACTCCATTCTGCCGCGCCTCCGGTTCCGCAAGCCCCGCCACCTCGTGCACGAGAGCGTTGATATCGGCCTCGGCCGTGCGCGGCTCCCCTTTGGTGACGAATCTGCGCAACCGGCGGATGATCTCTCCTGCCCGCTCCGCCTGGCCGCGTACTTCTTCCATCACGGCGCACAACTCGTCCACCCCGCCGCGACTGGAGCGCAACCGACGCACGCACCCTTGCGTATAGTTGATAATGGCCGCCAGGGGCTGATTCAGTTCATGGGCGAGCATCGAGGCCATCTCGCCCATGGTGTTGAGCCGCGCGACATGGGCCAGCTCTGCCTGGCGCCGGCACGCCTGTTCTTCCGCGCGCTTGCGCTCCGTGATGTCTGTCATGATCCCGTGGGCGAACTTCACTCCGCCCTCGCTGAAGGTCACCAGCGCACGGTCGTTGACCCAGACGTAATCCCCCGCTTTCCGGATGATCCGGTACTCCAGTTCGAAAAGCGTGTCATCCCTGAACAGCGCTTGGCAAGCAGCGCGCACCAACGGTATATCGTCAGGATGGATCAGGCCTGCGCGCATGCAGTTCCCGAGCGCCAGCATCTCCTCCGACGCATAACCGCAAATAGTCTCTACACCCCGACTGATGAAAGCCAGGTTTCCCGCCTGATCCATCGTCCACACGGTACCCGGCACATGCTCGACCAGCAGACGGAGCTGATCGTAACCGAGGCGCCCCGGCGCCCGTAACAGGCTGCCGACGACCGGTACTGGCGGGGATTGCGGGGGCAGACTGTCAAGGACCTTGCGTAAATCCTCCAGATCTTTGTGCAGGCGTTCGAGCAGCGCAGGCACTCCATCCTTCCCTCCCACCTGCGGCTGTACGCCCGGGGGCCTTCCTTCTCCTCGCCACGACTTGGTATCGCAGTTCAAGTCATATTCTTCGATACGGCTCATACGCTTCGTTTTGTCCTTATTTCCATGCCAGCCGTTGTTGTTCTCGTTGCCCCTTCGCTCCATGCATCGAGCCAGTATCCTGGCTTTCCATATTTCGTGCAGAAATTCCGCGTCATCCGGCGTATGGCCGATCACTGCCGCCCTTTTCCTTGTGCGACGCCCACCGGCTCTTCCTTAGTTTTAGCAGTTTTTTTCACTTTTGCCCGAAATACTGCTTTCTTTTCATAATCTTCGCCCACGCAGCCGGGAGAGTCACCGGATTTTCCCAGGCATGCCGCGGAGGTTCGCCCCCTGTCGGACCAGTTCCCGCTGCACCGTTGCCGCCGCCAGAGACCGGGGGACCGCGCCATGGCGCACCGCGAGAGCGGCGCACACGCCGGCCGCCTGCCCCGTGGCCATGGCGGTGGGCATGACGCGGTAGGATGAGAGCGCTTCGTGGGTTCCCGAGATGCAGCGGCCCGCCACGATCACCTCATCGACTCCCCGCGGCAGCAGACAGCGCAGGGGAATGTCGTAGGCTTCGCCGGCCGGGAGCCGCTGGAGCAGCGTCCCGTTGCCGTCAGGGTTATGGATGTCCACCGGATAAGTGCACCGGGCTATGACGTCCTCGAACTTGCGCGCCTGCAGCACGTCTTCCGCGGTCAGCCGGTAATCGCCCACGATCCGCCGCGTCTCCCGCACCCCGACGGCCACTCCACTCTGCGCCACATAGGCCTGCTCGAATCCCGGCACGTAACGACGCAGAAAGGCGGCAATCTGGCGCATCTGGCGGCGGCTCTTCCGCTCCGCATAGGTCAGGTCCCAGACGTCGGTGCCAAGCACCCTGGTAACGCGCGTGCTGTTGATGCCGACTTCGCGCTCATGGGGAGTGGCGAAGAACAGGACATCTTCCCGCGGCAGCTCCAACTCGCCGGCGGCGCTGGCCTGCCGGACAAAATCCCACAGCCCATGCACGCCGCGCCACTGGTCGGGATGCGCCTGCGCGTAGGCGGCAAACGCCGCGCGCTCGAACTCCACCATCCGGAACATCAGAGTCATGGGCTGGACCAGCCCGTCGTCCCGGCCGATCTCGTAAGGCGCCCCGGCTTGGGCCGCAACGTCCCCATCGCCCGTGCAATCCACCACGACGCGGGCGCGGATCACCACGGGGCCCGACTTGGTTTCGAACACCACCCCTTCGATGCCCCCGTCCCCGATCACATCGCTTGCCAGCGCATGGAAAAGGAACTGCACGCCGGCCTCATCCAGCATGTCCATGGCCACCAGCTTGAACACCTCCGGGTCGAACGGCACCACATACCCGGTCTGCAGGGACGGAGCGATGGCTCCGCCGGCCTGCACCAGCCGCTCCAGCAATTGCCGCACCACGCCGGCGACCACCGGGTCGCCAGGGCCATGATCCGTGGGCAGGAGAGTCGCCGCGCCAGCCTGTTCGGCCCGTGCGTGCTGGGTGTGGAAGGACATGAGGGGCATGACCAGGGCCGCCGTGGCGTTGCCCCCGAGAAAGCCGTAACGCTCCGCCAGGATGACCCGGGCGCCCGCCGCCGCAGCACCCAGCGCCGCCCCCAGTCCCGCTGGCCCGCCTCCGACCACCAGCACATCCGCTTCCCCGCCGATGACGGCACGGCGCGGCGGCAGAGCGATTCCGATCATTTGTTCCGGACGGGTAAGTGCGGGCACGGCTCCCTCAGGCTGGGCTCATGTCAGCGCCGTCCCCGCCCCGGACCGCGACGGCCGCGTCGCCATGCGCCGCGCGGGCGCCTCCCCCTGTCAGCAGTTGCACGGCGATCTTGTTGCTCATCCGGGCGCGCTCCTGAAGGACCGGAAGGGCCCGATTGATCCGTGCCTGCAGGGAACGCCGGTGATCCCAGCAGTGGTCGATGTGCGCGATGAGCCGGCCGGCGTTCACTTTGTGCAGGGGCGGCATCTCCATTTGCAGGTCCTCCAGAAACCCCGCCACCTTGGATGCGTAGGGCAGCGCCACGAACGGCACGCCCTGCAGGGCCGAGAAAATCAGGAAGTGCAGGCGCATGCCGACGGCGAACTCGAAGTGCTTCATGAGAGCAATCAATTGCCCGGAGATGTACTCGCCCTTGAGGATGGTCGCGCGCTGGGGCCACAACATCTTCGCCGCCACCGCGTGGGCGTGCTGCATGTCGAGCTCGCCGGGCTCAATGGGCACGAACACCACGTCGGCGTCGAAACGGTCCACCATATAGTCGGCCGCATTGGCCAGGAGGGCATGGTAGAGGTTCACGTCCAGATCCGGCGCAGCCACGCCGGGCTCGCGCACGGACATGCCGATCAGGCAAGGGCGGTCCGCCAACCCTTCGCGCTCCAGGGTTCCGGCGGGCAGCGGCTCCGGCTCCAGCAGCAGCGCCGGGTCCGCCGTCACGATGATCTCCCGGTGCACCCCCGCCTCCTCCAGCACCTGGCGCGCGCCCTTCTCGCGCACGGTTACCACGGCCACTTGGTTGAGGCAATCCCGCACCAGCGCCTGGGCGTTGGGGTCCTGGAGCGGCCCGGCGCTGACCGCATATACCATCACCGGCACGCCCCGTTCGAGGGCCAACTGGACCTCCCGCAGGTAGATCCTGGCCTCCGCGTCGAACAAGATCCCGCCACCGCCGAGGATCAGGAGGTCGAGCCGCTCGATCTCCGGGATCACCTCGGCGCGGCTCATCTTGCGCACCGGCACCGCCCGCTCCACCTGATGGCGCCGCAGGGTATCCTCCGGGTTGCGGGAGAACACCGTAATCTCCACCGGGACACAGCGGCGCAACTGGGTGACGATCCCCCATAGGATGGCTTCGTCCCCCAGATTCAATCCGCCATAAGAGCCCGAGATTCCGACCCGAAAAACATCGCTGGCCTCGTTCATCGGCATCGATCCATCGCAACAGGGATTCAAGAAAAAACAGAGGATCGACAACTTCCCCCGCGCACCCGACCCGATGCAGTGGCACGGCCTGACCAAAAACCGGCCAGACTCCTTCGAAGTTTGGAACAGAAAGCGCCCGAATAGTTCTTACGCGCTACGGCGGGAAACGGTCGGGAGCGGTCCCGCTGCACCGCCTTCGGGAAACTTATGCGGCGGCAGCCAGGAGCCTGATCGGCCGGAATGTCGTGCGCGCGGCAATCCCGCCTTGCCGCCCATTGAGTGCGCGCGAAAGATCACGGCTAGAGTTGCTGGATTACCGCCGTCCGTAGCCGGGAGCGCCCCTTCGCCTTGGCAGCCCCCCCTTTTTCCTCCCCCCGGCACCAGGCATAAAACGCAGGGCTCAGATAGCGGGCATAAGCGAGGGCGATCCTCCAATGGGCCCACAACCCGCCGCCCTTGCCCAGGGAGACTTTGATGAAGCGCGAGCGCTGCTCAGGCAGATAGCTGGTGACGAAATCGATGAAATCCGCCCCGGCCTGCCGCTGCCATTCCTCGGGCGATCTGTCCTTGGGCGCTCCTGCCGCGCGCCACATGTCCGTGAGGGACAGGCGCCCTTCCGCGTCGTAGCGGATCCGGACATTGTTATAGACGAGACTGGGAAATGAGGTAATCATTTCGACCGTCATCATTGCTGCCACCTTCTTTCCTTTTATTATCGGCACTGCCAGGCAACGTCCTCTGCCGGTATTTTTCTGCACCATCCGGGCAAATGCCCTGGACCGCGCGCTTTTTCGTGCCCTCTTGTTTCTGAGCATAGTGCATATTTTCCGAAGCTCCAGACGGCATTCCCATGGCACTTGCGAGAACCATCCCCGGATTCGCCTTGTCCAAATGTCGCCGGTTCCACATCCTGGCGGTCCGCCGTACCGCCGCCACGCCAGGAGGCGCACATGAGCCCCTTCCCATTGCCGTTCCTGTTCATCGCACTCGGGCTGCTGCTCGGAGCCTGCGCCACCGGACCGGCATTCAATACCTACGGCGCAGACACCGCCCTCACCCCCCGTGAAGCCGTGCGGCAACCGTCCCGCGCCGCCGGTCATCAGGTCGCCTGGGGCGGCGTCATCATCCAGAGCAGCAATCTGCAAGACCGCACGCGCCTGGAAATACTGGCCTATCCGCTGGATGGCGATAACCGCCCCGACACGGAGGCTCGCCCCACCGGCCGCTTCCTGGCCGAACGGGAGGGCTATCTGGAGACGGTGAACTACGCCCCGGGCCGGCTGGTGACCGTGGTCGGCCCGGTGACGGAAACCCGCAGGGGCAGGATCGGGGAAACGGAGTATGAGTATCCGGTGGTGGCCGCCCGGCGGATACAGCTATGGCAGCCGGCACGCCGCTACAGCGAACCGCAGGTCCGCTTCGGCGTCGGCGTGGGCGTCATCTTCGACTAGCGCCGTGACGCGGTGGGCAAGAGGATTGAGAAATTTCTCGAACCCGAGCTATTCACAAGCGTGAGGATGCATCCCACCCCGAGGTACACAGCCGATCCCACAGACGGTCTCACCGCAGCCCCGGCCGGACGACACCCGCCACAACGATACGGTGAATTAGCCTCTCCCTGCATCGTTACATCTGCTTTCGGCTATGCGGCGTTCCGTGAACTCTTCGCACTATACTTAGGCAGGATCTGTCTTGGGCCAGGTCATTTCAGACGCAATACCGATCACCGACGAGGTCCAGCATGCTGTTGGACGACAGGAACATAGCGCTCAACGACATCATCGTCCTGTGCGAGGAAATCGCGGACGAATATCTGGATGCAGCCGAATTGATCGGCGATCCGGAACTGTCGCGCATGTTCCGGGAACTCGCTCAGCAACGGGAGCGGATCGCCGCCGAACTGTCGCAACACATCCTCGACCTGGGGGCGCTGCCCCGCGTTCCGGACACCGAAAAGGAAATGTTGGAGCGCCTGGTGCTGCGCATGAAGGCCACGTTATCGGCCGACGAACGTCTTGCGCTGATCGAGGAACGCATGCAGGCCGAAACCGAGATTGGCCGGCTAGTTGACCATACCCTGCAAGCGAATCTGCCTGAACCCACCCGCGCCGTCCTCTGTCGCCTTCGCGACGAAGCCATGGATGCCAGGGCCCGCCTGTCCGCCAAGGCCGGCGTGGCGTCATGACGCCCGAACTCCTCGTCGGTTAACGGCATGCGACACTAACCCTGTCCGCTCCGCCGTCCCGTCTTTCACTATATCTTGTGACGATCCGGTCATGACAGGACCGCTCGGTCACGGCGCGCGTATGATATGTCCATCCTGTCCCGTACCAGGTGTCGCATCGGCGCATCCGGCACCCGTGATCACACACGTAGGAACTGCTGCCATGAAGAACAACGAAGCGAATCCCTCCTTTGTGGAACGCGGCGGCCTTTGGGTTCTGGCCCAGATCCCCATCCTGCTGTTGGCGGCTCTCCTCCCGTTATGGAACGGTCATGGCCAGTTCGTGCCGCGCTATCCACTGCAAGGAGTCGGCGTGATCCTTACGTGCCTGGGCGTGGCCGTCGCGACGGCGGGACTGCGCGACCTGGGCAGAGCGTTGACGCCCTTTCCGTATCCTCTGAAAGACGCCACGCTGCGCCGCGGCGGCCTCTATGCGTACATCCGCCATCCCATCTATTCCGGGCTGCTGTGTTCGGTATTCGGGTGGGCTGTCTGGTGGATCAGTCCTCTCGGACTGGCATATACCATCCTGGTCGCCGCGTTTTTCGATCGCAAGGCCGCACGCGAAGAGGCGTGGCTTGAAATGAAGTACCAGGAGCAGTACGTCGCCTACAAGAAACAGGTGAAGAAATTCCTGCCCTGGATTTACTGACGCCTCCTGTTCCTGCGCCTCGGCCGACTATACTTGAGCGCACACTTCGCTGTTCCCGCGGCGCAGAACATGGATATCGTCTACACCATTGCGGGGTTCGTCGTAGGAACCATCGTCGGGCTGACGGGCGTGGGCGGCGGTGCGTTGATGACGCCGTTTCTCGTGCTCTATGGCGTTCCACCCGCCATTGCAGTGGGCACCGACCTGCTGTATGCCGCGACCACCAAGTCCGGGGCGGTATGGCTGCATGGCAGAAACCATACCGTGCGCTGGCGCATCGTAGGGCTGCTCGCCCTGGGCAGCCTGCCCGCATCCGCCGTTTCAATTCTGACGTTGAGCCGCGCCGGCGGCCGACAGGAGGCGCTGATCACGACCACGCTCGGGGTGAGCCTCGTCCTGACCTCCCTGGTATTGTTGTTCCGGGAGCGCTTGCACCGCTTCGGCGCCCAACGCTGGCCAGCCGCGCGCCGCCTGTTTCGGCGCCGGACGGCCCTGCTGACCGTGCTGGCCGGCATCGTGCTCGGAACGCTGGTAACCCTGTCCTCGGTTGGCGCGGGCGCGCTTGGCGCGGCGGTGCTGATCGTGCTGTACCGGCGACTGCCCGCCGTTACCATCGTCGGCACCGACCTCGCCCACGCCCTGCCGCTGGCGCTGCTGGCCGGCCTCGGCCATCTTCACCTGGGCACGGTGGATTTCACCCTGCTGGGCAGCCTGCTGCTGGGCTCGCTGCCGGGCATCGCGTTGGGCACCCGAATCGGCATCCATCTCCCCGAAATCCACATGCGCCGCGCGCTCGCCATGATGCTGCTCGCGGTCGGCATCGGCTTCACCATTTAGTCAGTTACAAAGGCCATGAACGGTGTGATCGCCATGTTCCGTGTGGCCGATGAGCATGAAATCGTAGCTGGTGGTGCGCGACTTCGATCACAGCTTTCTGCCTTGCGCCGTTAATCACCATGCATATACGTACTTTTCCCAATTGACCTGATCATCGTCATTGCACACCCTGCCAATTTCCTGACGGCACTTCAGCTGCCAGGCTGGTGCCCTCATGCATGCTGTGGAGCATAGCCGCGACGCCGTTCTTCCATAAGGCCGGTGCCGCCCCGGAATTGGGCATGGCACCCCGGGATTTCCGCGTAACTGAAGGCGGGTCGCTTAAGAACGATGACGTTAACGAACGACAAACCGGCCGTATGACCGACGTTATGGATGCCACGGTCCTTCAACCGCCGCATGTTCCCGGCACGCCCTCTTCCGCCGCGCGATGGCGGCAGCCCGACTGTCCCGAGCCGGCGCAAGGATCCACGGCACAATGAGTCTCGATCGCCCGCCTGCCGACTTGCGCCTCAAACAGATCCTGGATGTAGTCCGCGAGCTTGCTGCAGACGGCACAGAAGAACCGGGCGCTCCCGCCGAAGATCACGACATTCTGGATGCGATCCTGCACAACCTCACCGTGGTCGCGCAAAGACTGGAAACATCCGCAGCGGAATACCGGCGACAGGACGTCGCACATCTGCTCGAGTGCGACCGCCTCAAAGGCGTGCTGGAATGCATGGAAGACGGCATCTGTATCGTGGACCGACAGCACGATATCGAGTACGTCAACCGCACAATCGAGCGGGACTTCGGCCGCGTGGAAGGGCGTAAGTGCCATGTCTATTTCCACAACAGGCCGGAGCCTTGCCCCTGGTGCAGGAATGAAGAGGTATTCGCGGGCCGGTCCATACGTCGCGAAAACCATTCCACACGGCTGCAGAAAACCTACGACCTGTTCGAAACGCCCTACCGGCGCCCGGACGGCGGCATTTCCAAACTCAAGATCTACCACGACGTCACGGTTTACAAGCGCGTCGAACAGGCCCTGCGCGACGCCAACGAACTCCTCGAAGGAATCTTCTCCACCGTCCACGTACAACTGGCCTACCTCGACACCCGATTCAATTTCATCCGCGTAAACCCGACCTATGCGAGGGCCGCCCGACACGAGCCGGAGTTCTTCGTCGGCAAGAACCATTTCGACCTGTACCCGCATGCCGAAAACGAAGCGATCTTTCGCACCGTGGCGCGGACGGGCGAACCCTATGTCGCCCACGCCCAACCTTTCGAGTTCCCGGATCAGCCGGAGCGGGGCGTCACGTATTGGGATTGGTGCCTATACCCGACCAAGGGCCGGGACGGCGGCGTCACCGGGCTGTTGCTCAGCCTGGTGGACGTGACCGCCCACAAACAGGCCGAGCAGGCCGTCCGGGAGAGCGAGAGACGGTATCGGATACTGCTCGACAACCTGCGCCAGAACATCTTCATGAAGGACCGCAACCTGGCGTATGTATCCTGTAACCGCAACTATGCGCAACAGCTCGGCACCACCCCCGAAGAGATCATCGGCAAGACCGATCACGACTTCTTTCCCGCAGAACTCGCGGAAAGGTACCGGCGCGATGATCTCCGCATCATGCAGACCGGCGTCATGGAAGAGCTCGAGGAGCCTTACCACGGCATCGACGGCACCGCAAGAACCGTGCATACCGTCAAGGTGCCGGTGACGGGTGACGGCGGAGAGGTTATCGGGGTATTGGGCATCTTCTGGGACATCACGGCCCGCAAGCAGATCGAAGAAGAGCTGCGCATGCACCGCGAAAACCTGCAGCAGCTCATACGCGAACGTACCCGCGAACTCGCCCAGGCGAACGAGGCACTGCGCAGGGAGATCGCGGACCGCGAACAAATGGAACAGGCCCTGCTCGATAGCGAGATACGGCTGCGCTACCAGGCCGAAAAACTGGCCGAAGCGGACCGGCGCAAGGACGAATTCCTCGCCATGCTCGCCCATGAGCTGCGCAATCCCCTCGCTCCCATCCAGCACGCCGTCGAGGTGCTCCAGCGGCAAGGTTCGTTGGACGACGTAGTCGAGTGGGCGGTCGACGTGATCGCACGCCAGACCGGACAGATGACGCGCTTGGTGGACGACCTGCTCGACCTCAGCCGCATCGCGCGCGGCCGCATCGAATTGCACAAGACCTCCATCACGCTGGGCGACGTCATTTCCCGCGCGGTGGAGACGGCTCGTCCGATCATCGATGCACGGCGGCACCAGCTCATCGTCACTCAACCGCATGAATCAATTTACCTTGAGGCGGACCTGGGCCGGCTCACCCAAGTCGTCGGGAACCTGCTGAACAATGCCGCGAAGTACACCCCTGAGGGCGGGCAGATCCGGTTATCGACCGCACGGGAGGACGGCGAGGCCGTGATTCGGGTAGCGGATACCGGCATCGGCATTCCAGCCGGACTCCTGCCCCGCGTTTTCGATTCCTTCATGCAGGCTGCAGACAAGCTGGAGCGCGCCGACGGGGGACTCGGCCTCGGGCTGAGCCTGGTGCGCCGCCTTACCGAGATGCATGGTGGGCGCGTGGCCGCCAACAGCGGCGGCCTCGGCAAAGGGAGCGAGTTCATCGTTCGCCTGCCCATCGCGGCCGAACAAACCGCTGACGCAACGCCCTGTGCCGCCGTTGCCGAATCCGCGGCATCGGCGCGCCGCGTCCTGGTGGTCGATGACAACATGGATGTCGCCACGAGCTTCACCATGCTGTTGGACATCCTCGGGCACGAAGCGCACGCCGTGCACGACGGGCCGTCGGCGCTGGAAGTGGTACGCACCCTCCGGCCGGAGATCGTGTTTCTGGACATCGGCCTGCCGGGCATGAACGGTTATGAAGTCGCCCAGCGTCTGCGCGAAGAGCACGGCAACACACTTCAAATCATCGCCCTGACCGGCTACGGACAGGAACAGGACCGACTGCTTGCAGGAGAAGCCGGCTTCGACCGCCACCTGCTCAAGCCGGTGAGCATCGAAACGCTGGAGGCCGTACTGGCCGCCGACACGCCGCCCTCACCGTAGTTTGCGCAAGGTGGACAACGCCCGCCGAACGACGGCTCGCTCACCGCGCTCAAACACGAAGGCGCAGGAATTCAACGCAAAGACGCAAAGGATTCATTGTGAATGACGGCCGTTTGGATGGCTTTCCGTCAAGCCGGAAAAGGTCAAACCGCGCAGGCCAAAGCCTTTTTTGTCTTTGCGATCTTTGCGTTTAATTCCCAATTCCCCGTGTGGAACCCGAAAAACGCTCGATGTCCGGGACGTCATCCACATCTAATGAATCAACCTCAACCCCGGCGGCAGGGACTCGCCGAACACGCGCCGTTCGTCCGCCTCCTCCAGTTCCACCACCTCCTGCACCATGCGGCTCCAGCTCGGCGGCGCCTTCGCGCTTTGCAGGCACGCGACGACCTCATGGCGGACCTCGGGATCAAGATCGCGGGCGCGGTCGCCGCTTCGGCGCGCCAGGAGCGCGGCAGCGAAGGGCGCCGGGGCGACCTTCTTCCAATTGAGTTGAAACAACCGTTGCAGCCAGCGCGTGGCGGTTTCACGCGGCACCACGTTGTGCGGGCTGCCGTAGAACGGCACGCGCGCGCCCAGGCGGCCGACGGCGCTCCAGGTCTGGGGATTCTCGCCGGGCCTCTTCAGCCGCTCCAGCAGCCATTCCCCCACCTCCTCCTTGCGCGCCGCGGGCACGCGCTCCAGCGCGGCGGCGAGGCGCACCATGTCGTCGTAACCCTGCTTGCGCGGCCCGCCGGCGCGCCGGGGCACGACCCTACCCGTGGGCGGTTCGAGGTAGGGCGCGATGTCGTCCAACAGCGTCTCCTGGGCCCGCTCGTCCAGGCCGCCCGCCACCCGCCGCCACAGCGTCCACCACTCGGACCAGACCTGGCTCTCGCGCACGTACTGGATGCCGGTCTCGAACAGCGACCAGAGCTGCTCCACGCGCCAGTCATCCAGGGGATAGCCGAACCCGGGCCGCAGGCAAAACCCGGCGAGATTGAGCCAGACCCGCTCGTGATCCGCCGAGCGCCGGCGCCGCGCCGCGCCGGACCAGAGCACCGCGAACAGCTCGCGCAGCAGGGGCGTATCCCAGGTATCGCGCGGCCCCAGCAGCCGCTCAAGCTCACTGCGCAGCCGCTTCACCTCCCTTGGGTCCACCTGCGCCGAGGGCGGGCCGAACACCCGCACCATGCGCGCCGCCGCTTCCCCGAACCGGGGATGCAGCTCCGCCGCAATGCCGGCGGGCGGCACGTCGGCCGCCCCGCGCAGTTGAAATTCCAACCGCCAGCGCTGCGCCGGGGCCTCCGCGCTCACGCAGTGCACCTCCAGCGTTCCCACCTCGGTGAGCGTCGCCGCCAGCTCCACCGGCACCTCCCGGGTCCCGGGCTGCGCGCCCAACACCGTGGCGATGGGCGGCAGGGAGACGAAGCCTTCGCCGCCCACGTCGGTCAACTCGCCCGGGCGGCACGGCGCGTCGGCCGTGGAGGAGACGAGATGGAAGCGCACGGGTTGGCCGAGCCGCAGCGCAAAGGTCCGGTCTGTAAGCCTGATCTCCGTGCCTTCCTCCGTGCCGCGCGGCAGCAGGCACACGCCGCGGCGCTGCCTGTCGTCCAGCACGAGAAAATAGCTGCGCGCCGAGCCGCCGCCGATGCGCGGCGCCGCCCCCGCCCGCGCCATGGCGTAGGCCACCGCGCCGCGGGCCACGGCCAGGTCCGGATGCTCGTTCTCCAGCAGCCTTACCGGCGCGCCGCGCCAACTGCTCAACACCTCCACCAGCCGTCCGCTCAGGACCACGCTGCGGAACACGCCGCCGTTGAGCAGCACGGCATCGGGGGTGGGCAGGGCGTCCCCCGGCGGCGCACGGTCCGCCAGCGCCTCCCGCGCCGCCTGCGCGTGCCGCGCGAGAAAGGCCGCCACGTGCCGCGTGATGCCCGGATCGGCCGCATAGGGCAGCCCGAACTCCACGATGCCGCCGCGCATCCGCTGCGGCCGCGCGTCCGGGCCCACCACGGGCAGGAAACCGTCGCAAATCATGCGTCGCACCTCCTCCAGGCTGAATTCGGTGGACACGGCACCGCCGACCACGCGCCCGCCGGCGCCCAGGACCGTCACCATCGCGCTGTCGGGCGGGTTCGGCGCCAACAACCGCTCCTTGGCGCGCCGGCACTGCTGGATGAGCTGCGACAGCCGTCCCGCGCTCAGGCGGCTGCCCGACGCGGCCAGACGTCCTTCCGCCACGTGCGCCAGCGCCAGGTCCATGTTGTCGCCGCCCAGCATCAGATGATCGCCTACGCCGATGCGGGTCAGGCGCGGCGCGCCGTCCTGTACTTCCACCCGGATCAGCGTCAGGTCCGTAGTGCCGCCGCCCACGTCGCACACCAGCACCAGGCGCACCCCGGCCAACTGTTCGGTCAATCGATGGCGGTGCCACTGCAGCCAGTCGTAGAGCGCGGCTTGCGGCTCTTCCAGCAGCCGTAGCCGCGCAATGCCCGCCCGCCGCGCCGCCTCCACGGTCAAGGCCCGCGCCGCCTCGTCGAAGGAGGCCGGTACCGTGAGCACCACCTCCTGCCGCTCCAGCGGGTGGTCCGGCAAGCGGTGATTCCAGAAGGCGCGGACATGGAAGAGATAGCTCGCGCTGGCATCCACGGGCGAGACCTTCGGCACCTCCTGCGGCGCCCCCCAGGGCAGGATCGGCGCCAGACGGTCCACCGCGCCGTGGGACAGCCAGCTCTTGGCGCTCGCCACCAGCCGCCCCGGCACCTGCGCCCCGAGCTCCTGGGCCAGCGCGCCGATCACCGCATCGGGAATCCCGGCCGGATCATGCTCCAGCCAGGGCAGCCGGATATCGCTGTCCTTCAACTCGCCGGGCGCCGGGTGATAGCGCGCCGAGGGCAACGCCGGCCGCGCCGCGACCTCGCCCAGGGCCACCAACTGCTCGATCTCGAACGTGCGGATCTCCTGCGCTTCGCCGCGACTTTCCTTGTCGGCGTAGGCGACGACAGTGTTGGTGGTGCCGAGGTCGATGCCGATGAGGTAGCGGGACATGTTTGGTTGATGGCTCAAGGGATGGATACCGAGGTGCAGGACTCCCTAACGAATGGTATCTGTTGTGCGGCTGTCGCCGCGGGTTTGTTTAGATGCGGGGTTTCGCCCCCGCACGACGAGTTCCTTTTCTTTGCTTGTCCAAAGAAAAGGAACCAAAAGAAAGGACACCCCGATGCCGCGCCCTGCGGGTTCCCTGCGCTTCTCGCTCAAGTCGGGGGTCGGCCGACGGGGCTCCTTGCCCCGACGGCCGACGGCGCGCTTCCCTGCGCGCCCCCCTGGCGGGGCCTAGTCCGCTTCAGGCTGCGATGCTCGGCGCGGCATAGGGGCCCCAAAGGCGCCAGTCGAAGCTGAGGCAGGGAATCTGTATCGGTCGTGGAGTGCCAAACCACTGCTACTTGGCACAGCGTTAGGAATCGTCGTGCGAGGGCGGATTCCCCGCATGTAAGTCAACCTCTGCGATAGACGCACAACTCCTATTTACCGCTAGCCTGGCACGGTCCACCAACGAGAAAAATCAACCCTGCTCCCCCACCCTCACGTCGAACTCCACCTTCCACCTCTCCTCCCCGCTCCTGGGCACCGCCTCCAGCCGCAAGGTGCCCGTCTCCGTCACCGCGGCGCGCAGCCGCACCGGCACGATCTCGCCGGGGGTGCGGGTGTCGGTCGGGAGGGTGATCTGGATCTCGCCCAGTTCCTGCAGTTCGTCGGGCGACCAGTACTCCAGCATGGTGCCCACCTGGTCGTGGCGGCGTACCGAGGAGCCGAAGAAGCGAAAGCGCACCGGCTCGCCCACCACCAGGCCGAACTCCTGGGGCGGCAGGTCCGCCGCGGTGCCCTCCTCCATGCCGAAGGGCGCCACGCAGAGGGCCTGCAGGGGCGGTTCCAGGCCGGGCACGGCGGGCATGGAGGACTCGACGCCCACGTAGCAGGCCTGGGCGGTGCCGCCGCGGATGCGCACGCCGCCGCCGCGCCGCACATAACCGTAATAAGCCGCGCCATGGGCCACCGCCAGATCCAGATCGGCGCCTTCCAGCAATCGCGCGGGCGGCGCGCCTTCGGCGGCCAGCCAGTCGTTGAGAACGCCCAGGATGCGCTCCGCGAGCAGCGGCGACTTGAACACGCCGCCGTTGAAGAGCACCGCGGTCGGGTGCAGGAAGGTGGCGCCGGGGGGAAGCGCCCGCTCGAACCCCTCCAGATCCTCTGTGGCCTGGGTCTGGCGGCCGAGGAAGGCGGCCAGGTGGCGGGTGATGGCGGCATCCTGGGCGTAGGGCAGGCCGAGCTGGGTGAGTCCCACCCGCGCCCGGGCGGCGGGGCGGGCGGATGCCTCCACCTTGGGGAAGAAGCCTTCCACCAGCGTGGCCATCACCTCGTCCCGGGTAAGCTCGGTGCGGAGCGTGCCGCCGATCAGGCGCGAGCCGCGGCTCGGCACCACCACCGGCACCGCCTCCTGATCGGCCTGGGTGAGCAGGGTTTCCTTGGCGGCGCGGCAGCCGTGGGCCAGGGCGCGCAACTGCCAGGGATCGAGTTGGGTGCCCTGTCCGGCCAGCTTGCGGGCGACCACGTGGGCCAGGGCGAGATCCATGTTGTCGCCGCCCAGCAGGATGTGCTCGCCCACCGCCACGCGGTGCGGCTCCAGCACGCCGTCGCGTTCCACCACGGCGATGAGCGACAGGTCCGTGGTGCCGCCGCCCACGTCGATCACCAGGATGAGATCCCCCACCCGCACCTGCTGGCGCCAGCGCCCGTTGCTGCGCTGGATCCAGCTATAGAGCGCCGCCTGGGGCTCCTCCAGCAGGATCAGCCGCTCCAGGCCCGCCGCTTGCGCCGCCTCGGCGGTAAGCTCCCGCGCCGCCGGGTCGAAGGAGGCGGGGATGGTGACGGTGACCTCCTGCTGCGCGAGGGGCGCCTCCGGGTGCGCGTGGTTCCAGGCGTCGCGCAGGTGCTCCAGGTAGCGGACGGAGGCCTGCAACGGCGACAGGCGCTCCACCTCCTGCGGGGCGTCGGGCGGCAGGATGGGGGCGCGCCGGTCGACTCCTGCGTGGCTGAGCCAGCTCTTGGCGCTGGAAACCAGCCGGATGGGGGTCTGCGCGCCCCGGCTGCGGGCGAACTCGCCCACCACGAACGCCGGCCGTCCCCAGGGCAGGATCAGCTCGTCCAAGGCCACTTCGTCGGGGTGGGGCAGGTACAGGAACGACGGCAGCAGGCCGCGCTCCTCCACCGTTCCCGGCGCCACCAGTTGCGGCACCGGAAAGATCTGCTGCGGCACACTCTCGCCCTCCGCCGCGGTCAGGTCCAGCCAGGACAGAGCGCAGTGCGTGGTGCCGAGGTCGATGCCAACGGCATAGGTCGCTTCGCTCATAGCTCCACCTCCGCCGGGGCCAGCACCCGCACGTCGTGGGTGGCCGCGACCCGGGGCAGCTTCACCTCCACCGCGCGCCAGCCGCGGTGCGTCAGCACGCCGCGGAACGGCGGCTCGCCCACCACGTTGCCAGTGAGGCGGATGGCCGTCGGGTCGAAGTCCGCCTCCAGCGTCACCCGGCTGCCCTCCTGGCCGTCACGGATGGGCTCGATGGAAAAGTATTCCCGCAGCACCTTGCGGCACCCCTCATGGACCACCCGCACCGCCGCCCCGATCTGGGCATCGGTGTAGCCCGCCACGTCCTCCTGGACGAAGTCGATGAAGCGGCCCTCGCGCTGCAGCAGTTCCAGCAACTGCAGGGCCGCATCGGGGCTCGTCTCCTTCAACGCGAGGGGCTTGTCCGCCTCGGCCAGCGCCGCGGCGCCGCGCCGACGCAAGTCGTGCACCCCGGCGGCGAAGTCCCGGTTCGAAAGCGTGCGCCAGAAGGCGCTGAAGGCCAGGCCCAGACGGGTGAAAAATGAAAGCTTGGATTCCGGCATGACATCTCCTTGTTGCACGGACCGCCTTCTCCGACCGCATGGCAGATGACAAGGAACCACTATAGTTCAGATCGGAAGGGGCAACCGGACATGCCTGCGCGCGGCACGCCGCTGGGGAAGAACGCGGTCTGCAAGATGCCTTTATCGGGGAACCGTTGGGTTCAGATGGGGTGTGTCCGGCGCTACACCTACTTGCCGTTATTCGATGCAATGTCTTATTTCCATCGACCACGCCTCCGGCCCGGCATTCGGATCTCCGACTCCGGAATGGATAAAGTCGGGTTCAATCCGGATGCAGGAACGGGTAGCGCGCCAGCATCTCCCGCGTCCAGATCGACAGGCCCGCCTGCTGGCCCACGGTCTCTACGAAGATGATCACGTCGGGATCGTCGAAGGTCACGCGCGCCGGGGTGCCCGCCTCGGCCAGCGTCTCGATGATGACGCTCCCCAACCGCCGTTCTTCTTCCTGGGAGGAGAGCCGGCCCTTGAAACCGCGCCGACGCATGCGGACGTGGAAGCTCTTGCCCGCCAGTTCCTGGAGCCAGTCCATGACTGCCGCGCGGGCCTGGCTCCCGAACTCTGCGGGATTCGCGAAGGAAAAGGTCGTGGTGACGGGAACCGCGTGTCCGAACCAGTCGGGGATCTGCGGTTCCGTCTCGAACCAGGCGCGCAGCCGCTCCAGGGTCTGATGGATGTTGTCGACCCGCAGCACCAGGACGTTGAAGAACCCGGTCTCGCCCACCTCGCCAAGCTCGCACAACCGTTGCCGCGCCTCCTGGTAGCAGCTTTCCCGGACGGTGACGAGCATGTTCCAGTCCTGCAGCACGGTCATGACGTACACGCTTCCGCAGGGTTCAAGGTTATAAAGTTAGATCACCCGGCAGGGAAACATTTCGAGCCGACCGGTCGATGCCCCGCCGCCCCGATGCCGGGCGTCCCCTTGATACCCGCGGCGCCGGATTCCCATCCCCGCCGGGATGCCGAACGCCATCGCGCGTCCTTGCCCGATCCGCGGACTCATGGGCTTGCGGCACTCACTCGTAGCGCAACGCCTCGATGGGTTTGAGGCCCGCGGCCTTGCGCGCCGGCTGCAGCCCGAAAAATACGCCCACCAGCACGGCGAACAGAAACGCCACCAGCACCGACCAGCCGGTGACGCTTGCCTGGAAGCTGGAGAAGCGCGCCACGAGCGCCGCCCCCGCCAACCCCAGCACGATACCCGCCAGCCCCCCGATACCGGAGAGCACCAGCGCCTCGGCCATGAACTGCCAGAGGATGTCGCGCCGCCGCGCCCCAAGGGCCATGCGGATGCCGATCTCGCGGGTGCGCTCCGTGACCGACACCAGCATGATGTTCATGATGCCGATCCCGCCCACCAGGAGCGAAACCGAGGCGATGGAGCCCAGCAGCCAGGTGAACACCCGCGCGCTCTCTTCCGAAGCCTGGGCCAGCTCCGCGCGATTGAACAGGCGGAAGTCGTCGTCCTGCCCGGGCTGCAGCCGATGGCGCTCGCGCAGCAGCCGGCGGATCTCCTGTTCCGCCCGGAAGGCTGCCGCGCGCCCGGCGGTCTCCACCTCGATGGAGTGCACGTGGGTGATGCCGAGCAGCTTGCGCTGCACGGTGGTGAGCGGGGCCAGGATCACGTCGTCCTGGTCCGAGCCGAAGGCCGAGGCCCCCTTCTCGTCCAGCACCGCGATCACGCGGCAGGCAAGCCCCTGCAGCAGGACGGTCTCGCCCAGCGGATCGGCCAGGCCGAAGAGTTCCCGCGCCACGGTGCGCCCCAGCATGCAGACATGCTCCGCGCCCGCCACGTGGCGCTCGGTGATGGGCTCGCCGGCCACGATCGGCCAGTTGCGCACCTGCAGGAAAGCGGGGGTGACGCCGCGCACGCTGGTCCCCCAATTGACGCCGCGGTAGATGGCCTGCGCCGAGGCCTGCACCACCGGAGCCGCCGCCACCACGCCCGGCAGTTCGGCCACGGCCTCGGCATCGGCGGCGGTCAGGGTGGTGACCGTACCAGTGCCGGTACGCACGCCGCCCCGGGTAACGGTGCCGGGTCGCAGCATCAGGTTGTTGGTGCCCATGCCTTCGAGCTGGCTGGCGACGCGCTGACGCGCCCCCTCCCCCACGGCCACCATGGCGATCACCGAAGCGACACCGATGATCACGCCCAGAGCGGTGAGCAGCGCCCGCGCCTTGTTGCGGTTCAGGGCCCGGAGGGCGAGTTGCAGAGTGGCGATCCAGGACATGCGGATTTGAACTCTTTTATGGAAAAAATCTCAACGCAAAGGCGCCAAGGCGCAAAGCAGCTTGTAGGGTTGCAATTCGGTTAAAGCTTACACGTTGGCGCTGCCTGACAAAATGTAGGCTGATTCATGGTGGTGCCAATGCAAGTTAACGGTGTAATTGAATATGTGCGGCTATCGCCGCATCTAAAACAAATCCGCGGCGATAGCCGCACAACAAACAACAACTTTCACTATCATTGCCGAGCTACACCGTACCAACCCGCTCAGAAAGAGGGAGAAGACCACTTCATCAACCCGCATCCAAGCAACACAAGAACGTCATGACAACCGGGGCCGGTGGGCGGTGCACACTCCACATTCCGCTTGGCAACAGGACCGTCAGCGCTCCAGCCGCCCGTCGCGCAGTATGAGCTGCCGCCCGGCCTGGGCGGCCACCTCCGGGTCGTGGGTGATGAGCACCAGGGTCAGCCCTTCCTGGCGGTTGAGTTCCAGGAGCAGGTCCATGATCTCCCGTGAGGTGGCGGTGTCCAGGTTGCCGGTGGGTTCGTCAGCCAGGATCAGCGCCGGGCGGTTGACCAGGGCGCGGGCGATGGCCACCCGCTGCTGCTGGCCACCGGAGAGCTGGTTCGGCAGGTGGCCCATGCGCTCGGCCAGCCCCACCCGCGCCAGCATCTCTGTCGCCCGCCGCCGGCACTCGGCGCGCGGCAGTCCCGCATAGATGAGCGGTGTCTCCACGTTCTCCAGCGCGCTGGTGCGCGCCAGCAGGTTGAAGCCCTGGAACACGAAGCCGATGGTGCGGTTGCGTACCCGCGCCCGGTCGCCGTCGCTCATCTCCATGATGTCCGCCCCGTTCAGCAGGTAACGGCCTTCGTCGGGCACGTCGAGACAGCCCAGGATGTTCATCAGCGTGGATTTGCCCGATCCCGACGGCCCCATAATCGCCACGAACTCCCCCGGCGCCACCTCCAGGTCGATGCCGCGCAGGGCGTGCACGGCAACGCCGTCCATGACGTAGCGTTTCTGCACCCCCTCCATGCGAATGACCGGGGTTGCCGTCGCCACCTTCGTCTTCGCCACGGCGCCGTTCATCAGAAAAGCGATATGCCGCGCCGCATGCGCGGGCGTTGTTGCGCGTCGTTCTGCACCGGCACCGCCACCGCGGTTCCTTCCCGCAGCGCCTGGCCGTTCACCTCCGTCTCGCGCTCGCCCGCCAGCCCCACCTGGACCACCATCGGCTCCAGGTCCTTCCCGGCCGGTGTCCATAGCACCGCCTCGCCGCGCTGCAGTTGCTCCCGCACTGCCGCGAGCTGCTCCGGGGCCACCTCCGGCACGAAGCGCAGCGCCCGGTTGGGCACCTTCAGCACGTTCTCGCGGCGCGCCACCTCGATGGCCACCGTGGCGGTCATGCCGGGCTTGAGCGCGAGATCCTGGTTGTCCACGCGGACGATCACGTTGTACTTGACGACGCCGGCCTCCACCGTCGGGTTCAACCGGATCTGCGCCACCTCGCCCTGGAAGATCCGGTCCGGATAGGCGAACACCGTGAAGCTGACGGGCTGGCCGTCGCGCACCTGCCCGATGAAGGCCTCGTCCACCTCGGTCTCGATCTGCATCTCGCGCAGATCCTGGGCAATGGTGAACAGGACCGGGGCCTGCAGGCTGGCCGCCACGGTCTGTCCCACGTCCACGTCGCGGGACACCACCACTCCGTCGATCGGGGCGTAGATCACGGTATGGGCCAGATTGACCCGCGCCTTTTCCAGTTCGGCCTGCGCCTGGGCGACGGCCGCCTCGCGCACCTGCACCTCCACCAACGCGGTCCGATAGGCGAACTCCGCCGTATCCAGGTCGCTCTCCGGGACCATCTTCTGGCCCCGCAGCCGCCGCATCCGCTCCAGATTGCGCTTCGCCTCCTCCACCGCCACTGCCGCCTTGTCGCGCGCCGCCTCGGCGCTGCGGAAATTGGCCTCGGCCTGCGCCACCTCGGCCCGGAACAGGGATGGTTCGATGCGGGCGATCACGTCGCCCTTCTTGACCTGCTGATTGAAGTCCGCGTGCAGGGATGCGATCCGGCCGGAGACCTGGCTGCCCACCTGCACCGTGATGAGGGGGCTCAGCGTGCCGGTGGCGGACACCGTGGCGGCCAGATCGCCACGCGTGATCTGAGCGGTGGCGTAGGCGGGCGGTGGCACATCCTGGCGCAGCAGCAGATAGGCGCCCGCCGCTACTCCCACCAGCACCACCAGCCACACCAGACCTTTGATCGTACGTTTCATGCGACTCTCTATCATCACGCCCCGGCTGCGCCGGCAAGGCCCTGCGCGGGGGCTGCGATTTACCGTAAAAAGTGTAAATGTCCCGAGCGGTAGATACCGTCTCGGCCATCAAGCATTTTTCGGATTCCACACGGGCGGTGTTTTTAAACGCAAAGACGCCAAGGGCGCAAAGACAAGGAAGACGCATTGGACCTCTTCCGGCTCCAGCATGTTCCTCGGTCCGTACGGCAACCCGCCCAAGCTACCGTGTTTCTTATACTTTGCGCCTTTGCGTGACCGCTGCCGCGCAGACAGGGCATGCGTGCCACCCCGTCTACTCGGCGGCCCCGGTCTTGAGGCTGATCTGGGCGTTGAACCAACTGTCCGCGATGCGGGGATGGGAACGGCGTCCCTCCAGGCGCCTCATGTCGCTGCTGAAGGCAAACCGGTACACGCTGCCCTCGCCCAGATCCAACTCGCCGCGC
>JBAYZB010000013.1:0-31784 GCA_041672765.1 Gammaproteobacteria bacterium | reverse complement strand
ATCTCGCGGCCGCGCGAGATCATCGCCATGGCGGTGAACAAGGGCTACGTCACGAAATCCGGCGCCTGGTACGGCTACGGCGACACCCGCCTGGGACAGGGCATGGACAACGCCTGCGCCTGCCTGGCGGAGCGGCCCGAACTGGCCGCCGAATTGGAGGCGCTGCTGTGCAGCGCCCTGCCGGAAGGCCATGCGTAGCAGCGAAACGGGAGAGCAGCATTTGCACCAGCCGCCTTGCAGGAAGCTCCTGTGGTGCGCCCTGCCGATCGGGACTTGCCGGGATCGCCGAGCCCGATCGGCCTTTTTCCGGATGTAAGGCGCACCGGATCACCGGCAGGCGGCCTACGAGGAGACAAGCTTATGGCAAGCAAAGACGCCAAGACCCCGGCCCAACGCGCAAGCGCGCTGCTCGACGACGGCGCGACGCCAACGCAGCGCGCGCGCACCCTGGCGCAATTGGACACCCGCCTTGCCGCCGCCCTGCCCGAGAAGCTGCGGCCCTACGTCTCGCTGGCCAACATCCGCGGCGACTGCGCCATCATCGTCGCCGAATCGGAGGGCTGGGCCGCGCAGACCAGGGCGCTGGCACCGCGCATCGCGCGTTACCTGCGCGCCAAATGCGGCATGAAGGACATCCGGCACGTGCGCGTCATCGTCCGTCCCCTGCCCCTCTTCGCACTGTCCCCACGGCGCCGGCGCAAGCACATGTCCGCCCGCAGCGGCCAAGCCTTGCAGAAACTGGCCGACCGCGTGAACGACGCCAACCTCGGCGCAGCCCTGCGGCGCCTGGCGCGCCACGCGCAGCCCTCCTCTTCCTGAATCTCACCCCGGAAACAGGCACGTACCGCGGATGGCGTGTGGGAGCCCCGTCCACGGTGCGAACGCCGCGCCATCGTATTGCTAAGCACCCTGCCAGTCGCGCGGGCACCGGCTATCCGGTGCTCCAGCTTCCATGTAAGATGCCGCATTCACGGCCTGACGAAAACGAACGTAAGAAACGCACAATGGCTTGGATATATCTGGTGATTGCAGGGCTCTTCGAGGTGATCTGGGCGGTGGGGCTCAAGTACACCGAAGGCTTCACCCGGCCGATGCCGAGCCTGATCACGGTGGCCGCGATGGTGGTCAGCTTCGTTTTCCTGGCCCAGGCCATGAGGGTGTTGCCGGTGGGCACCGCCTACGCGGTATGGACGGGAATCGGCGCGGTGGGCACGGCCATCATGGGTATCATCCTGTTCAACGAATCCATGGCGGCCGGCCGGATCGTCAGCATCCTGCTGGTGGTGCTGGGCATCATCGGGCTGAAGCTGACCTCGTCCCAGTGATCCCGCAGCCTCAGCGCTGTTTGAGCGCGGCCACGGACAGCCCCGCCGCGATGAAAGAGACGCCCGCCCCCATATTCATTGCGCCCACCACGCGCGGCCGGCGCTGCAGCCAAGCGGAAAGCCGCGCAGCGAAGATGCCCATGAGCGAAAACCCCACGGCGGTGATCAACGCGAACCACAGGCCGTAGCCCAGCATCTGGGCCATGACGGAGCCGCGCGCAGGGCTGACGAACTGCGGCAGAAACGCCAGCACGAACAAACCCGGCTTGGGGTTGAGCGCCGCGGACAGGAAGCCGGTGAGGAAGATGGATCGGTGCGGCACCGGCGCCACGGGATCGATGGCGATCAGCCCGCGCGAGCGCAGCACCTTGAACCCAAGCCAGAGCAGATAGCCCGCCCCTACCACCTTCACCGCCACGAACGCGAGCGCCGAGGTCTGTATCAGCAGGGTGAGCCCAAAGGTGGCCGCCAGCACGTGAAACACGATCCCAGCCCCCGACGCCGCCCCCGAAACCACCGCGGCGATCCGCCCCTGGCTGAGCCCGCGCCCGATGGCGAGCAGGTTGTCGGGGCCCGGGGCGAGCACCAGCAGCACGCAGGCGGTGGTATAGGCAAGCCAGATATCGAGCGGGAACATGGATTTCATGAAGCGGCTGGAAGATCGAATCGCCCTTCAGAATAGCGCGGACGACAGCCCGGCGGCAAAGGGTAACGCACTACTGTTCGTACACTTGCGATAGCGGGCCGGCGGTCATTTTCCCGCGCGCAGCGTCACCTGCAGGATCTCCCCGGGCTGCCACAGGCGCATGCGCGGCCCCCAGGTCCCCGTGCCGCGCCCCACCAGCAAGTGCATCGCCCCGACCCGGTAGTGACCGAGGAAATAGGGATAGCGCTGCCGCACCAGGTAACCGAAGGGCCATATCTGACCGCCATGGGTATGGCCCGAGAGCATCAGATCGAAACCGGCCTGCGCGGCCGCCTCCACGTGCAATGGGGAGTGGGACAGCAGCACCGCCGCCTCCCCGCCCGCGCCGGCCAGATCCTCCAGCAGGGCGGGATCGGCCGTGCCGTTGCGGGCGCGCCGGGTGAGATCGTCCACACCGGCGAGGCGCAGGCCGGGCTGCACCACGATGGCACGATCACGCAACCAGCGCACGCCGGCCGACTCGAACAGGGCGATGGTCGCGAGGGTATCGCCGTGGAATTCGTGATTTCCCGTCACCGCCCACACCCCGAGCGGGGCCTGCAGGCCCCGCAGCGCCTCCGCAAAACCGGACGCGCGCGGCGGCTCACCCTCGGTGAGATCGCCGATCAGCACGATCAGGTCCGGCGCCAGGGCCCGGACCTGCGCGACTCGCGCCGCCAGCCAGTCGGCGCCCAGGGCCGTCCCCAGGTGCAGGTCGGACATGGCCACCAGGGTGGTGCCATCCAGGGCCGCCGGCAGGTCGGCGAGCATCAATTCATGACGGGTGACTACCGGCGCACGGTGGCCTTGAATCAGCGCGATAACGACCAGCAGCGCCCCGAGCGCGAGGGCGCCGGCCCGCAGCAGCGGCGTGCGCCGCGCCCACAGCCGGCCGCCACTGGTCACCAGATCCACGGCCAGCAGGCAGATGGCGAGCAGGAACAGCACGCCCAGCCAGTGGAACGCGAACTGTGCCAGCAGCGTGGCGATCGGACCGACGGGGTGGTCGCCGATCCCGATCCCAACGACGTAGGCCAGCCAAGCAACGAACGCGAACAGCCACCAGCGCCGAACCCCGACGCGCCGTCTTATCCACGGCAGGCTGCCTGCACGCCAGGCGCAGTACAGGTGCAACAGCGTGCCGACGAGAGTGAGTATCAGAGCGAACATGGATCACAAGCTGATGGTTTCGTGCGCGGCTCCAGCCGTCCAGTTCACCGGGGCCACACATCCCCGGGCCTGGGAGACATGATAACGGCTTTACCGTCGCGGCCACCGTGAATGCGCGCGCCGGTTCAGGCTTCGGCGCACGCGAGAACGGCGGATTCCAGCCCTTGCCGCCAATCCTGAACGAAGGTCTCGATGGACTCGATGAAGTCGGGATCATGTTCCCGACGATTGATGGTGCAGTGGATGACGACCCGCCCCGGAGCAGGCGGCAGACCAGTGGTCACGGTCCAGGCGAGGGCATTGGGGCAGGTGGGCAAGGTGAAACGCGCGCCGCCCCGGATGGGCTCACGGCGCACGGGAAATTCTCCCCACACGCAATAAATCCGCCCCTGTTCGCCTCCGTCCTCCAGCACGCTGTCAATGGACGCGCACAACTGCGGGAGCCGTTCGATGGTGAGCAGGCGTTGCAATGCCGCCTCATCCACGGCGAAGTCGATCTCGGCAAAAAACTCCATAATTAGCAAATACACAAAAAGAAGGGGCGTCCACTTTACCGGGTGTGCGGGCGGGGCCTCAAGCGCATTTCCGCAAGGAGAATCGGCGCAACCTGCCGCCACCTCCCCGCCGTCGCCCGATGGAGGCGCGGCGAAGTCCGAGGAGAGCGGCTGCCTGCGTCCAGTCCCGCCCGAACCTGCACGACTTGCGCAGCAAGAACGTTGCGGTATACCGTTGCGATATCGCCCGGTTGGGCTATCCCTACGGTAGACGGACGACAAACAACAAGAAGGAAACAGTCCATGACGTCGCTGCATTCCCTTACCCCCCAGCAAGCCTGGCAGATGATCCAGGACGACCCGCGCGCGCTGCTCATCGACATCCGCTCCACCATGGAATTCCTGTTCGTGGGCCACCCGGTGGGCGCCGTGCACATCCCCTGGATCGACGAGCCGGACTGGACCGTGAACCCCCACTTCGTCACCCGGGTGCGGGAACTGCTCCTGGGCGGCGTACTCTGCGATACGGAGTCCGGCTGCGTGCCCATCATCCTGATCTGCCGCAGCGGCAAGCGGTCCAAGGAGGCGGGCAAGGCGCTCATCGAGGCGGGCATCAAGAACGTCTACCATATCGACGAAGGGTTCGAAGGCGAACTGGACGAGCATCACCATCGCAGCAGCGTGGGCGGCTGGCGGTTTCGCGGCCTGCCCTGGGAGCAGTGCTGAATGGAACCGAACATCAACGACACCGGCAATGGAGCTGTGGGATTTGACAAGGAAATCGACCTGTCCGGCCTGAACTGCCCGTTGCCCATCCTGCGCACGAAAGCCGCCTTTGCCGCGATGCAGAAGGGCCAAGTGTTGAAAATCACCTACTCGCACAGCGATTCGGTGCGGGAGCTGAAGATATTGGTCCAGCAGACCGGTTATGAAGTGCTGGACGAGCGTCACGAGGAAGGCAAGTACGTGTTCCTCGTGCGCAAGACTTCAGCCGCGTAGCGCATCTTCTATCTCTACCGGGGCGCCGGGTGGCACGCCCGGCGGTTGCGCAGGGACGCAAGCCCCGAATTTTCGCCGACCATGCGCCGCGTCCTGCGCTGCATGGTCTAGATATTGGATATGGAAATCGACGCCACCCTGCTGTCCCGGCTGCAGATGGCCTTCACCCTGGCCTTCCATATCCTGTTTCCCACGTTCACCATCGGCCTCTCGGGATTTCTGATCATCCTGGAAGGGGGCTGGCTGCGCACCGGCAACGAGGTCTACCTGCGCCTGTACCGCTTCTGGTCCAAGCTCTTCGCCCTCGGCTTCGGCGTGGGCGTGGTGTCGGGCATCGTGCTGACGTTCCAGTTCGGCATGAACTTCAACGGCTTCACCCACGCCACGGGAAACGTGCTGGGCCCGCTGTTCAGCTACGAGGTGCTGACAGCCTTTTTCCTGGAGGCGAGTTTCCTGCCCATCGTGCTGTTCGGCTGGGGGCGGGTGGGCGCGAAGCTGCATTTTTTCGCGACGGTGATGGTCGCCCTCGGCACCATCCTTTCCTCCTTCTGGATCCTGTCGGCCAACTCCTGGATGCATACCCCAACGGGCTACGCGCTGCACGCCGGCGTCTTTTCCGTGACCGACTGGTGGCAGGTGGTCTTCAATCCGTCGTTCCCCTATCGTCTGGCGCACATGCTGATGGCCTCCTTCCTCACGGGAGCGTTCGTGGTGGCGGGTGTGTCCGCCTGGCACCTGCTGCGCGGGCAGCATATGGTCCCCGCCCGTCAGGCCTTCGCCACCGCCACCCTGCTCGCGGCCATCTTTGCCCCGACCCAGATCCTGCTCGGGGACCTGCACGGGCTGCAGGCGCAGCGCGATCAGCCCATGAAGGTCGCCGCCATCGAGGCCTTGTGGGAAACCACTGAAGGCGCGCCCTTCGTCCTGTTCGCCATACCGGACTCCGAGCGGGAGATGAACCACTTCGAGCTTTCGATCCCGAAGGCGGCGAGCCTTATCCTGCAGCACCATCCCGACGGCAGGGTGCTGGGGCTGAACGAGGTGCCGCGCGATCAACGGCCCTACGTGCCCATCGTATTCTACGCCTTTCGCGTGATGCTCTATATCGGCTTTTTCCTGTTAGCCGTGGCGGCGATCGGTATCGTCCTGCGCGTGCGCGGGCATCTGTTCGACCGGCCCTGGTTTCTGCGCCTGTGCGTGTTCTCCGCGCCGCTCGGCTTCATCGCCGTGGTCGCGGGCTGGGTGGTGACGGAGAGCGGCCGCCAGCCCTGGGTGGTGCAGGGGCTGATGCGCACCGCCGAGTCCGCCACGCCGCTCCCGGTCAATTCGGTGATGACCTCCTTCGCGCTCTTCTTCCTGGTCTACAACCTGCTGCTGGCGACCTTTCTCTATATCCTCTACCGCATCGTCGACCACGGGCCGGAGGAGACGGTGCCGGAGGTCGCCCGCGCCATGACCCGCACCGCCTGGTATCCGACTCCATGAGCGGCGCACTCCCACAGCAATGGACCTTGCCCTCCTCTCCTACCTGATCCTGGCCTTCGGCGTCATCATGTACGTCATCCTGGACGGCTTCGATCTCGGCGTCGGCATCCTGTTCCCCTTCGCCCGCCACCACGCGGACCGGGATCTGCTCATCAACAGCATCGCGCCGCTGTGGGACGGCAACGAGACCTGGCTGGTGCTGGGCGGGACGCTGCTGTTCGCCGCCTTCCCGGCCGCCTACAGCATCCTGCTGCCGGCCTGGTACATCCCGCTCATCGTGTTCCTGTTCGCGCTGGTGTTCCGCGGCGTCGCCTTCGAGTTCCGGCCCAGGGCCAGGCGCAAGTGGGTATGGGGGTCCGCCTTCGCGGCGGGCTCCAGCGTCGCCGCGTTCGCCCAAGGGGTGATACTGGGGAGTTTCGTGCAGGGCATCGCGGTGGAGGGGCGTGCGTTCGCGGGCGGGCCCTTCGACTGGCTGACGCCCTTCACGCTGCTGACGGGCGTGGCGCTGGCCACGGGATACGCCCTGCTGGGGGCCACCTGGCTCATCATCAAGACCGAAGGCGCCGTGCAAGCATGGTGCTACCGGATCGCGCGGCGCCTCATGTTCGCCCTGCTGTTTTTCATCGCGGCCGTGAGCGTCTGGACGCCGCTGGCGGACCCCGCCATCGCCGCGCGCTGGTTCGGCTGGCCCAACATCGCCTATCTCTCCCCGGTCCCGGTGGTCACCGGGGTGATGGCGTACGCGCTCTGGCGTGCGCTGCAAGCGCGGCGCGAACGGGCGCCCTTCGCGCTCAGCGTCGGGCTGTTCCTCCTGTCGTTTTTCGGTCTGGCCATCAGCCTGTGGCCCTACATCGTGCCGCGCGCCCTGACCATCTGGGACGCCGCTTCGCCGCCCGTGACCCAGCTATTCGTCCTGGTGGGCGTGCTCGTCATGCTGCCCATCGTGCTGGGCTATACGGTGCACACCTATCGCATATTCCGCGGCAAGGCGTCGGCGGAGATTCATTACTGAAGCGCCCCGCCAGCCCGGCGTGTGCAACCTGGACTAGAATTTTCCTGGAATGGCGCCGCCCTCTCTCCCGGCGGGGCGGCAACCTTCAGAACAAGGAATGACAGCATCCCCATGGCCGCGCCGTATTCATCCTCACCCCCCGGACCACGCCTGCAGGGCAAGACCGCCGTCGTCACCGGCGCCAGCAGCGGCATCGGGCGCGCCATCGCCCTGGCCTTCGCCGCCCACGGCGCGCAGGTGATCGTGAACTACAGGCGCTCAGCCGACCGGGCCGAAGGGGTGGTGCGCGAGATCACGGACAAAGGCGGCAGGGCCCTGGCCGTCCAGGGGGACGTCTCCCGTCCCGAGGACATCGAGCGGCTGGTGGAGACGGCGCTGCGCCAACTGGGACGCATCGACATCTGGGTCAACAACGCCGGGGCCGACATCCTCACCGGCCCCGGGGCGGAACTCAGCGATCCCGAGAAACTCGACTTGCTGATCGACGTGGATCTGCGGGGAACGATCCACTGCTGCTGGCGCGTCGGGCCGCTCATGCGCAGCGCGGGGAGCGGCGTGATCCTGAATATGTCCTGGGACCACGTGCAGCACGGCATGGAGGGCGCCAACCCGGCCATGTTCGCCGCCGTCAAGGGCGGCATCCTCGCCTTCAGCAAATCCCTCGCCCGCTCGCTGGCGCCCGAGGTGCGCGTGAACGTGCTCGCCCCGGGCTGGATCGAGACGGCCTTCGCCGCGACGCGGATGGACGACGCGGCCTACCGCGCCGTCATCGAGGGCACGCCCGCCAGACGCTGGGGTACGCCGGAAGACGTGGCGGCCGCCGCGCTCTATCTCGCCTCCGACGAGGCCTCCTTCATCACGGGCCAGACTCTCCATGTCAACGGCGGGGTCGTTGCCTGACCGCCGGCGCTGCGCGGCGAGCGCACAGGCTTTCGGCGCATAGCCGTGATTGCCGCGGTCCGTCGCTTTTCTATACTTCCCTATCAGGCTGCACTGCGCAGCCCGCACGCCGTCTTCGTCAGTGTGCGGAAGGAATCGGGCTTGATTTCCGCGTAGCGGCCCCAATAACGGAAGGATACGAATCGGCACTCCTGCAGCGGCAATTCCTGCACGAAGCACGTATGTTCCACGCGTGTATGCCGTGCGTTTCCGGTCTTCCGCCGCGAGCACACGACACCGATTTTCCTCCAAGCGATAACAACGAGGCATACACGACCCGACAAGGAGATTTGAGCGGTCATGAGCAAGAACGTGATGCAGGTACTCGCCAACGGCCACTACGCCAACAATCTGGATTCTGTGCCGGGCGAGATCTACGATCCCGAGTTCGAGAATCTCATCCGCCAGGTGCTGGTGCGCCTGGGAGACAATCCGGAACGCGACGGCCTGCGGCGCACGCCGCAGCGGGTCGCCAAGGCCATGGATTTTCTCACCAGCGGTCACAGAATGACGGTCGACGACGTCATCCAGGACGCCATCTTCGAAGACGACTGCGAGGAGATGGTGATCGTCAAGGACATCGAGTTCTACTCGCTGTGCGAACACCATCTGCTGCCCTTCTTCGGCCGGGTCCACGTGGGCTATCTGCCGAACGGCAAGATCATCGGGCTGAGCAAGGTCGCCCGCATCGTCGATGTGTTCGCGCGGCGCTTTCAGGTGCAGGAACGCCTGACCGGCCAGATCGCCGATGCGCTGATGAAGGCGCTGGGCTGCAAGGGTGTCGGCGTCGTGATGGAGGCGAGCCACTTCTGCATGATGATGCGGGGCGTGCAGAAACAGAACAGCATGACCATCACCAGCGCCATGGAAGGGACGTTCCGCAGCGACGCGCGCACCCGTGCCGAGTTCATGGACCTGATCCGCCGCTGACCCGCCCGCGGCAGCACCTCCCGCCGGGAGGCAATGCCGCATCGGCTATACTTCGGGATACGTGGATTCGTCGTGGCCGCCGGATTGCGGCACGGCTTATCGTGCCCGTCCCCCGCTGACCGATCCGGCGCCCACTATCCCTGCAGGCGAGGCGTAATACAGCGAAACCGGACGAAAAGAGGCTGCGCTGACCAGCAGCCTCGAGCGAGTCGGCCTATGGAAGGGAAAGGCACACCCGTCCGCAGCTACCCATCTCCAACCACGATATTCCTTGGCATCGGACTTCTGTTCTACAACT
Organism: Gammaproteobacteria bacterium; assembly: GCA_041672765.1. Classification (GTDB taxonomy): domain Bacteria; phylum Pseudomonadota; class Gammaproteobacteria; order JBAYZB01; family JBAYZB01; genus JBAYZB01. The sequence continues at coordinate 22,447 of JBAYZB010000013.1, read as the reverse complement.
CGGCTTCATATGGTGAACCCGCAAGAGCGGGATTCCTTGCCACCGGCCTTCCCATCGCGCCGCTACGCATCGTGATCAACATCTACGATCCGGAAGAGCGGCGGGGACGACTCAAAGACCGGGCGCTCGCCATGGAGCTGCAACAGCACCGTATCTTCGGAAAAGATCCTGCAGATATGGCCGAGCTGCGCGATTCCCCTTTATTGATACCTCTGGGAGACGACCATTTCGCGTTCTCCATCCGCGGCCTCCAGCCCCAGGCCATGCACGAGCAGGACCCGACACTGGAAGATGCAACGCCCGCATCGCCTGCCCGTCTGATCCCCAGCCGACGGATGTCGAATCACCTCACGCTGGAATTTTCGCCACGGAAGTTCAAGGGACTGAGCTACCACTTCAATAACGACGTCAAGATAACCTTGACCGGCCGCATGAAGAGGTTGCTGGAATTCTCCTGGCAGATGGATTGACCCGAACGCCATCCAGACGCAGCTCAAAGCGGCCTTTGATGCAAAGGCACCAAGGCCGCCGAGGGCACAAAGAGACTATGGATTCTGCCCCTCCTGCACGCCCCTGTTGCGCCTTCCGATCGGTCACTGCCGCACCGGACGCCGCATCCGGCTGCCTGCCGGGTGGCGGGAGGCTTTATTTGAATGGACCTGGATCAAAGCCCGATGGAGAACATGCTCTCCAAATCATGACGGGAATAGCCGCGGAACGCGATGAGCGTTTCGGTGGACTGGATACCGTCCAACGTGGCGAGATGATTCGTCACCAGCTCCGCCAATTCCTCGTTGGTGCCCGTGCGGGCGATGGCCACGAGATCATAACGCCCGCCCACCGAGTAGACCTCCGAGATTCCACTCAGGTCGGCAACCTTCCCGGCAAGCTCGTTGACCCGACCCCGGCTGACGTTGAGCAGGATTATCGCTGTTACCATAGCTGACACACCTCACGCTGTATTGTCCGGCCATCGGGATGGATGGCGGCGATGATTCGAACCAGCCAGGCGCTCGCCCGGCCAAGGAACCTCTGAGCCAGTCCTTCGCTCTCCCCATCGTGCAGGACGAAGATCGAGGCAAGAGGTTTTAGAAATCCTTTACCGTATGGCCGTGATTCAACGGACCATGACCGGCGCCGAATCCCGGCGCCGTGCGGATCGCGCCCTGAACATAGGCCCGCGCCCGCTCCACGGCCTCCCTCAAGGGTCGCCGCTGTGCCACACCTGTGGCGATGGCCGACGCCAGCGTGCAACCCGTTCCATGGGTATGGGCCGTGTGGATGCGCGGATTGCGAAATAGCTCGACACCCTCCGGCGCGAGCAGGACATCGGTGATCTGATCACTTTCCAGATGCCCGCCCTTCAGAAGCACGGCCTTCGCCCCATACCCCAGCAAGACCTCCGCGGCACGCAGCATATCCTCGGGATTGCGGATGGCAAGCCCGGTCAACACCTCGGCCTCGGGTATGTTGGGCGTCACCACCGTCGCCAACGGGATCAGATGCCGAATGATCACGTTCCGGGCTTCACGGTCGAGCAAGGCCGTTCCCGACTTCGCCACCATCACGGGATCGACCACCAGCGGGATGTCCCGCGCCAGCGCACGCAGGACTTCGGCCACCGTCGCCACCACCTCCGCGCTGTGCAGCATGCCGGTCTTGATGGCATCGGCCCCGATATCCTCCAGCACCAGACGCATCTGTCGGGCAATGAAGGGAGGCTCGACGCCCATCACGTCGAACACCCCCTGCGTGTTCTGTGCGGTCAACGCCGTGATTGCCGTGGCGGCATAACCGCCGAGCGCGGTAACCGTCTTGACGTCCGCCTGGATGCCTGCCCCGCCGCCCGAATCCGAGCCCGCAACAATGAGAACTCTGCCTTTCATCGGATATCCTTCGGGAACGAATCCGCCTGATTTTCGAGTCGTGCCTTGACATGGCCCAACACCTGGGCCTCGACCCTGCGGATCAAGGGATCGGCCACCCGCGTAACGGCCCGTTCCACCAAGCGGCTGGGCAGGTGGTATTCGAGACTCAACGACACGAGCGTCCCGTTCTTCGAGGGCACGAGCACGTAAGAGCCGCCATTTTCGATGCCGCGGATGGATTGCCAGGCGAAACGCATGGGCCGGACACACTCCGTCACCACCGCGTCCCACTCCAGCGACACGCCCACGGCGCCGACCTTCCAATGATAGGTGCGCGGACCGGTGGCGCGGACCTCCTTGATCATGTCGGTGTAGTGGCAGAAGTCCTCCACCCGCGCAATCAGATCAAAGACCCGCTCGGGTTCGGCCTTGATTTCTACGGTGTGTTCGAATATCGGCATGAAATTACATTGGCTCCGCTCGCATGGGCGACCCACCCGGAGTTTACCAAGGCGGTGGCCATAGCTAAAAGCTATCCGTTGCCCGGACCATTGGCAAGCGCCCACGGCGGCCCTGTCGGCACCTCTGATCGTGTGCCTTGCCTATCGTGATTCCCCGTCTATTATTTCAGGTTGATGAAATACGCCGGGCGTTACCACAACAATCGATAATATCGAGAGATGCACAACCATTTCCGCGCTTGACTCCCATTCTCACCTGCTATGGCAAGCAAAATCGGTAGCGAGGCTCAGGGAGGAATTACTGGTAACTGCCGCCACCTTGGTCGCCGGGGTACTCATGTCCACGGCGATCTTTTTCGGTCTGCGCGCATGGGAAAGAAATCAGGTGGATTTCGCCTTCGCCATGGCAGCCGAGGACATCACGGCCTCCATTCAGCGCAGTATCGACCGCAACCTGGATGCCGTGCGGGCGCTGGCCGCGCTGCACCAGACGTCGCACGGCGTGGAACGCGAAGAGTTCCGCGCCTTTGCAACTCCGCTGCTCGCCAACAATCCGTCGCTGCACGCCCTGGGCTGGATTCCACGCGTGCCGGCCACGGAACGGGAGGCGTTCGAGGCGCGCGCCCGCGAAGAAATCCCGGATTTCCGCATCATTGAGCGCCTGGAACCGGATCGTAGCGTTCCCGCCGCCGAGCGGCCGGAGTACTTTCCCGTCTGGTACGTGGAACCACTGGAAACCCACCAGTTCGCCCTGGGCTTCGACATCAGTTTCAGCCCTGCGCGCTGGGAGGCCGCGGAACGGGCGCGGGACATCGGTGCGCTTGCAATCGGTGTGCATGTGGACCTGCCCGACCACGGCGACCATATCCATGTGCCCGGCCAGTTCATCTTCAGCCCCGTCTATCGGCGCGGAGTGTCCATCGAGACCGTCGAGGCACGCCGCGCCAATCTGGTCGGGGTGGTCTTCGGGGTATACCTGGTGGCCGATACCATCGATGCCAGTCTCAGGCAGTTCAAGCATCACAATTTGGACGTGTACGTCTTTGAAAACATGCCGGACGGCACCCGGGAACTGCTCTATCACAAGCAGACCTATGCCGAATCCGGGATGCCCGAGGCTCCCCCGTGGCAGAAGCCCGACGCCAACAGCAAGCCCCAGATCCACAAAACCTTCACAGTCGACGACCATGACTGGCACATTGTGCTCACCCCCGCCGCCAGAAGCGACGCCTATGCCGCTTCCTGGCTGCCCTGGGGCGGCATGGTGGGCGGACTGCTCTTCACCGGGCTGCTGGTCGTCTATCTGGGTACCCTGACGGCCCACAACATGAAAACCCGAGAACTGGTGCGGGCACTGAGAAGGGAAGTGGCGGAACGGCGCCGTATGGAACTGGAGGCCCGACGCCACCAGGATTTCCTCTCGACCATCCTGGATACGGCCGGTGCCCTGGTCATGGTGCTCGATCCGCAGGGGCGTATTGTGGGGTTCAACCGCACCTGCGAAATCGTCACGGGCTACACCTTCGACGAGGTCAAGGACAGGCATCACTGGGATCTGTTCCTGATGCCAGAGGATGTGGAAACCGTCAGGATCGCATTTCACCGCATGGTGGCAGAGGCAATCCCCTGTGAGCGTGAACACTATTGGGTGGCGAAGGACGGGGTGCGCCACTGGATCGCCTGGAGTTGCCGCGTCCTTGCCAATCCCCGCGGGACGGTGGAATACGTGATCGTCACCGGTCTCGACCGTACCGACCGGCGCCGTGCCGAGGAGGCGGAAAAGGCGGCGGAGATGGCCCATGTCATGCGCCTGAGCGCCCTCGGCGAACTGGGCTCCGGCTTGGCCCACGAACTCAACCAGCCGCTCGGCGCCATCGTCAATTACGCTCAGGGCAGCCTGCGCCGGCTGCAGGCGACGAACTCCGCCCCGCCTGGCGTCATCACCGCCATGCAGGAGATCATCAACGAGGCCATGCGCGCCGCACGCATCGTCCTGCATCTGCGGCAACTGGTCCACAAGGAAAGCCCCGAACAGGAGCCGGTGAACATCAACGCGGCCGTCCACGAACTCGTGCGGCTGTTCCATGGCGAAGCGTTGCGTCAGGGCGTGATGGTGGAACTGCAGTTGGATGATACCCTGCCGCCGGTACTCGCCAACCAGGTCCAGATCGAACAGGTGCTGTTGAATCTGATCCAGAACGGCATGGAGGCCATGGCGGCCACCCCGCCCGGCGAACGCCGGCTCACCCTCTGCACACGGAGGATCAATGGCGATGCGATAGAAGTGCTGGTATGCGATACAGGCCCGGGGATACCTGACGCCATAGAAGACAAGATCTTCGACCCCTTCCAGACCACCAAGGAAAAGGGCCTGGGCATGGGCCTGTCCATCAGTTGGTCGATCATCCAGGCCCACCGGGGACAACTATGGACGACGCCGAACACCGTACGCGGCACCTGTTTCCACTTCACCCTGCCCGTTTCCGCTGAACCGGCGCCGCCCCTGACCTGAAACCCGCCGTCGTGTCATGCCCAACGGCTTGCCGACGCGCCCGCCTCACAGATAGCCCAGGAGCAGCAGCACGATCACCACCAGCACGATCGTCCCGACCGTCCCGCTCGGGTAATAGCCCCATCCACGGCTATAGGACCAGATCGGCACCAATCCCAACAGAAGGAGAATCAAAACGATCAACAGGACGGTTTCCACAAACGCCTCTTTATTCCGCAGCTCCCGGCACTCCGCGGCGTTTGTGGATCTGTTCCACCACAGCCTCCAGCTCGGGGCGGTCGATGTACTGGTCTCCGTTACTGTCCATCCACTTGAACTGGCGCTCGACCCGCTCCATTGCACCGGCCTTGAACTCCTCCAGACTGATGCGGCCATCCTGGTCGGTGTCGATACTTCCGAATGCGATGCGCTTACCGGCGGCATCGGGGGCAGATTCCTCGGCAAGAGCGCCGGCAGACGGCAGACCGATCAAGGCAATTGCCAGCAACAGGCGAACAGGGAAAATCATCGCGCTCACTCCTTCGCTACCCGAAAAATTTCGCCATCTCCACCGGTCCGGGGAATGCTTGCGTCCGATTGCCATGCGCCGGTCGCGATTCGCCCTTCGTAGCGCACAACGGGCCAGAGGAACTCCCGGCTCTTCCGGCGTACAGCGCGCATGGACCGATGGACGCGCATTCAGACAGGATCCGGCAAAGACGGTGCGAGGATGACTACGACGAGGAGGCCGGCGATGTGGAAGAGGTGGTACATGACAGGCGCCTCCTTGCCGAAAGGAACACTTCAAGCAAGTTTAGTTGATTCTGTGCCCATCCCTTACTAAGCGGAACCCGAGGTTATGAGAACTGCATCACATCCCATCCGCTCTTTACCGGAGAAAATCCACTGAAAACAAGAACGAGGATTTGTCCCTATGACATGGTCCCCGCCGGCTCGTCCCCTCAACTGGATTCCGCCCATTCTTTGTCATCAGGATGCGCTCCGGAGAATCCGGCGTTTCACACGCAAGCACGAACGCGCGCTCTGGGCCGCGATATTTCTGGCATTTGCCGCCGTGCTCTACGTCTGGGCCGCTGTCCTCACCCACGGTTTCGCGACCCGCGGGCTGCGACCGGACGGCTATTCCGGCTGGGAACCGATTCTCGGCGATGCCGGCGCCATCGCCCTGGCCATCCTGGCGGCCCAATATTTCTTCCGCATCGCGCTGAAAGAACTGCCGCCCCGGCTAAATCCGCGGTCGTGCCTTGCGGCGACCCTGCCCTCCGCCCTTGCCTGGGCAGTGCCCACGGTGGTAACGGTCGCCGTGATCGCCGCCACCATGTTTGCCGAGCGCCCGGAACTCGCCGTCGCCTACATCGCATCCCTGCTTGGCGTGATGGCGGCCACCGTGCTCACCATCCAGACCGCGCGGGGCGGCATCGCGGGTGCAAAGGATACCGGCGCGAAGCGGCTACCGCCCGCTCCGGCCAATCCCACACGCGCCGGTCCCGACCGGCAAGACGCCTCCCCGGCACAAACCGTTCGCCCCCCCTCCGCTTCCGCGGGTGCCTTATCACACGCCAAGCCACCCGTTCCCGCGGCTGGGCTGGACCAGGAGTGGCTGGACTGCCTGCGCTCGGCTCGGGTGAAAGTGAATTCGGTAAAGGCCCTTTACGCGGCAGGCTATCGGTCGCTGGACGATCTGCGCAAGGCCGAAGATCGCGGGTTGCTGAAAATCAAGGGCATCGGTCCGGCCACGGTCCGCAGAATCCGCGCCTGCCTGCAGCAAGACCACAGCGCCGGACCGCGTTAAACGGCCATCGCACAGCCGGGCATCGCTCCTGCGCAGCCGAACCCGCGCCCCGGCGTAACTGCCCGCCCGCACCAACCCTCCCCCTTGCCGTGCGCCGGTGGTTTCACCCTGTACAATACGGTAGATTGTGTCGTACGCTCGGGCACCGCCGGGCGTGGCGCATATGCCCGACCGCGGCAAAAACAGACAAGCTCAAACCATTTCTAAAGGAAATCGCATGTTCGTTGATGGCGCCGGACAACAAGGCATCGCGTTTCATCGCCGGGCGGCCCGGTCCCTGAAACGCCTCATCGGTCTCTATCGGCCGTCCACCTTCAAAGCCCGAGGGCTGTTTTGGTCGACCGGCGTCGTCGCCATGACCATCGTATTGGCGCTGTCGGCGCTCGGCTTTTACTGGGACAGCGAACCGCCGACTTTCGACGTGCGCGAGGCCGCGCTGGAGCGCGTGAACGGCGATGCCTCGAAGCTGGTCGTGGGCTACGTCACCGCCTCCACCCTGGCACGCATTGCCGAGACCCTGCTCTACAAACGCGGCGGATATCTCTCCAACGATGTCGCACCACCCGGCGTTCTCATGGACAACATCCCCAACTGGGAGTTCGGAGCGCTGGTGGTCCTGCGCGACATGGCCGGCTCGTTCCGCAACCACTTCTCCCGTTCGCAATCGCAGTCCGTGGAAGACCGCGACCTCGCCCGCGCCGAACCGCAGTTCAATTTCCAGAACGACTCGTGGCTCTTCCCTGCCACAGAGTCCGAATATGAAAAGGGCATCGCGCACCTGCAGAGCTACCTGCAGCGGCTCACCAACACCGACCATCCGGACACCCAGTTCTATGCGCGCGCCGACAATCTGCGCGACTGGCTCATGATCGTGGAAAAGCGCCTCGGTTCATTGTCGCAGCGCTTGAGCGCCAGCGCGGGCCAGGTACGCCTGAACACCGATCTTGCCGGCGATCGCACGGCCCGCCAGTCCACCGAAGCCCCGGAGACGATCGTCGTAAGAACGCCCTGGCTGGAGATAGACGACATCTTCTACGAGGCGCGCGGCACTACATGGGCTCTGCTGCATCTGCTCAAAGCGGTGGAGATAGATTTCGAGGAAGTGCTGCGCGACAAGAACGCACTGGTGTCAGTGCGTCAGATCATCCGCGAGCTGGAAGCGTCGCAACAGCCCATCATGGGGCCGGTCATACTCAACGGCGACGGATTCGGGCTGTTCGCGAATTATTCCATCACCATGGCCAACTACATCTCCCGCGCCAACGCCGCCATCATCGATTTGCGCGATCTCCTGGCGCGTGGGTAAGCGCTTCACTGCTTTTCCCCAAAGGTTGGCCGCCTTGCGGTAGCCAACCATCACCCTGTTGGCTTCAGCACCATCGACGCGCCATCAAGGCACTTCACCCCGCCACGCGCCGGTGGCCGCACCTCTTTTCTCGATGAACGCCTTGAACCGCTCCAGGTCCTTCTCGATCCGGTGTTCGACGATACCCAACATGTCGCCGGCCTTTTCCACGACTCCCTGCGGCTCATACGTCATCTGCACCATCACCTGAGTATCCACATCGGAGACGGGCCGGAACATCACCACCCCGCCGTTGGGCGTTCCTCCTGTGCTGCGCCACGCGATCCGCTCATCCGGGATCTGTTCGGTAATCTCCGCCTCCCACTCCTCGTCGTTGCCGGCGATCCGCGTACGCCAATATAAATGGGTGTCGTCCAGTTGCCGCACCTCTTCCACACCCTCCATGAATTTCGGAAACTCCTCGAATTGCGTCCATTGATTGTAGGCGGTTCTCACCGGCACATGTACGTTAATGGATTTTTCCACTGTGGGCATGACAATTCCTCCTCGTCCAGCTTCGCTATATCGAGTATAGTTGGCCGCCTCTTGCACCTTGCCGCATGCCTCCACATTTTCACGCCGACATAACACATTTTATCTGTTGCAGAACACAGTACCGCACTGGCCGCTGCGCCATCCAGGCTATACTCAAACGATCACGAGACGCATGTACCGTACATCCAGACGGCAGGGACGGTCATGGGTTTACAACTCCTTCTTCTGCTCTTCTTTTTTAGCGTGGTGTTCCTCGGGCTCCCCGATCTTCTGCTCGCCATCACGGCCGCGTTATCGGCCTGGACATTCAGGAAGGCATTCGTCTCCTGGAGAGAACTCCTCATCGCGGAGAGCCTGATGCACGCCGCACGGCAAAAGCAGTGCGCCGCCTGCGGTGAATCCGTACACGCGCGCGCCCGCATCTGCTGTTTCTGCGGTTGGCGCTTCGAGCCGGACATCGATTCCGGCTAGGCTGCAAGGCACTGCGCATGGCGGTAACGAGCCGTGAGTGCGGCAACACAGGTCGTCGCGTGCCTGTCATCGCTTGGAACACGACACCGAACGAATATCGGCAAGCCGATGAAGCGTGTCCCACACGAGCACTGCGCGGCCTTCACCCGGGCTTCGGGACTACCTGCACCGTGGGCCGTGGTGCAGTACTGGCCCTGGTGGTTCGATGGATTCCGCGGTATGGCGCTGGGACCGCTGATACTCGCGAAGGACCCTGACGATGCGGCCCTGTTGTGCCACGAGTTGATGCACGTAGTACAGTTCCGCACCCATCCCTGGACCTTCTGGCTGCACTACATGGCGGAGACCTGTCGGGTCGGTTACCATCGCAACCGCTATGAGATCGCGGCCCGCGCAGTTCAACTGCGCGCCTCCGGCGCGGTGCCGGCACCCGCGGCCTTGACCGAAAGCCGGGCATAGCATTCTCGACGCAGCGCGGCGCTCCGCGGCGTTACCGGACTGCGGCACGATCGCCGGTGATCTTATCGTGGATCTTGCGCGCTTCCTGCAGATGGTCGCGCAATAGCGACAACGTGGACGCCGCGAAATTCTTGATGTCCTGATCCTGCCCGCCCTTGATTTGCCGTTCGAATATCGCGATCGCGTCGCTGTGTCCTCGCACCATCTCTTGGATATAGGCGCGATCGAAGGCCGCGCCGGCAAGTCTGGAAAGCCGATCCACCTTGGCCTTGTGCTCGCGCGGCAGTTGCGCCGGTATGGTGATGCCTTTGATGCCGGCCAACTGCATCAACTGGTCGTTGGCGCGGCGGTGGTCATCCACCATGCGCTGACCGAACTGCTTCACTTCGACGCTTTCCCCCTTCGCCGCCGCAAGCTTTCCCAGCCTGACCTCCGCCAACCCACGGAGCGATGCCGTCCTGACAAACTGTTGGTCGATCGCATTCAGTTCCGTGCGCCCCGGCGCCGCCACGTCGCCGTTCGCGCTTTCCGGGGCTGCGCAAGGCGCTGGTCCAGGCAGCGCCAGCACAACCAATGCCACGAGACCCGACATCCCTAGTCTTACGCCCATATGCGCTCTCCGCGGAACCGGCTCGCCCTGGTATCGACCACTATTTTGACTTCCGCAGACTGCGAAGGTGCCGATGGCCACGGAAGATCACGCGCGGCCTTTGAGGTAACGCGCCACCTTGTCGGCGGTCGCAGCGGCGGACCGCACGCAATCCCCGAGAGCGACCCCGCCACGGTAGTTCGCGCAGAAGAAAAGCCCGGGATTCTCCGCTTCGGCGCGCTCCACCGCGCCGATGCGCTGCAGATGCCCGTGCGTATACTGCGGAATCGCCCGCTCCCATTTGGCGACGTGGACGAAATCCGCCGTCGGCGGGCAGCCCAGCAGTTGATTCATTTCACGCGCCACCAGCGCGGCAAGTTCATCGTCGGGAAGCAGGGCATTGGCGGGATTGCGCATGCCGCCCACGAACGAGGTGAGCAGCACATGGCCTTGCGGCACCCTGTTCCCGAAAAGGGTGCTGGTGAAGATCGTGCCTAAAATGCCCCGACGCTCCTTCTCCGGGACCAGAAAACCGAAGCCGTCGAGCGGATGCGCAACCTCCTGCCGCTTGTACACGCAGGACACGACTGCCACCGGCGGATAAGGAATCGCGTTGAGCGCCGCGCCGAGCCCGGGCGCCAGTTCTTCCGTCAGCGCCGCCGTTTCCTGTGCCGGTGTCGCCAGCACCAAGGCCCGCGCCTCGTAGACTTTGACGCCGCTTGCCGTCTGCGCGGTGACCTCGAAGCCAGGCGCCGCCTCCTCTGGGGAGGCGATCCGTGCAATCCGCGTCGGCGCGACGGCCGCCTCCTTGCGCGCCAATCTTGCCGCCAGCGCCTCGGGCAGCATTCCCATGCCCTCGCTGAACGAAAACAGCCGCGCATACTGCGCCGATGTCTCCGCCCGACGCAGACGCTCCACCGCCCCGAAGATCGTCCCTTTGATCAGCCCGCCGTAACGCTGCTCAAGGGCAAAGAGTTTGGGAAATGCGGCCCGTACACTCAACGCGCGTGGATCGCCCGCGTAGACTCCGGCGACGAACGGATTGATGGCATAGTCGAGAAACTCGCCGCCAAGACGCCGCTCGACAAAGGCAGCAACGCTCTCTTCCGTCTCCTTGCCGGCCCGGCCGACAAACGGCTCCTTGAACAACCGCAGCTTCGCACGCCAGGAGAACAGCGGCGTCGCGATGAACGCCGGCAACGACATGGGCAGCGCCACCAGTCTGCCATCGCGCAGGATGAAGCGGTTCTTCGCCCGCGCGTCGGCGTAGGTCTTGCTGCCCTCCAGTCCCACGTCGTGCACCAGTTCGCTCAAGAGCAGCGTGGTCTCGAGCGCCGTATTGGGGCCGTCCTCCACCAGAAATCCATCCACCCGCCTGCTCTCGACCTTTCCGCCGAAGCGCCGGTCCTTTTCCAGGACGAGCACGTCGATTCCCCGCCTCGCGAGATAGAAGGCCGCCGTAAGCCCCGAGATACCTCCTCCCACTACGATGACGTCCGCCCGGGTGCTTTGACCCATGCGCCCCTCCTTCCTCTCGTAAGAAAACTCTTACATATTTTCCTAGATTTGGCGTACGCAAAAAGACAAACGCCGGGACTCAGCGCGCCGCCTGCGTCCTGCTAACCTATCGGACATTTGTCGTACTGCCGAATAAGGGAGCAGGGATGAAATTCTGGCAAGAAATGGTCATCGTGTTGCTGTTTGCCTTCTTCTGGGCCGCTGCCGCCTCCGGTTACATACACTGGTAGCGTCTCTCCCCGCCGGGACAGCCGTTTTACGTTCATCGCGCAATCGTTGCAGCGGCGCCGTGCCGCTGTTCATGCGCTTTCCACCGGGACCTTGCCGCGCCGCCGCGCACGCCGCACCTGCACCGCACCGGGCGTCTTGGACCTGTTCTACACTCATGCGTGTAGCCTCTTCGATTTCCGGGCGGAACTCCCGCATGAATGACAGGATACTGGACGCCAGGGTGGCGCGCCGCATCATGGGGTGGAAACCCCACATCGTACAGGAGCGGCGGTCCAACACGCGTGCAGACGCAGCCAACCCGATGATTCCGGATGTCCCTTGGTACACCTCGGACCCCGCTGCCGACTACGAAGTGCTGAAGCGTGTGCGGGCGACCTGGTCCCCTGCGCTTAACGTCGAGTTTGCCCGGCAACTGGAACGGATCTGGAAGGATCGTTTCTATGCGGGCATGACGCTGCCGCTGCTTTCCAGTTGGGTCTGCTGCTATCAGCCCGGCGATTACTCGCGGGCGGCGTTGCGGGCGCTCGACGCCGAAGCGCAACGGCCACGCTGCGGTTAGCCGAGATGTTCCTCCCGGGATCGGGGCGCAGGCGGATTCGCCGGGAGGCGCGCAAGCGCGCCCATTGAACAGTGGTGCCCGCTATATTCAATGTGTGGAAACGGCGACTGCAGAAAACCGCGTCGGTCGCGACCGCACGGTTCGTCCCTCGCCACAAGTTGCCGCTCTCGCATTGTCCCCATACGCGTTTAGGAACACCTCCCAACAGAAGCGTTTGCCTTCGTTATGGCGAGCGCCACGGGCATCGGGCCGCCAAGGCCTCACTTCGCGAACAGCCTGTCCATGTCCCCGAAGGCCTTGAACTCAAGGGCGTTGCCGCTCGGATCGCGAAAGAACATCGTGGCCTGCTCGCCAGGCTGGCCCTTGAAGCGGACATGAGGCTCGATCACGAACCGGATGCCCGCCCGCCGCACGCGGTCCGCGAGCGCATGCCATTGCTCCAGCGTCAACACCACGCCGAAGTGCGGCACCGGCACATCGTCGCCATCCACCGCGCTGTACGCCTCTGCCCCGCACCGGGCGGGCGCGAGATGGGCGACGATCTGATGTCCACAAAGATCGAAATCAACCCAGGTGGAACTGCTGCGCCCCTCGCGGCAACCCAACACCCCCAGATAAAAGGCCCGGGCCTGATGGAGATCGTGGACCGGAAACGCCAAATGGAAAGGATTCATGACTTCCATGTAAACCACTGCCAAACGCCGAAACGGCATATCCAAAATCATTATGGTTCAAGCCGGCCGCCCTACGCCGCAGGCAACCGTACGGTAAACTCGGCGCCTTTTCCGGGACCGGCGCTCGCCGCCGCCACCCGGCCGCCGTGCTGTTCCGCCAACCCTTTGACCAGGGCAAGCCCCACCCCCAATCCGCCCCGTGAGTGCTCGGACGCTGCGGCTTGCTGAAGCGGTTCGAATATGCGGGACAGCCGTTCCGGGGCAATCCCCATGCCGTTGTCGCGCACCCGGATCACCATCTCACCGTTTTCCTGTGCGGCACTCAGTTCGATGCGCCCGCCTTCGGGCGTGTACTTGGCCGCATTGGTCAGCAGGTTCACGACGATCTGCTGCAGCCGGACCGGATCGGCCTCCAGCCACAACGGCTCGTCGGGCAACGAAACGTCCAGCGTGTGCCGGTGCGTTTCGATCAAGGGGCGCACCGTCTCCAGGGCGTGCCGCATGCACCGGACACCATCCACGCGCTCGGGATGCAGGGCGAGCTTGCCGCGCCCGATGCGGGACAGATCCTGCAGATCGTCCACCAGCCGGGTGATATGGTCCACCTGCCGTCTGATCAACGCATCGGCCCGGCTGAGGAAGGGGGCGCGGGGTTGCCGTTCCACGACCTGCAGGGCATTGGAAATCGCGCTCAGCGGATTGCGCAGTTCATGCCCGAGGATGGCGAGAAACTGATCCTTATGGGCGTTGGCCTGTCGTAGCGCTTCTTCGGTGCGCTTGAGCTCGGCGACATCGAGCACAACGCCTGCCGCGCGTACCGCACGCCGGTTCCGCCCTCTCCCAGCAAAAAACGTCTGCCCCTTCACCAGCACCCAACGCTCGCTCCCGTCGGGCCGGACGATGCGGCACTCGCTGCTGAACTCCCCGGAACCGCCCGGATCGAGCGACGCCCGAAAGGCCCGCTGCACCGACTCCTGATCCGCCGGATGGACATATCCGGGCATGATCGCCACACCGGGCTCCAGCGGCGCGTCTTTCGTCAAGCCCAACAGCGCCTCCAGCTCCGGCGACCAGATCTGCTCGCCCGTTGCCAGATCGAGATCGTAGGTGCCGAATTCCGCCGCCCGCACCGCCAGCCTCAGGCGCCTCTCACTGGCCTCCGTGCGGGCGCGGCTGACGCGCAACGATTCCATCAGGCCGATGATGATCAACCCGGTGCCAACGTAGAGGCCGAACCCGACCCAATCCGCTGGGCCCTCCAGTTCGAGGGTTCCGCGGGGAGAGGCAAACAAGTAATTGACGAGCAGAGCCCCCGCACCGAGCGTCAGCAGCGCCGGCCATACCCCCGCATACCATGCGGCGAACACCACCGCCGCGGAATAGGCCAGCAGCGAATAGCTCTCGCCCACCACTGGATCGAGATACACCCGCAACAACGTCGCCACCAGCAGCGCCAGCACCACGCTCCCATAGCGCCGCAGCGCCGGGAGAGTTCTTTCTGGCGCCAGGGCGAGCCCGGAAAGGGGATTCCGGGCCCGGAACCGGTTTGTCAGTTGCCGCAGCGGCGCCATCACCTCACCCGTTTGGCCTTGCACGCACGGCACGCAAGCACCGTGCGTCCTCCTGGACAAACAGACTCGACAATAGCTATCCAGACTAATTTGATCAAGAATAATCCACGCAGGGAAACGTCGCCGAGGTGTCCCAATGCCGCTCAAACGCCAAACAAGTCGTTGAATTCATGAATCCCCGCACGCCGAGTTCAACGTCGCTACGGCGCGATTCCGCACCTTGCGATTTGATTACTTTTGTACCAAATGTTATTGTGACTAACGATTTTCAGGCCAGCGCCGGGTTTGCATTGGTAAGTAATTGAACTTACACAACAAATCGGTATTTTTTTGGCAAATACGCCTTATATCCCATAACGACCGCATGGTTTAGAACGGTTTTCGAAGCGAAAAGGCAAAGGATGCAGCCCGCGGGCTGACGCAAGGATGCCCACTCATTTTTCGACATCATCGACACAGCCTCCCCTGTGCGGGTTCTGCCCGCACTGCTGTATCCCGCGGGCGGTGATACCGCCCGGCATCGCCCTGACCAGGCTGTGCGGTGTTTCAGCCTGGGTGATCGCGGCCAGGACGCCGCTATTCCGATAACACTGTCCTGTGGCAAGCGAACGGGAGGACGCTGCGACGCCGTCACCGGCCCGGGACGACAACGAGACCGAGGAGAACACATGTTGCATGTTTCGAATCTCTCGCGGCAGTCCCCTGCCAACGTAACGTCATACGAGCATTCGCGGCGTTTCGAAGTTTTCACGGAGCGCCAACTCGATCAGATCCCGCAGTTGTGTCGGCTGCCGGAAGACCTGCGTTTTGCGATGCGCGTGGTCGCCAACGTGCTGCCCTTCCGCGTCAACCGCTACGTGGTGGACGAACTTATCGACTGGTCCGCCGTTCCCGACGACCCTATTTTTCAGCTCGTGTTCCCCCAGCCCGGCATGCTTGAGCCTGCGGCGTTCCGGCGCGTGGCGGATCTGCTCCGAAGCGGCGCGGACCGGGAGACGGTCAGGCGTGTCGCCCATAAGATACGTCTCGGCCTGAACCCGCACCCTGCCGGACAGCAACAGCTCAACGTGCCGCATCTGGAAGGCGAGCCGCTCGAAGGCATTCAGCACAAGTACCGGGAGACGGCGCTGTTCTTCCCGAGCCAGGGACAGACCTGCCACTCCTACTGCACCTTCTGTTTCCGCTGGGCACAGTTCATCGGCGACAAGGAGCTGCGCTTTTCCGCGCATGAGGCGGGCAACCTGCGGCGCTATCTGGCGGAACACCGGGAGATCACGGATCTGCTGGTCACGGGGGGCGATCCGCTGGTGATGAAGGCGTCCACCCTGGCCTCCTATCTGGAACCGTTGCTGGCTCCGGGCTTCGAGCATGTCCAGACTCTGCGCATCGGCACCAAGTCGCTGAGCTTCTGGCCCTACCGCTTCGTCACTGATCCGGACGCCGACCAACTGCTGGAGCTGTTCGAGCGGCTGGTGCGCGGCGGCAAGCACCTGGCCATCATGGCTCACTACAACCACTGGCGCGAACTCGACACCCCCATCGCCCGCGAAGCCATCCGCCGGGTGCGCGCCACCGGCGCCGTGATCCGCACCCAGTCGCCGCTGGTGGCCCACATCAACGACGACGCCGACGTTTGGGCCCGCATGTGGCGTACCCAGGTACGCCTGGGAATGGTGCCCTATTACATGTTCCTGGCACGCGATACCGGGGCGAAGCGCTATTTCGAGGTGCCTCTCGCGCGCGCCCACAACATCTACCGGGACGCGATCCGACAGGTCTCCGGCGTCGCGCGCACGGTGCGCGGCCCCTCCATGAGCGCCGGCCCCGGCAAGATCGAGGTGCAGGGCATTACGGAGGTGGCCGGCGAGAAGGTCTTCGTCCTGCGCTTTCTCCAAGCGCGCGACCCAAGCTGGGTGCAACGCCCATTCTTCGCCCGCTTCGATCCCGAGGCGACCTGGCTGGATGACCTCCAGCCCGCTCTGGGAGAGGAGCGTTTCTTCTTCCAGGATCAATACGACGCGATGTGCCGCGCGGCCAAGCTACCGC
Organism: Gammaproteobacteria bacterium; assembly: GCA_041672765.1. Lineage (GTDB taxonomy): Bacteria > Pseudomonadota > Gammaproteobacteria > JBAYZB01 > JBAYZB01 > JBAYZB01. The sequence goes on along the minus strand of JBAYZB010000013.1, from coordinate 5,856 downwards.
GCGCGTCATAGCCACTCGTCTTGGCAGGCCCGCTCCTGCCGGATCGGACCGGCAGCATGTTTTCCTGGAGATTGGACTGCATGGTGGAAGACATTCAAACAACCGGAACGGGCGCGTCCCGGCGCCCGGTGATATTCGGGGAGGTATTGTTCGATCGGTTCCCTGACGGCACCGCGGTACTCGGCGGCGCCCCTTTCAACGTCGCCTGGCATCTGCGCGGCTTCGGGCTCGATCCGCTGTTCATCAGCCGGGTCGGCGCCGACCCTCTGGGCGAGCGCGTCAGGGAAGCAATGGCGGATTGGGGCATGGATCTGAGCGGGCTCCAGAGCGATCCCCTCCATCCCACCGGCGTGGTGGAGGTGACATTGGAAGGCGCCCAGCCGCGCTATGACATCCTGCCACGCCAGGCCTACGACTTCATCGAACCGGCGCCCGCGCTGCGGGCGCTGGAGAACGTGGCGGGCTTCTGCCTCTACCACGGCAGCCTGGCCGCGCGTCATGCCGTCTCCAGGTCGTGCCTGCAGGCACTGCGCACCGGACGCGACCTGCCGGTGTTTCTGGATCTCAACCTGCGCGCGCCGTGGTGGAACCTCCCCGCCGTGTTCGATCTCGTGGACGGCGCGCGCTGGCTGAAACTCAACGATACCGAGTTCGACACGGTAGCGGGCGGCCCCGTCCCGGAGGCCGAGGCCAGGAACGTGGCGGACAATCTCCGCAGATCCCACCACCTGGAAATGCTGGCGGTGACCTTCGGGGCGGACGGCGCCCTGATCGTCACGGAAGGGGCCGCGCTGCGCATCATGCCTCACGCACTGGAAGTGGTGGACACGGTGGGCGCGGGCGATGCCTTCAGCGCGGTACTGCTCCTGGGGCTGTGGCGCAACTGGCCCTTCGCGCTCGCGCTGCGCCGCGCCACGGACTTCGCCGGCGCCATCTGCCAACAGCGCGGTGCCACCAACCGCGACCGGGCGTTTTACGCCTCGTATCTCAGGGAGTGGGACAATGAACAGCCGTGACGCGGGTCTCTACATCGCTCTGATCAGCGTGCACGGACTGATCCGCGGCGAACACCTGGAACTCGGCCGCGACGCCGACACCGGCGGACAGACCAAGTATGTGGTGGAACTGACACGGGCGCTCGCCGCCCACCCCGATGTGCAGCGGGTGGACCTGATCACCCGCCGAATCCTCGACGACAAAGTCGACCCGCAATACGCAGTGCCGCAGGAACCACTCACCCCCAAGGCCACTATCGTGCGCCTGCCCTGCGGACCGCACCGCTACCTGCGCAAGGAACTGCTCTGGCCGTACCTGGACGGCTTCGCGGACCAGATCCTGCAGTATTTCCAGCGCATCGGCCGCATACCCGACGTGGTCCACGCCCATTACGCCGACGCCGGCTATGCCGGAACGCGGGTAGCGGGCGTGCTGGGCGTTCCGCTGGTGTTCACGGGCCATTCCCTGGGCCGGGTGAAACGCCAGCGCCTCATGGAACAGGGCGTGGACGCGGAGACGATCGAAGCGCAGTACCACATCACCCGGCGCATCGCGGCGGAGGAGTTCACCCTGGACGCCGCCGAGCTGGTGATCACGAGCACCAATCAGGAGATCGAGGAACAGTACGCCCTGTACGACAACCACCAGCCCCGACGCATGGTGGCAATTCCACCGGGTGTCGATCTGACCCGCTTCCGCCCGCCGCGGCGCAATGAACCCGACCCGCCCATCAAGGCCGAACTGATCCGATTTCTCCAGGATCCGGACAAGCCGATGATCCTCGCCGTATCACGCGCCGACGAACGCAAGAACATCGGCACGCTGGTGCAGGCCTACGCCGAGCACCCGCGCCTGCGTGAGCTGGCCAACCTGGTGGTGGTGGCGGGCAATCGCGACCACATCCCTGACATGGACCCGGGACCGCGCGACGTGCTGACCGATCTGCTGGTGCAGGTGGACAGCTATGATCTGTACGGGGCCATCGCCTACCCGCCGCACCACGAGCCCGATGACATCCCGGATCTCTATCGCTTGGCGGCCAAATCCCACGGCGTGTTCGTCAACCCGGCCCTGACCGAGCCCTTCGGCCTGACCCTGATCGAGGCGGCGGCCTCCGGCCTGCCGGTGGTCGCCACCTGGGATGGCGGACCGCGGGATATACTCAAGTTCTGCAAGAACGGCCTGCTGGTGGACCCGCTGGATCCGGACGCCATCGCCGCGGCCCTGTTGGACGCCCTGTCCGACCGGGAACGCTGGCAACGCTGGGCGCGCAACGGAATCCGCGGCGCCGCGGAACGCTACTCCTGGACAGGACACGTGAAGTTCTATCTGCGCGCGCTGCGCAAGCTGCTGGACAAGCCGGCCCGGCCGCCCGCCCCGTGCCGCATCCGCGCACGCCGGCCCGCGCCGGACCGGCTGCTGATCTGCGACATCGACAACACCCTCCTCGGGGATGCCGCAGGCTTGCGCAAGTTGAAGGAAAGACTGCGCGCCGCCGGCGGCCGCGTGGGCTTCGGCGTGGCCACGGGACGGCGGCTGGAGAGCGCACTGCAGGTGCTGGAAGAATGGGAGATGCCGGTACCCGACGTGCTGATCACGGCCGTGGGCACCGAGATCCATTACGGCCCCGCCCTGGAAGAAGACCTGCACTGGCGGCGGCAGATCGACTACCGCTGGAAACCCGAGGCGCTGCGCAAGGCGTTGCGCGGCCTGCCCGGCATCCGCCCGCAGGCGGCGACGGAACAGCGCCGCCACAAACTCAGTTACTTCGTCGACCCGGCCCTCGCCCCATCCGTCGAGGAGATCCAGGCCCACCTGCGCCGCTCCAACCTGCATGCCAACGTGATCTACTCCCACCAGGCCTACCTGGACCTGTTGCCGATCCGCGCCTCCAAGGGCTACGCCATCCGCTACTTGGCTACCCGCAACAAACTGCCCCTGGAGCGGCTGCTGGTGGCGGGCGACTCGGGGAACGACGCCGAGATGCTCTGCGGCGACACCCTCGGCGTGGTGGTGGGCAACCACAGCCCCGAGCTTGCCCCGCTGCGCGGGCGCCCCCGCATCTATTTCGCCGCGGCGCCCTATGCGCAGGGCATCCTGGAGGGCATCGAGCATTACGATTTCTTCGGATCGATCCGCATCCCCGGAGATAAGGAAACCAAGCAATGCACACCAGCGTAAACGACCTGTTGCAAGCCAATCGTGAGGCCGTTTATCCGCTGCTGCGCCGCGTCATCCAGCTCGGCCAGCCCCTGCTACGGCATCAGGAGATCGCGGACCTGTTCGCGCATTACTGCACCACGCCGGAAGGCGCGCCCCTGGCCGGCACCGAACTCGCCGCGGCCGTTGCCGTCACGCAGCAGGCCGTGGTCATCTCGCCCTGGATTTATCTTGCCATGCGCCCGGCCATCGCCCGCTGGACCCACGCGCGCCTGCACACGGAAACGCTGCAATACGAAGAGATCACCATCAGCGAGTTCCTGCGCTTCAAGGAGCAACTGGCGTGCCCCACCTGCGAACCGGACACCTGGACCCTGGAGATTGATCTCGCCCCCTTCAACCGCGATTTTCCCCGCCTGCGCGAGGCCCGCTCCATTGGCCGCGGCGTGGAGTTCCTCAACCGCCGGCTGTCCAGCCAGCTTTTCCAGGAGCAGGAAAACGGCACGCGCAAGCTGCTGGAGTTCCTACGCACGCACCAGGTGCAGGGCCGCCAGCTCATGCTCGGCGCGAGCATCCACACCGTCGACGAGCTGCGCCGGGCGCTGCGCCAGGCCGAATCCTATCTCGCGACCCAGCCGCAGGACGCGGGATGGGAGGAAGTGGGCCGGCGCCTCCATTACCTGGGGCTGGAACCCGGCTGGGGCCGGACCGTGGCGCGCATGCGCGACACCATCAGCCTGCTCACCGATATCCTGGAGGCGCCGGAGCCGGGAATCCTGGAGCGCTTCCTGGCGCGCGTCCCCATGATCTTCAACCTGGCGATCCTCTCGCCCCACGGCTATTTTGGGCAAGCGAACGTGCTCGGCCTGCCCGACACCGGCGGCCAGGTGGTTTACATCCTGGATCAGGTGCGCGCCCTGGAGCAGGAGATGCGCCGGCGCGTGGCGGATCAGGGCCTCGACATCGAGCCGCAGATCCTGGTGGTGACCCGCCTCATCCCCGAGGCGCGCGGCACCACCTGCGATCAGCGCATCGAACCCATCATCGGGACGCGCAACGCGCGCATCCTGCGCGTGCCGTTCCGCAACCCCGGCGGCGAAGTGGTGCCCCACTGGATCTCGCGCTTCGAGGTCTGGCCGTACCTGGAGCGCTTCGCGTTCGACGCGCAGCGGGAAATCCTGGCCGAACTGGGCGCGCGCCCCGACCTCATCATCGGCAACTACTCCGACGGCAACCTGGTCGCCACCCTGCTGGCGCAGAATCTGCGCGTCACCCAGTGCAACATCGCCCACGCGCTGGAGAAGACCAAATATCCGCTGGCCGATCTGCACTGGCAGCAACACGAGGCCCAGTACCATTTTTCCTGTCAGTTCACCGCCGACTTGATCGCCATGAACGCGGCAGACTTCGTGATCACCAGCACCTATCAGGAGATCGCAGGCACGGCGCGCGGCATCGGCCAGTACGAGAGCTACGGCGCCTTCACCCTGCCCGGCCTGTACCGCGTGGTCAACGGCATCGACGTGTTCGATCCCAAGTTCAACATCGTATCGCCCGGCGCCGATGCCGAGGTGTATTTCCCCTATACGGAAACCGCACGCCGCCTGACGGGACTTGCCGCTGAGATCGACGAACTGATCTACGGCGGCGCACGACCCGATGCCCGCGGCACGTTGCAGGACCGCACCAAGCCGCTGATCTTCACCATGGCGCGGCTCGACCGCGTCAAGAACGTCACCGGCCTGATGGAGTGGTACGGACGCAGCCCGCGGCTGCGTCGGCAGGCGAACCTGCTGGTGGTCGCCGGGTACGTGGACCAAACGCAATCGAGCGATCACGAGGAACAGGAACAGATCGCCCGCATGCACGAACTGATGGACCGCTACGCCCTGGACGGCGAGGCGCGCTGGCTCGGACTGCGCCTGGACAAGAACGTCACAGGAGAACTGTACCGCCACATCGCCGAACGGCGCGGCGTGTTCGTGCAGCCTGCCCTGTTCGAAGCGTTCGGCCTGACCGTCATCGAGGCGATGGTGTCGGGCCTGCCCACCTTCGCCACCTGTCACGGCGGCCCGCTGGAGATCATCGAGCACGGCGTATCGGGCTTCCACATCGATCCGCAGCAGGGCGAGGCGAGCGCCGCCGCCATCGCGGACTTCCTGGAACGCTGCCGCACCGATCCGCAAAATTGGGAGCGCATCTCCAGCGGCGGCGTGGAGCGCGTGCGCCAGCGCTACACCTGGGAGCGTTATGCCGAGCGGATGATGACCCTGTCGCGGGTCTACGGCTTCTGGAAATACGTCACCAACCTGGAGCGGGACGAAACCCGCCGCTACCTGGAGATGCTGTACGGACTGCAGTACCGCCGGCTGGCGGCGGCGATGCCGCACTGAACCCGGCTTGCGTCCCGATCGGGGGAGATGGTCAGCCTATGTCATGGACATCCGCGTGGCATACAAGGAAGACATCGACCGCGTGGTGGACATCATGAAACAGGTGGGCGCGGAACTGCGCGCCGACCTCAAGTTCGGGCCGCTCATGGCGGACGACCTGGAGGTATTCAGCATCGACGACTTCACCGAATCCGCCGTCATCATCAAGGCGCGGCTCAAGACCCGGCCCATCAAGCAGTGGGAGGTGGGCCGCGAGTACCGCCGCCGCCTCAAGCAGGCCTTCGACCAGGCAGGCATCTAAATCCCG
>JBAYZB010000012.1:0-32798 GCA_041672765.1 Gammaproteobacteria bacterium | reverse complement strand
CGATCGGCTCGACGCGGCCCTGCGCGTGCTGGAACATCCCGGCACCTTCCGTCCCGCTCGGCCCGAGATCGCGGCCCCCCACCGTGAAGTCCTGGACGCGATCCTGCACCTGACCCGTCCCCATGTCCCCACGCCCTGTCCGCCGGAGTGGGTCGCCCTGAAGCTGCTGGAAGGCGACCGCGAGGTGACGGAAAAGACGCGGGTGTGGATGCCGTCACAAGCCTGGCGGCAGGTGGAGGAACTGCTCAAGGAACACGAGGACGCGGTGCTGGACGTCGCCGGGGGGCGCTACGACTGGATCGGCCGCATGGTCCGCGCTGCGATCCAGCATCCGCCCCTGGGCCAGGTGAGCTTCACCGACCGCTTCGACCGCTGGGCCGTGCATCCCTTGTGGGGGTTGTTGCTGCTGTTCGGCGCCCTCGGCCTGGTCTTCTGGGTCACGTTCAACGTCGCGGCACCGATACAGGGCTGGCTGGACGAGACCGTGGTCGGGACGCTGCGCGCGTGGCTGCGCACAGAGCTGGCGGGCGCGCCCGCCTGGGCGGTAGGGCTGTTGACCGACGGCATCCTCGGCGGCGCGGGCCTGGTCGTCACGTTTCTGCCCATTCTGCTGGTGTTTTTCGCGGTGCTGGGCTTTCTCGAGGATACCGGCTACCTGGTGCGCACGGCCTACGTGATGGACCGTTTCATGCATCGCCTGGGACTGCATGGCCGCAGTTTCCTGCCCCTGTTTCTCGGCTTCGGCTGCAACGTCCCCGCGGTGTTCGGCACCCGCGTGATCGAGTCGCGCTCCGGCCGCCTGCTGACCACCCTGCTGGTGCCCTTCGTGCCCTGCAGCGCGCGGCTTGCCGTACTCGCCTTTCTCGCTCCGGTCTTTTTCGGCGAATCCGCCATGCTGGCGGCCTGGGGACTGGTGGCGGTCAACCTGGCCGTCCTGGCGTTTGCGGGCGCGCTGTTCAACCGGCTGCTGTTCCGCGGCGAGCACGCGGCGTTCGTCATGGAGCTGCCGCTGTACCACGTGCCCAACGCACGCACCATCGGACGGTTCGTGTGGAACAACATCGGCGCGTTCCTGCGCAATGCCACCGGCCCCATCGTGCTGGTTTCGATAGTCATCTGGGTGCTGAGCAGTTTTCCGGGATCCGACATCCGCCACAGTTGGCTGGGGCAGTTCGGCCAGATGCTCAGTCTGGTGGGAGAGCTGATGGGCATGGACTGGCGGCTGCTGGTGGCCCTCATGAGCAGTTTCGTCGCCAAGGAAAACGCCATCACCGCGTTGGGCGTGCTCTATGGCGCGGGCGCGGAAGGCCAGGGCCTGGTGGACATCATGACCGCGGCGGTCTCGCCCGCCACCGGTATCGCCTTCCTGGTGGTCATCATGCTGTTCGTCCCCTGCCTGGCGACGCTCACCGCCATGCGTCAGGAAACGCGCGGCTGGGGCTGGCCAATCCTCAGCGCGTTCCTGTTCCTGGCCATTTCGCTGCTCGCGGGCATCGTCACCTACCAGGCTTTATACTGGCTCGGGGTGGGCTTATGACATGCTGACGAAGCTGCTGCGCCGACTCGCCGAACAGGACGCGCGAAGCATACCGGAGCTCGCCGAGGAGCTGCGCGTGCAGCCACCGCTGGTTCACATGATGCTCGACGAGCTTGCGCAGCGCGGTTACCTGCGCGCGCTCGCGGACTGCGCCATCGATTGCCACGGCTGCGCCGTGCGCGCGCCGTGCTCGATCGCCGAGAAGCCCAAGGTCTGGATCGTCACCGAAAAGGGCGCGGACTTCCTGCGCGCAATCAGTCCGAAACCTCAAGCAGTTCGATCTCGAAGGTAAGTGTCGCGTTGGGCGGGATGACGCCCCCGGCACCCGACTCGCCATAGCCCAGATGCGGCGGGATCACGAGCCGCCGCACGCCGCCGACTCGCATGCCCGTCACGCCCTCGTCCCAGCCGGGGATGACGTAATGCACGCACATGGGGAATTTGAACGGCTCGTCCCGGTCCTTGCTGGAATCGAACTTCGTGCCGTCCTCGAGCCAGCCCGTGTAATGCACCACCGCCGTTTGCCCGCGCCCGGTCGCCAATGCCCCGTCGCCCACCACCAGGTCCTCGTACTGCAACCCTGAATCCGTCTTGATCAACGCTCTCTCCTTTCGATCCGAAAATATTGGGGGCGCATGGTACCAGGATCGCGGCCGGATTCGGAACGCTTCACAGGTCATCCCAGAACGCCGCCATCCGGCGCCGTTCGGCCTCGTCCGGCAGGCGGCCGTAGCCGGCCCTCATGTTGTCCTCAAGATGCTTGGACTTGCTGGTGGCGGGGATCACGCAGGTAACGGCGGGATGGGAAAGGATGTACTTGAGGAAGAACTGTCCCCAGCTTTGGCAATCGAAATCCGCGGCCCAACCGGGCAGTTCCCTGCCGCGCACCCGCGCGAACAGCGCTCCCTCTTCGTAGGGACGATTCACCAGCACGGCGATTTGACGTTCCTGCGCCAGCGGCAGCAGCCGCCGTTCCGCCTCCCGCGTGGCCATGGAGTAGTTGAACTGCACGAAGTCCAGCTCTTCGGCGCGCATCAGCCGTTCCAGCTCATCGTAGGCCGATACCGAGTAATGGGTGATCCCGACATAGCGCACCCGGTTCTGCGCCTTCCACTCCCGCAAGGTGGCGAGGTGGGTGCGCCAATCCACCAGGTTGTGCACCTGCATGAGGTCCATGCGCTCGGTGCGCATGCGTCGCATGGACCGCTCCATCTGGCGGATGCCTTCCTCCCGGCCGCGGGTCCATACTTTGGTGGCCAGAAACAGTGCGCCCTGCACGCCCAGTTCCGCCGCCAGATCGCCCACCACCGATTCGGCGTTGCCGTACATGGGCGATGAGTCGATCACACTGCCGCCCGCCGCAACGAACCGCCGCAACACCTCCTTGATCGGCTCCCGCTCCGCTGCGCCCGGCCCGACGTCGAACGTCTGGTACGTTCCCAATCCCACCATGGGAATCGCCTCGCCGCTGCGCGGTATCACGCGTCGTCCCAGGCTGTCGCTTCCGTTCTCCGCGAAGAGTGAACCTTGCGTCATCATGATCCCGGTCCCCACGATCAGTTTGAGCAGTTCCCGCCGCGTGAGGCAGGCCATCTCCGTGCCATCATGCTCCATCGCCTTCATCCCTCTCCCTGACGGCCGCTCACGGCTCGCCAAAATGTTCGACCCGGCTTCTTCCCTCGCAGTTTATCACCGCGCATGACGCCTTGCGGGCCGGGCCCATGACGATCCAGAACGGCGCTCCCGGCACCGTATCCCACGCCACGCCAAACGGCCCAAAACAGGACAGGAAAAAACAGAAAGACTTGGATGATCGAACGGAGAATAGCGCCGGGCTTTGATACAGCACCACTGCCATACGGCAGCAGAGGAAGGAACTCGCGGTCGGCGGCGTCCTGCGTTTGCCCCCGAATGGGGTTCCTTGACGGACAGGCCGGGACAGAAACAGATCCCGTTTGTACCCACCGGCGTCAAGACTCGGAGTAAACCGCCAGAACCGGTTACCGCCGACCGCTCTACTCACCCACACGGCGTGGGCGACGGCTTTACCCTAATCCGAATAAGGATAGACGTCGTTGACAATCCTCAATCGAATTCTTCCAGCCCGCTTGGCCGCCGCCCTCCCGCAACGGCTATTCGGTAACGGCTACCCTGTGAATCTGCAGGCCGTTGCCAATGCATACCTCGATGTTGAACGTCGCAAAACAGAATCCTTTCTTGTCTCCGCCCTGTTCATCGTCGGCATCCGCTGCCTTCGCGACCCTTGGCTCAAGTTCCGTCATGCCCATGCCGAATTCGGCGCGCTCGAGCCCGAAGCCGGAGTCCAAGCCGCTATCCTTGAGCGTCACGGACAGCGGCGGGATATCCGCGCCGGCCCAAGGCCCCGTCAGGAGAAACGTCAGCATCAAGGCGATCGCGAGTCCGATGCGCGCCCTGAACGTCTGTGCCATGCTTCCCTCCTTTGGCTGCGGTGCGGGCGCCGTCGCGTGACAATGCGCCGTATCTGAACAGACCACCATATTGCCTTCCGCAACGAACACCCGCCAGGAAACCATCAATGCTCCCGAAGAACAATAAGGACAAGTCCGAGTCCGCTCGGGGTTTTCCCTCAGCCAGAAAAAATTGTACTTCTTTTTCCCGCCCGCTTTAAGCGCACGCATAACTGACTCTAGCCTCGCCACGCCGGGCATCACGAAATCCTTCCATCTCGGCAACGTGAGCCGCGCAGGTTTTCGGCATCCTCCGCGCCTCATGAACCAGCGGACATATACTTGTCTCATTGGGATATATTCGACGGAACGAAATGAAACGGAACCGGGAGGCGCAGGCGGAGTTCCCCGGAGATCTCGAACGACCCTCGCCCCGCGACCATCGCCAACACCAAACCCGGGCGGAGCCGATCCAGCATGTTGAGGAGGCGCTGCCATGAAATATCCGCTTTCAGCCGTTTCCGGCCTTGCCGCGTGTCTGGCCTTGGCCGGAACCTCCCTCGCGCAAAACGAAGTCGACACGGGTCAGTTGACGGCCCTGATGAGTGGTGCTCAGGAGGTGCCCGAAGTCGCCACTGCGGGTACGGGTTCCATCGTCCTCGACTTCGATGAGGCCTTCACCCAGGCGACATTCACCTTGAACGTCACCGGGACGAACCCGGTTATCGCCGCACACCTCCACTGCGCCCGCGCCGGCGAAAACGGCCCCATCGTGGTGACCCTGTTCACGTCCAGCACCCCCGAGGGCGACCCACCCGCCGACGCGCTGGCCCAAGGCGCCATCACCACGGCGAACATCACCGATCCGGCCGGCGAACCGGTCTGCGGCGTGCCCATCAACAACGCCGCCGCGCTGTTTTCCGCCATACGGGAAGGCCTGATTTACGCCAACGTCCACACGCCCGTGAATCCGGAAGGCGAGATCCGCGGTCAGGTGTTCTCGAACGATTGCTTGCGCGTCGCAACGCCCGAAACCCCGCCCACCAGCCCTCCGCCACCGACCAATCCGCCCGAAACGCCGGGAGGACTGTCCGGGGGATCGCCGCCCATGCTGCAGTGACTGGCGCCCCGCGCAACCCGCCACGGCCGTCGCTCCGGACAAACCGAGCGGCGGCCCGGCCATCGGACAGGTACCGGGCGGTGGGTTTCGATGCCTGAACAAGCGCCGCGCATGTCTATGGCGCAGCCACCACCTCGGTATTTTTGCGTTCGCCGGGACACTGCGCACGCTCGCCGCCCGAAATACCAATACAGATCAAAATGTTATTGCGCGCTCCAGCGACTATCGCGAAAATCGCTTTTCCCGGGGCCATTTCACCCATAAAATGCAGCAAAATTCAGCGGGGTTCCGGCATGCCAACTGACAGGCGGACCCGCCGAACCTCCAGGGTTTGCGCAGAACCGATAACTATAAGAAGGGCGCAGGAATCACACAGCGTGAGCATCAATCCCATCAAGTCGATGAGTTTTCGCCTTTTAGACCGCGTGCTTGGCGACAGGGCCAGTTCCGATCTGCGGGGGCTGCTGTTCCCCTGGTACCAGCCCGAGATCGTCGCCTCGCAACGCACCTCGCTGATCATCTCCCGCGTGCGGTTCATTGCGGCCCTGTTCGCGCTGCTCACCCCGCTCTGGATCGTGCTGGACATGATGTTTTTCCCGCCGGGCACGTACCTCAAGCTCGCTACCGCACGGCTCGCGGCCGCCGTGGCCTTCGGCGCCCTCGCCCTGCTGTACCACAAATCCGACCGCCTGCGCGATGCCTATATCGCGCTGGCGCTGATGTTCATGATCCCCACGCTGTTCTTCGTGTACTCGCACATGTTGTTCACCTCCAGCGGCGCGCAGCTCACGGGGTTTACCGCCAGCCTGGTGACCGGCTACGCCTTTCTGCCGTTCATCATGGCGGCAGGCCTGAGCGTGTTTCCGCTTACCGCGCTGGAGGGGCTCATCTTCGCGCTGCCCGCGCTATTCGCGGAGTTGCTGTCCAGCGCATTCGGCAGCAGCTTCATCAGCCAGGACGCCCATCTCGGAATGATCTGGCTGTTCGCCCTGATCGCGACCATCGCCATTCTGGCGGGCATGAGCCAGTTGCATTACCTCAGCGAGATCGTCATCAAGTCATCCCACGATCCGCTCACGGGCGCCTTTACCCGAGGCGCCGGCGAAGAACTGCTGGAGAAGTACTACCTGATGGCGCGGCGCAACAACATACCGCTCACGCTGATCTTCATGGATCTGGACAACTTCAAGTCCGTCAACGACACCTATGGCCACGAGGCGGGCGACGAGGTATTGCGCAATGCCGCCCAAGCCATACTCCAGCAGATACGCAAGGAAGACCTGCTGGTCCGCTGGGGCGGCGAGGAATTCCTGTTGGTGCTGCCGCATGCCGATGGCAAGGATCCCGCCTCCACGATGAAACGCCTCGGCAGTCACGGCATCGGACTGCGCCCGGACGGCACACCGCTGACGGCAAGCCTGGGCCAAGCTGAATACTTGCGCGACCGGCCGCGGGACCTGGCCGAATTCATCGACATTGCGGACCGGCGCATGTATCGGGCGAAAAGTTCCGGCAAGAACCGCCTCTGCTACGGCGAAGACCCGTCCGAGTTGACCGTCGATTGGGCGCCCGGCGCATCCTGACCGCCCGCGACCACCTCACTGGAGCACGGTCGCCGCGCCCCGCTTCACGAAACGCAGAAAGTAATTTCTTTTCAGGAAGCCTTCGTCTCCGGCAAGTTCGAACCCTGCCGTCTCCACCTCGCGTATCACTGTCTCCTTGCCAGCCCGCACGTGCTCCTTCACCCAACTGGAGCTCGCTCCGTCGTCGCGCCGAAAGTCGACGATCACCAGCGTCCCGCCAGGCCTCAGTGCCTGATGGATCGATCGCAGCATCTCCTGCGGTTTCTCGAAATGGTGGTAGGCATCGCAGATGAAGGCCAGGTCAATGGATTGCGGGGGGAGTTTCGTATCCGCTTGGTTATTCACGATGCCCACGACGTTATTCAGGCCCTGCTCCTGCGCCCGCCGCCGGATGTTTTTCACGAACTTCTCGGCGATATCGACCGCATAAACCCGGCCCTCGGCCCCCACCTTCCGGGCAAACAACAGCGTGAACAGACCGGTGCCTGCGCCGATATCGGCCACGTCCATCCCCTCCCGCACGCCCGTTGCCGCAACGATCTCCTGGCGCAAGTCATACACCTCGCGTCCCGGCTGCTCGAACCGCGCCACCCACGTGTCGAAATCCGGGTCCCGGTACGGCTGATTGATGGCCGGGTCGGCGCCCGGCTGCTCGGCCTGGATGAAGGTGAAAGGCGCGCCCAGCGCGCACAACAACACCAGGCCTGCCACTACCTTGCGAACGGATTCCATTCCCATATGCCTGTCCTCAGATGATCATTACCGCCATGATCCGTCAGGAGACGTAATGCGCCCTGAATTCCTGCACCAGGACCCACGGCGCCACCACCACCGCCCAAAACACCGGATCGCGCCGGTGCCAATCCTGCGCATCCACCGCCGACGCCCGCTCCACTTTCCCCTCCGTCAGCCAGCGCTCGACGGCGGGCCGGTCGTCCTTGGCCATGCGCAGGGCCACCTCGACGAGATCGAGGTCCTCCGCTACCCGGATCACCACGCCCCGTGCGAAGTGTCGCTCCAGTTCCCGCCAGGTGATCTTGCCCGTCTCCGCGTTGAGTTTTACGCGGAGCTCCTCGTCCCGGTCGATTCGTTGCATCACATGCATCCTCTTCATTCGGCCATGCGCCAGGAGAGCGCATCAGGCCAGTTTGGCGCGTTCATATTGCAGCGGCCAGGGCACATCCACACCCAGCGCCTCCGCGGCATGCAGCGGCCAGTACGGGTCGCGCAGCAGTTCCCGCGCCAACAGCACGACATCCGCCAATCCCGTCGCGACGATCTGCTCGGCCTGTGTCGGCTCGGTGATGAGCCCCACCGCCCCGGTGGCGATGCCTGCCTGCTGGCGTATCGCAGTGGCAAACGGGGTCTGGAAGCCGGGCCCGACGGGAATCTCCGCGTGCATCACGTTGCCGCCGGTGGAACAGTCGATCAGATCGATCCCCAGGGTCTTGAGCCGCTGCGCCAGCTCTATGGACTGCGGCAAATCCCAGCCGCCCTCCACCCAGTCGGTGGCCGAGATGCGCACGAAAACGGGCAGATCGTCAGGCCACGCGTCGCGCACCGCCTGCGCCACCCGCAACGGAAAGCGCATACGGTTTTCCAGCGTGCCGCCATACTCGTCCGACCTTTTATTGGATAAGGGCGAGAGGAATTCGTGCAGGAGGTAGCCGTGGGCCATGTGCACCTCCACCACCTCGAAACCCGCTGCCAGCGCCCGTCGCGCCGCCGCCGCGAAGGCGTCCTTCACGTGGTCCATGTCCGCGGCCGTCATCTCCCGCGGCGTCGGATATCCGGCAGCGAAGGGTATGGCACTGGGGCCGACCGGTTGCCAGCCGCCCTGCGCCGTCGCCAACGGTCTGCCGCCTTTCCACGGTGCATCCGTTGCGGCCTTGCGTCCCGCATGTGCAAGCTGTATCGCCGGCACCGCACCATGTGCCTTGATGAATTGCACGATCGGCCGGAACGCCTGCGCCTGCTCGTCGTTCCAGAGCCCGAGATCGTACGGCGATATCCGCCCCTCCGGCACCACCGCCGTCGCCTCCGCCATCACCAGCGCCGCCCCGCCCACCGCGCGGCTGCCCAGATGCACCAGGTGCCACTCGTTCGGCACGCCGTTTTCCGCCGAATATTGGCACATGGGCGCAAGGAAGATACGGTTCTTGAACGTGACACTACGCAGCGTGAAGGATGAAAACAGCGTGGCCATCGGTTACCTCTTGTAAACGGATTCTTCTGTCCTCAACCGGCATCGCACCCACCTGTGGACGAAGCCGGACATAAGAGATCGTAGCATTCACACCGCCTCTGCGGTACGCGGCTTCCGATACGTTATAAAGCATCGCCACTCATCGCCCGCCCACGCGCGCCACTTCCCGTTGCACGGCCTCGTCGCCATAGCGGATGACCATGCGCCGTGCGGCCTGGCGCAGCGCCTTGATCACGGCTGCGCGGCCGGGCAAATCCAGTGTCGCAGCCACGGCCTTCCAGTCGCGCTTTTGCAGCACCTTCGCGATGAGCACGTCGCGGTCCGCGTCGCTCAACGCGTCCGCGCTGCGTGGGTCCGTGAGCACTGCGCAGGTCAGCTTCCACAGGGGCGCAAGGCTTCCTTCATAGCCGCGCAGTGCGAACGCAAACGCGACGATGTCACGCCAGTCCTGCGCATCCAGGTTCAACGACAACGGAACGTTGCTGCGCAGCAGAATCGCAACCAGGCGCGGATCGACCCCGCGCAACGGATCCGACAGCAGATGGGGCAGCGACTCAAGAAAACGTGCGCGGGCCGTGGCAAAGAGCCTTGCGCCGTCATCGCTGACGGGATGCAGCACCATGACCGAATGGGTGCCGCTGGCCGCCTCGCGCGTCAGCCCAAGGCGCGCCGGCAGAAATCCGGCGCGCTCCCAGAACCGGAGCAGTTCCCCCGTGGCGCCGAAGCTCGCTCCCACGAGATCGAAGCCCTGCTCGTTCGCCTGCTGCACGAGGTTGCGCAGCAGGCGGGTGCCGATCCCGCGGCCCTGCGCCGCCGGATGCACCGCGATCCGCATGATACGGGCGCAGCGTAGCCGCGCAGCATCCTCCAGTCCCATGTGCGCCGCGAGCGATTGCGGTATGAGATGGCCGCGCGGGCGGCGGCGGCCGGCGTAGATCTCCCGTGCCGTTTCCGCATCGAACCCGCCCTCTTCCGTCACCAAGGCGGTGGCCGCCACATGCCCGCGGTAACGCATGACATGGACGGCGATATTCGGACCGTCCAACAGATGGCGCAGGTCGTTCGGCGTGGTCTGGTAATGGGCCAGCACCAGCAGCCCGAAGAGTTCGGACAGCAGAGGTTCGTCCTCCGCGAGCCGATCCCGGTCCAGCCGCTCGAATGTGCAATGCCCGGCCTGCGCGTCCGCGAGCGCCGTGTCCGGCGCCGGGGCGGCGGCGAGCAGCAGCGCATCGAAGACGAACCGCTCCAGCGGATCGCCGGACGCCCAGCGGATGGGCGTCTCCATCCGCAGCCGGCTCCAACCCGGCGCCAGTTGATCCAGCACCTGGTGGAACCGCACTGCAAAACCGCGGCCGGTTCCCTCATAGCCGTGGATTGTGGTGGCGAAGGCGATACGGGCATAGCGCCGCAACATTTGCTCCAGGAGCGGGGTCGGTATCGCCGCCGCCTCGTCCACCAGCACCAGGTCCGCACGCCGCGGCGCGAGCACCAGTTCATCGGGGGCCACGAATTCGATGCACGCCTCGCCCAGGCGCACGACACCGCGTGCCGCCTCGGCCTCCGGAAGCGCGCGCTGGGCGTGGGCGAACACGGCGGCGGACGCGTCCATGCGCGGCGCCGTCACCACGATGCGCCGCAGGCCCCGCCGCAACAGCCGACCCGCCGCGATCCCCAAGGCGGCGGACTTGCCGCGTCCGCGATCCGACGTCAACACCAGGGATCGGCGCCTGCGGCCCGTCGCCACCCGCAGGATGGCTTCCACCGCCTGGCGCTGGTCCTGCGTCCGGCAGTCCGCGTCCTCTTCCGCCGACGCTTCCGGCACGGAAAAATCCTTCGCAACGCATAACGCGCTGCGCTCCGGCGCGCGGACCGCCCTTCCCTGCTCGACCACCACCACACCCGGCGCCGTGCGCACCACGCGCACGAACCTCCGTAGAAAACGCCCCGTCACCTGCGCCGCCTCGTAGGGCGCCACCGCGATGCGCCGATGTTCCGGGTCCGCAAAATCCGGCCATTCAGCCAGGAACGGCGTCAGCAGAAGCAGCACGCCTCCACCGCACAGGGTTCCAGTGACCGCACCGAAAGCATCCGCACCGAAACCGCTGTGGGCATCGAACACCACCGCGTCGAACTCCTGTCCCAGCACGGTACCGGCCTGCGACCCCTGCACCACGCGCGCTCCTTCCGGCGAGTGCGCGGTGACCCAAAGCACATCGCTGAAGGCAAGATCATGGGTAATACTCGTCGCCGCCTGCCGGCACCAGGCTTCGGCGCCGGCCAACACCAGCGCACGGCGCTGCCGACTCGATGCCGCCGCCTGTTTCAGCGCCGCTGCGAGCGCAACGTGGTCGGTGAAGGTCTGCGTATTGGGTGCGGGTCGCGTCATGCGGCATATGCTATGCGGGATTTGTGCCGGCCAAAAGATCGCGGCGCTCCTTCCGGCCGTCCGGCGTTCCCCATGCCGGGCGTGACGCCGCAGTACCACTAACAATACCAATGCCTTGCGACCGTTTTGCGAAATCCACTGCACGCCTCGTCAAGCAACGCGGACCACGCAGGAAACGCCGCGATTAGGGAAACCGCACGCTTCATGTTATCCTGCTGACGAATTCGACCGGCCAGCATCCGCAGTTTTCGACTGTACACGATCATCAGACAGGCGCCGTTGTCAGGCGGCTATGTCTCCGGGCGGTTCTCGGCAAATCCCCTTGGCGGCATCGACACATCGGCTCCAAGAGGAACTGCTCCAGCAGGCTGACTCCATATTTCCGTCGCCTCGCGCACTATTACGGTGTGCTCCACACGCACACTCCCTCCAACGGCCACAACAGAGAGGAAGGCCAGCATGAAAAAGGTTTTCGTGGGCAACCTGCCCTCCGATACGACAGAAGAAGACATTCTCGCACTCTTTTCCCAGCACGGTCGGGTGCGTTCCCTCAAACTGAACACGGATGTCTTCACTGGCGCATGCCGCGGCTTCGGATTCGTGGAAATGGAAGGCCACGAGGCGCGCGCGGCAATTGCCGGCCTCAACGGCAAGACCTTCAAGGGCAGACCCTTGCGGGTGAACATGGAAGAGCCCAGGAACGCCCGCCACCGCGGCAGACGTTAGGGCTGACGAATGCGCGGCTCGACCACCTTTGACCAAACGCCGGGCCAATCCTTCGGGAAGAGAGTTGCCCGAGCGAACGCGAATACATCGGAGCGCAGCCGGGATGGCTGCGTCAAAAGAGCGTTTTCTGCAAAAAAAGAACCCCGCCATCAGCGGGGTTCTTGCTTGACGCATTTCCTATGCGGTCAGCCCGCGGTCAAAGGGGCGTGACATCGACAGCCGACGGCCCCTTCGGGGTCTGCTGCACCTCAAAGGTCACCTTCTGACCTTCTGCCAAGCTCCGGAAGCCGCTGCCCTTGATGGCGGAGTAATGCACGAAAACATCCTTGCCGCCGTCATCTACCGAAATGAAACCGAAACCTTTGGTTTCGTTGAACCACTTAACTGTTCCTGTAATCACGCACTGTCACCTTCATAAAATAGATTGCCGTTTACCTGCAGCCCGATCTCGAAACGAGATGGAAGCGACTACTGACTGAATATTCAGGAGGGACCTGCCAACTGTCGGAGTGGAGCCGCAGAGCACAGGATAGGCCTTGCGCCGGGAAAACACCACAAGGGATTTCCCCAATCGCTTGCCATCTCGGCATATTCCGGCTATTTGCCCGGCAAACTCACTTGTGCGTCCGCCACCTTTCCGTCCGGCTGTTCCACACCGGCCGACAGGGAACCGGGCAGAAAACGGGTACAATAGCGCCATGAAAACCGACTTCACCCCCTCGCCGCGCATTGCCCTGATCACGCTGCACGCCGGCCCCAGCCACTCCTCGCTGGCCCTGCGCTCCATAGCCGCCTATTGTCGCGACGAGCCGTTCCATGCCGGAATCAGGCTGTACGAGCCCCTCGTGAAGAACAAGCTCGACTGGTTGACGGCGGAACTGGCCATCACAAGACCTGCGCTCATCGGCTTCTCCACCTACCTCTGGAACATTCAGGCCAGCCTCCGGCTCGCGGCCAACTTGCGCAAACTCCTGCCCGACGCCTGCATCGTGTTCGGCGGTCCCGAGGCTGGGCCGCGCGGCGCGGAACTGCTGCGCGCCGCAAGCGCGGTGGATTTCGTCATCGACGGTGAAGGCGAGCGGGCCTTTCGCGATCTCGCGCGCTGGCATCTTTACGGCCAGGGAAGTCCAGAGGCGGTCTCCGGGCTCATTTGGCGCGACGCGCAAGGCGCCGTCATCTCCAACCCGATACGCCCGCTCGCGCCGGAAGAGATACCCGCGCCGATGCCCGCCGGCCTGATCGACCGCAACAAGCCCCTGGTCTACTGGGAAACCTCCCGTGGCTGCCCCTATCGCTGCAGCTTCTGCACCAGCGCCCGGGAGCGCCTGCGCACGCTCCCCGTGGAGCGCATCGAGGCAGATCTCGCCGTCATTGAAACGCTGCGTAACAAGACCATCAAGCTGCTGGACCGCAGCTTCCATCTGGGCACGGCGCGCACCGTGCAACTGCTGGAGCGCTTCGCACGCACGCCCGAAACGCTCTGCTTCCACCTGGAACTGAATCCGGACCGCGTCTCGCCCGAGGCCATCGCGATCTTCCGCCAGGCGCCGCCGGGCAAGTTTCAATTCGAGATCGGACTGCAGACCCTGGAACCCGCCGTTCTGGAGCGCATCGAGCGGCGCATGGACATCCCCAAGGCCCTGGCCAACATCCGCGAACTGATCGCCCTCAAGAAGCATCACGTGCACCTCGACCTCATCGTCGGGCTGCCGGAAGAGGACGCCGCACAGTGCCGCCGTTCCCTCGACCGGGTGTTTCAACTCTTTCCCGAGCACCTGCAACTGGGCACGCTCAAGCTCCTGCCCGGCACGCCGTTGCGCGAACAGGCGGCGCGCTTCGGCTATCTCTGGGACGACGAGCCGCCCTATGAAATCCTGGCCCACGACCGGCTCAGTTTCGTCGAACTGATCCGCTTCAAACACTACGCGGAACTACTGGAACGGCTGTGGAACAGCGGACTTCTGGTGCACACCTTCATGCAGCTCGTGCCGCATCATTTCGACGGCCAGGTGAGCGCGTGCTTCGATGCCCTGCTGGATCACCGCGGCATGGCACTGGCGACGGAGCCGCTGAGCCCCGACTCCCTGTTCGAGCGCGTGACGGATTTTCTGCTCCCGTATCTCGCCCGCGATCCGGTGCTCGGCGAACTTCTGCTCTGGGATTACGTGCATTACAGCCTCGTCAACACGCGCACCCCGGCCTGGATTGCGGAACGGCTGAATGCTGGCCGCACCGTGGTAAAGGTGGACGGCCGCAGGACGCACCTGCCAGCCCTCACGCTCTCGGCCCCGGCCGCGGAAATCGTGAACCGCCGCCGGCTGTACCCCCTGGCGCCCGGCCGTTATGCGCTCCTGCCCCAGCGCAGCCTCAAGGGCCGGCCGGTCCGCATCTTCGCGTTGCAGGACACGGGTACCGCAGAGGAAATTGCGGCCTGCCGGTAATTGCAAACAAATGAAGCGAACGCCAGAAGGCGGCAACGCGGCGCTTGCTTTAAACGCAAAGACAAAGAAAGGCTTTGTGCTGCGCAGTTTGATCTCCCGATTCCGGCGCGCTTCCCGGCGGTTTACCAACGGCTTCTAAGGAACTTCGCGCACGAGCCGAAAGCCGATTATGTCGTAGCGGACACTGGGCCGGCAGTGCATGTGGCGCTTGCTGCACCGCGCAAACTGGGAATCGTGCGACCAACCGCCGCCGCGCACCACACGGCTGGGTCCGGACTCCATGTACAACGGATTGATACGGTCATGCTTCTGATAGGCGTCGGCCGCGTAAATGTCCGCCACCCACTCCCAAAGGTTACCAGACATATCGTGCAGCCCCAGGGCATTGGGGGGAAACGTCCCGACCGGTGCGGTCTCCGGCCATGGATCGTCCTCCTCCCCGAGATAATTTGCCAGATCATGACTCATCTCGTTGCCGCCGGTCCCGTACTTGACCCTCTGCCCGCCGTTGCGGCAGGCATACTCCCATTCCGCCTCGGTGGGCAGCCGAAAGAGGCCATGGCCCGCCTGATTCAGGCGCAGGATGAAGGTCTCGATCTCGCTCACCATAAC
This sequence comes from Gammaproteobacteria bacterium, assembly GCA_041672765.1. GTDB lineage: Bacteria > Pseudomonadota > Gammaproteobacteria > JBAYZB01 > JBAYZB01 > JBAYZB01. The sequence continues at coordinate 17,758 of JBAYZB010000012.1, read as the reverse complement.
ACTTTCCACGGGGTAGTCGTCGCCTTTGGGAAAGGCCGCCGGATTGTTCCCCATGATCCGGCTCCATTGCCCCTGCGTGACCTCGTACTTCCCCATGTAGAAATCGTCGACACAGACCTCGTGCACCGGGCGTTCGTTGTGGTCGCCATCCCCGAAGGTATCGCCCATTTCATAACAACCCCCTTTGACCAGCACGAATTCCATCCCGCTGGATGGTTCGCGCCAGAGACGCGGCAGGTCTCCTTCACCCTCGGCGGCGGTGGCCCGCGCGGCGGGCAGGGTGCAGGCGAACGCACAGACCAGGGCGGCGATCTTCGTCATTTCGTTGCTGCGGGACACTGAAAAACCTCATGCATCTTTATCGGAAAATTCCCCGGCAAGTGTGCCCCGGGCAATCGGCCGCCCCATTGATTTGCCTCAACCGCGCAGGGCCCAAACCGGCGATGGACGCGAATACCGGACAGAAAGGCGCGTTGACGGCACCGCGCGCCCTGCGCGGGTCACTCGCCCCCGGGGCGTACGTTATCCTTGTTGTGAGGACTGTTTGCCACACCGGCCCGCACACGCTTATGCCAGCCAATCTCACGCCCGAATACAAGGCCGCCGAGGCCGCCTATCGAAGGGCGCGCGATCCCAGGGAGCGACTGGAGTGCCTGCGCGAGATGTTGCGCACCATCCCCAAGCACAAGGGCACCGACCGCCTGCAGGGGGACATCAAGGCGCGCATCAAGGAACTCACCGAGGAACTTGCCGGGCCCAGGAAAGGCGGCGCGCGCACCGGCCCGGCCATCGTCATCCGGCCGGAGGGGGCCGCCCAGGTGGCGCTGCTCGGCCCGCCCAATACCGGCAAGTCCGCACTGCACGCCCGGCTCACCGGCTCCAACGCAGAAAGCGCGCTCTATCCGTTCACCACCCAGTACCCGCAGGCCGGGATGCTGCCCTACCAGGACATCCACTTCCAGCTCATCGACCTGCCTCCGGTCGCACCCGAGTATCCGATACCCTGGCTCGCCAACACTTTGCAGACCGCGGATGCCTGCCTGCTGGTGGTGGACCTGAGCGATCCGGCATGCGTGGACCAGGTGCAGGAACTGCACCGGATCCTGCACGACAAGCGCATCGTCCTGACGGAGCAGTGGGAGCCTGCGCCTGCGCTGGCGGACGACACCGAGGCCCCCGACTACGATCCCTTCTCCCTGCGCCTGCCCACGCTCATGCTCGCCAACAAGGCGGATCGGATCCCCCGGCTACAGGACGAACTGGAGGTCTTCCGGGAACTCACCGGCCTGCGCTATCCCGCGCTGACGGTGGCGGCGATCACCGGCGCAGGACTGGGCGCCATCGGCCCCTGGCTGTTTGAGAAGCTGGGCATCGTGCGGGTCTACACCAAGGCGCCCGGCCGCCCGCCCGACAAGGAGAGGCCGTTTACCGTACGCCGCGGCCAGACGGTACACGACGTGGCGCGGCTCATACACAAGGACTTGGCCACCACATTGAAATACGCGCGGATCTGGGGCGCCGGCGGCTTCGACGGCCAGCATGTGGGACGCGATCACCCGGTCGCCGACGGCGATATTCTGGAACTGCACGCTTGAGCGCCTGCGAAATCCGGCAAACGGCCGTTACGTTGAGCTGGGCTGCGTCGACGCGACCTGCACCAACCACAACACCAGCACACACGTCGCATACAACGTGGGGCATCCGTTTCTTCGCGTACTATTTGTCAGGCATGTGAGGACATCCGCCCGCTAACGGCATTTCTGGCACAGTTCCGCGAATCCCGCCCGCGCCTCCGCCACGAACCGCGCCGCCAACTCCCGGTCCTTCCTGCCGTCCGGGCCTTCTATGCCCGTGTGCACATCCACCCCGGCCGGCCGCACCGCCCTTATCGCCACGCGCACGTTGCCGGGATTCAGCCCGCCGGCCAGAATTACCGGGCACGTCGATGCCTCCACCAGCCTGCGGCTCACGTTCCAGTCGTGGACCTTGCCCGTGGCGCCGGTCGCTCCGGTAACGGGATCGAAGGTGTCGGTGATGAACGCATCGACATGCGGCTCCAGCCGCTTCACCTCCCGCTCGAGCGCCTCGCCATTGGCATCCCGCACGATGAGGCTCTTGATCACCCGCAAACCTGGCCATAGCGCCCGCAGCTGCTCCAGTTCCGCAACATCGATGTCGCCGTGCAGTTGCACGCCAGCCACACCCAGCCTCCGGCACAGCGCGACGATCTCTTCCGCCTTCGCCAGATAGGTGATGAGCAGCGTCTGGGCGGCTGGACCGAGCGCGCGCACGATTCGCGCCGCTTCTTCCTCGGAAAGATCCTCCCGGTGCTTGGCCAACCGGAACGGAAAACCGAGCACATCCGCCCCGCAATCGACCAGCATGTCCGCCTCGGCTTGATCGATGATGCCGGCGACGTGAATGACACCTTTGCCCATGACCGAATACTCCTGACCGCCCCCGCAGAGCATGCTTTCGACGGTCATCACGCTTCCCACCGTCATTATTCTTTACAGCGGCGCCGACAACCAAACGCCTGTCCATTCAGGCAATAACTGTCAGAAGTGCGTTGTCGGGCGTCAACCGTTCTTACAGTTGCGTGGCCCCGCCGCCCGCTGCCGACACGAAACCGTCAACCATTCATTTGCTTGTAAAGCATGGCATGTATCTTGCCATGCTTTTATGTGCGAATGCAGTGCAGATCGGCCAGCGCATCGGGCCGACCAAGGAGGGCACATGACAACGGAGTACTTTCGCCTCGTCCGCGACTGCGGCACCTGGGACAGCCACGTCACCACGATACGCGTCACCCGTAACGCTCTCGGCCATCGGCTGGCGGAGTTCGTCGGCCAGTGTCCTGTCAACAACTTCTGGACCTGCCTGCTGCGCTCCATCGAGTGCGGACGAACGCTGCCGGCTCCGTTCACCGTCCGCAAGCTGTGACACGAGCCAGCGGCGTCATGGCCATACCCGCCTGAGTCCGGCATGATGGCGTGCACCAGGCGCGGCTTCGCGCTTGTCCTCCAGGACCAGACCGCTCTGGCGCCATTCCCTCAGCCCGGCGCCCCGTCCCGGCCGCGAACGTCAAAGCTCGCAAACCACTGACCTGTGCCCTTCGGCGCAGCGGCGTCATAAAACAGCGTGCGCAGCCGCAGCCGCCCGGCTCCCCCGAGCACGGGACCGCTTACCAGCGTGTGGAACTTCTCCCCGCCGATGACCTGATGGGTGATCGTGAGATAAAGGCGCGAGAGGACGCCATCGCGGAACATGGTATCCAGCATGGTCGGCCCGGTCAGAAGGTAAAGCCGGTGGTAGCCCAATTGCGTGAGCACCTTGACCAGCGGACCGCCCTCCACCCTCGCACCGGCTCCTGCGAACAACACCGGATATCCCCGCCGTTCCCACGCGCGCACCCGATCCGCCGACGCGCCATGGGCAGTAATGATGTACACCGTCTGGCCGTGTGCCTCCAGAGAGGGCGGCAGCGGAAAGTTCAGGCTGGCGCTCACCACCGCCACCGCCGGCTGGCCGGTAAAACCGTGCGCTTGGCGCCAGTCGCCGATGTCCGCGGCCTGTTCGGAAATGCCCACCTGGAGGATGTCGCTGAACTTGCCCGCCGCCAGCGCGCGCAGATAACCGCCGTGGGTCACGAGACATGTCGCCTGGGCCTGCAGCTCCTGAAACAGCCGCCAGTCGTGCCCGCTCGCCAACTCCTCCAGCACATAGGATTCGCCCGTGTGGGCCTCGACCACCGCAATCCTGCCGTCGATGCTGGAGACGAAGTTCGCGTACACGAACGGCCGCTCGCGCGTGCCGAGTTCATGCAGGTTATGCGCGAGATAGGTCCCCGCGAGCGGCCGCTCGATTCCCGGTTCAGGATAAAGCGCAAGAATCGTATCCGTCATGCCGGTGACTCCTTACGGTTGCCGCGTTCGGCAAACCGCTGCCGCCGTCACGACGGTCACCAGGCACCCGCCGACCGCCTACGGCTGCTTATGGTTAGTGTACTATTGTTGTTGTGACAAGGTTTCGCCAGATCTCTCGTGGTGCACGTCACTGGTCTTGCATAGGGAGATGCCGGACATGGAACGCTTCGTTTCTGCGTTTGCCTTGACCTGTCTCATGATCGCCGCCGCGCCCTCCGTCGCCGAACCACCATCGAAGGCGCTCCTGGAGCGGGCCCTCAACGATTATCGCCGGGGCTACAACGCGGGGCTGAGCCCGATCCAGGTCATCGGTCTGCATTATGAGTACGACGGCGCCTATCGGGTCTTCATCGACCACGATCCGACGGAGCGCAATCCGGTGGTGTTCGAGAACGGCAGCATCAGGCTGTTGCGGCTGGAATCCAACGCCTGGTTGCTGATCGGCCTGGGCATCGGTGGCAGCGACACGCTGCTCATCCGCGATCCGAACCGGTGAAGCCCCGCTGCCGGCACATCCGGAATGGGCGCAACGCGTCAGTACCGACGCGCACGGTCCGTGCGCAAATCCGCGCGCGCGGCAGGCATATTCGACTTTCGTCCCGCGGCCACGCAATGACAGGCAACGAACGCAATATACTTTTTCTTAACGGGTGCAGTTCAAACGTTCCCAACCGGGTCGACACCGTCCGGCAGCCGGCACCAGCAGGGAATGGCCTGAGCAATGACAGGACGCGGGTCCGGCACAGGCTGCCGATCATGCCCGTTACGGGTGTAGATTCAGCCGGAAACCACCGTAGGGTAGCGGAGCACGGACCGGGGTAACCGCCCCGAAGGAGGCGACGATGAGCGTATTGACATGGATCATTCTCGGAGCAATCGCGGGCATCATAGCCAAATGGCTCATGCCGGGCCGGGACCCGGGCGGAATCATCATCACGATTCTTCTCGGTATTGCCGGCGCTCTGGTCGGCGGTTTCATCGCATCCGCCCTGGGGCTGGGCGGCGTCACCGGCGTCGACATCTGGAGCGTGATTCTCGCGGTGCTCGGAGCGATCCTGCTGTTGTTCATCTATCGGCAGATGCAGCGACGCCGGGGGGCGCGAGTCTGACATACCGTCATGGACCCAGGGAAGCTTGAGGCTTCCCTGGGTCGCTTCCAGAAGCGGTACGCCGCTACCCAGCCGGTCTTTCCGCCACGGCGCCGGTTCGTGCGGCAGAGCCGGCGCCTGTGCATGCCGCAAGATCGCAAAGTAACGGTAATTCAATCCGGATTTCCCAGCGCCCCGACACTCGCCAGGTCCACCCTTCCCGCGCACCCATCGCTGAGCGAAACGCCGCCTCTCCGGGCCGATCCGCGCCCCGTCGGCTGACCAAAACGACGCCGCCACGCCGAACTCCCCGCTTTTCGCCTTCCGCAGCCCCTCTCCTAAGCCCGCCATCGATCAGCCACGCCACGATGCCTAACCATTTCTAGGCATGGATCAAGGTTTGCGGCGCGGCTTCCCTGTAATCTGTAGCGTTCTTCCGGACTGACGGCGAATCGGCCCTCCGGAAAAACAGGATCGTTTCGGGAGATATAGACACCATACGCTAACCATGAATATCCGTACCCGCATTTTGATACTTATTTCCATACTCGTCGTGGCGTTGGCCGCACTGCTGTGGAATTGGTACGCCCCTGGGGAAGAGCCGGAGGTCGCCTCACTGGATTATTCCGAATTCATCGCCGCGGTTCAGCAAGGACAGGTCAAGCAGGTCACGCTCACCAGGGCGGGCGACCGGCTGCAGGGGGTGCGGCACGACGACGGCGAGTTCGTCACGCTGCTGCCGTCGGATCCAGGCCTGATGGAGCGGCTGCTGGCACACAAGGTCCGGGTGAGCGTCGGACCGAACACCCATGCCACCGGCGCGGACTCGTTCTCCACGGGATTTATCGGGCCGTTGCTGGCGGTGCTGGTGATCGTCGGGCTGGTGGTATTCGTCCTGCGCAAGCAGTTGGGCGGATCGACCGTGGACTTCAAGAAGTTCAGCCACCGGCGCCGCATGGCCGGTCACCCGGGCACCACGCTGGCGGACGTGGCCGGGATCGAGGAGGCCAAGGCGGAAGTGGCCGAATTGGTGGACTTCCTGCGCGATCCGGCGCGCTTTCAGCGACTCGGCGGCCGCATCCCCCGCGGCGTACTGATGGTGGGACCGCCGGGCACGGGCAAAACCCTCCTTGCCCGCGCCATCGCCGGCGAGGCGCGCGTCCCTTTCTTCAGCCTCTCCGGCTCGGACTTCGTCGAACTCTACGTCGGCGTCGGGGCGGCCCGGGTACGCAGCCTCTTCGCCGAGGCGCGCAAAAACCCGCCGTGCATCATCTTCATCGACGAGATCGATGCGGTGGGCGGCAAGCGCAGCAGCCACGGCGAGCCGGGGGCGCACAACGAGCGCGAACAGACCCTCAATCAACTGCTGGTGGAGATGGACGGATTCAGCGGCACCGAGGGCATCATCGTGATCGGGGCGACGAACCGGCCCGACATGCTTGATCCGGCGCTGTTGCGCCCGGGGCGGTTCGACCGTCAGGTACCGATCGGGCTGCCGGACCTGAAGGGGCGTGAACAAATTCTTGAGGTGCACATGCGCCGGCTGCCGCTGGCGGAGGATGTGGACGCCGCGGTCATCGCCCGGGGCACGCCGGGCCTCTCCGGCGCCGATCTCGCCAACCTGGTCAACGAAGCGGCGTTGCTGGCCGCGCGGTCACACCGCACGGAGGTCTGCATGCGCGACTTCGAGCAAGCCAGGGACAAGGTGCTGATGGGGGCGGAGCGGCGCACACTGGTGATGTCGGAGAAAGACAAGCGCATCACCGCTTACCACGAGGCGGGGCACACCATCGTGGGGCTGCTCATGCCCGATCACGATCCCGTCTACAAAGTCTCCATCATCCCGCGCGGGCGGGCGCTGGGCGTCACGATGTTTCTGCCCGAGCAGGATCGGTACAACTACAGCAAGCGCCAACTCGAAAGCATGCTCGCGACGCTGTTCGGCGGACGGGTGGCTGAAGAACTGGTCTTCGGCCCGGATCAGGTCACCACGGGCGCGGCAAACGACTTCCAGCGGGCCACCGAAGTGGCGCGCGACATGGTGACGAAATGGGGACTCTCGGAGCGCGTCGGTCCGCTGGTCTATCACGAGGACAGCGGGAACGTCTACCTGGGTGGCGCGGGCCGGTTGCGCAACGTCGGGCCGGCCACCGCACAATTGATCGACACGGAAGTGCGTGCCGTGGTGGAGCGAGCCTATCGCCGCGCCAGGACCATCCTGCGCGAGCAGGAGGCCCGGCTGCATGCCATGGCACATGCACTCATCGAACACGAGACCATTGATGCCGACCAGATCGCCGCCCTCATGGCCGGCTCGCAACCGCCGGTGGAACTGGGCGTCGACGGGAAAGGGAGCGGCTTGACCCGGCTGTTGCGCCAAGGATCGCGGCTGCTGGCGGAGTTTGCCGTCCGCCGCGCGCCGCTCTGGAGCGACAGGAGCGCCGGAGGCGACGTGGAACGGGGGCAGGCTGGCCGCCCTGCCCCGTAACGATCCCAGGTCTGCGGCCGCCCTGCTGCCGCACGACAACCGCATTTACTACATGCTATCCCCTGCTATCCTCAATGGTACGCACGCATGCCTATACGGCACGACTACCCGAGGATGTCAACATCGGCACACAAGAGGGAATCATGAAAAGGACTTCTCCCTTCCCGCTATCGAACCCATCTCCGCCCAGAACCGGATGGACACCAACAACCGCACGACCGACGCAGAAGGTCATGCCGGATAAACGGGTCAGACCGCCTCGGGACAATACGCGACTGTAACCGCGCCGCAGGCACGGCCTGCCGGTCATGGACGATAACGACGGTTATCGCGTCTCGTGCCGTCCATGTGGGATGACATGCCGTACAACACGCCCGCCGCGCCTGTGCGCCTCGATGACATGCGCCGGACACCGCGCCGGCCTTTCGTGTAACCCCTGATTGCGTTTGTCCCGAAGCCCGCATGAACCTCTATGACGCGCGTCGCCCGGATGTCCGCGCCGCAAGCGTGCGGCTTCTGTTCAGACAACTGCCCGTCGCGCTGGCAGCCAACGTCGTCAACGCCACCCTGGTGGCGCTCGTGCTGGCCCGCGTGGAACCGACCGGTCGAATCCTTCTCTGGTGGATGGCGATGCTTGCGGTCGTGAGTGCCCGCATGGTCCTGTGGTGGAACTGGAAGCGCAGGGGACCCTCACCACACGAGCGATTGGAGCTTTGGGAGCGACGGATGTTCTTCGGTGCCCTCACCACCGGATCGCTATGGGGTATCGGCGCCTTTCTGCTCTTTCCCGAGGAGGAGTTCTACCAGATATTTCTCGCCTTCGTGGTCGGCGGCATGGCGGCGGGCGCGGCAGTCAGCCTGTCATATTCGTTGTCGAGTTACTTCGCGTTCCTCTTGACGAGCGTCCTGCCGCTCGCCGCACGCTTCATGCTCGCGGGAACAGCCGCGCACACGGCAATGGGCGCCATGGCGTTGATCTTCATCTTGGTGCTCTCCTTGTTTGCCCGCAATCAGCACGCGGTCCTCACCGGGGCACTGGCCACGCAAGTCGAAAAGAGCCTCTTGGCCGACGAGTTGGCCGAACTGCTGCAGCACCTCGAACAGCGGGTACAGGAGCGCACCAATGAGTTGCGGGTCGCCAACGAAAAGCTCGTCGCCGAGATCGCGGAACGCCAGCGGGCCGAAGAAGCCGAGCGTCAGGCACGCGCAGAGGCCGAGCGGGCCAACATCGCAAAGTCGACATTCCTGGCAGCGGCCAGCCACGACCTGCGCCAGCCGGTCCAGAGCCTGCGGCTCTATCTGGATGCCTTGAACATGGACTTGACCACCGAGACCCAACGCACCATCGCGAAGCAGATGTCCATGGTCCTGGACAATACGCTCCATCTGCTCGATACCCTGCTGGACCTCTCCGCCCTTGAAACCGGGAAGATCCAGCCCGCCGTTCAGCCCTGCAAACTGCAAGATCTGATCGCTCCCATCGCCGACGAGTTTCACATGGTGGCCCGGCAGAAGGGGTTGCTGCTGCGGGTCCGTTCCTGCTCCGGCGAGGTCGTGCCGACCGACCCCGTGCTATTCAGCCGCATGCTCCGCAATCTCGTCATCAATGCGATCCGCCACACCCCCACAGGCAAGATCCTGATCGCCTGCCGGCGCCGCCGGGATCATGTCCAGGTCGAGGTGTGGGACACCGGTACGGGGGTGCCGGAGGAAAAGCTCAAGGTGATCTTCAATGCGTTCTACCGTCTCGACACCCGCCCACAGGTATTGGGCAAAGGCATGGGCCTGGGCCTTTGGATCGTGACACGCACGGCCAAACTGCTCCAGCACGAGATCGAAGTGAAGTCCCGGCCCGGCCATGGTTCGGTGTTCGCCATCAAGATGTACCGGCAGATCACGCTGTCCTGAGACACCGGAACGGCGTGCCGCCCGAGGCCAACCCATTCCAGGGCCGTACACAGGTTTTTGACATAGACTTTGGGCACGGATTGCCGAATGGCTTTCGACAGGCTGCGCTGCTCCGCCAGGAAGGAGGGACTCGCATGCGAATTCACGGTGGCGTTCTGGTACCGCTGGGCTATGGCAAATACGTGCGTTCGGACCAGGTGGTGGCCATCATTCCGATCGAGGACGAACGCGGGCCCGGGCGCAGGACGTTCGTCTATCTGGAAGGTCAGCCCGAGCCGGTGATCGCTTCGCGCGCCGAAGACTCCATTGTCCGCGATCTCGTTCGCGAGCCCCAGGAAATCACCCGCGTACGCCAGCAACAGGAGATCCTGCGTGACCTGCTGGAAGACCTGCGCACGGTCAACGAAACGGTCCGGCAGATCGTTCAAGACCGCAGCCGGCTCGACATGGACCTGATCGAACGCCGCATCAAGGATGCGCTGGAGGGCGGGCCGGAGTAGCGGCCAACGGGGCCGGAAAAGCACCCCAGCCCGGGTCCGAGTGAACTTTCATGGCGACCCGTCGCCGCGCACCGCGGGATTCTGGCACGGCGAAACCTGCGCAATCACCGGGAGACAGCGGCGCGTGCCCTTAGCTCCGGCCATCCGGCTTGTTGTGCGCGTGATCACGTGCCTGGCGGACAACCTCTGCCGTCGCCCCGCTCCCCGCTGTGTCGAGAGCGGCGGCAAGCACCATGAGCGCTTCGTCCAGTTCGGTCGTCAGCACCAGCTCCCCCATTCCGGAGAGGATGCGCGGAACGATAGCCTCGGCGAGCGACCGCTGGGCCGGCGGCAACCGCTCGAACATCTTGGCGAACACCAGAAGCACCAGCGCGAAGTTCTGGTGCTGGCGGGATTCCCCGGCGGCGACCGCGAGGGATTCGAACGCGCGCAACAGCGCGGACGGAATATCATCGCGGTAAACGATCGGGAGCTTCTCGTCGTTTTCGGCTCCCTCTTCATTCCCGCTCCAGACGGCCAGGAGGTCCCGGAGCGCGTCGATGGCCTGAGCGCCGGCGATCGGGCTCTGCTGGGCGGTTGAGATCGTGGTCCAGCCGATGTTCACGATCTGCTCGATGCCGTGCAACGGATCGTATTGCAGATCGCGTGCCCGCCCCAGTTTCACAGCCCGCCGGATCGCTTCCTGGAGACCGGCGGTATCGATGTCCGACAGTGTCCGGATCTCGGCGATCGCATCGCCGAGCGCCACATAAGAACCGATCTGCACCTGCAGCACGATCTCCAGATCCTGCCGCCGGCCACCGATGGCTTTGTCGAGCAGATCGAGATCGACATAACCCACGTAACCGTCTCCACGCGAGTGCACCGCGATACGCCCTCCATCATTGATGCGCGGCGATCGCCTGGTCCGCATGATGATAGGGAGCTGGCGCTTGCGCGCCGCCAGCGTCCCGTCATGAATGGCATGGATGACGATGGCGGGCCGCATCTGCGTCAGGGTGACGTAGACGAGTGCCGCCAGCAGATACAGCGCCACCCCGCTGAACACGAAGGCAAGCAGCGTGGACAGGATCGGATTGAATTCCTCATGAACGGCCGCAAGCACGATCAGCGAATAAATCGACATCCCGACGAAGTAGCCGAACACAAGCTGGTTGATCGGGCGGCGCAGAAACTGATCGATGATCTGCGTGCCCATCGCCCCCGCCGCCTGCTGGACCGCAAGGAGCAGAACGGTGAAGGTGATCGAGGTAATGGTGATGAGGGTGGCGGCGGCCGCGGTGAGGATATCCCGTGTCGAGTCCCCATCGCCGAACACCTGGTCGGTAAGCGTTACGCGCAACCGATCCACCGCCGCGATTTCCGATTTCTCGATAGCGATCATGACGGCGGCAAGCGCCAGGAACACAAGGATGATGACGGTGGGAACACTCAGATATTCTTGAAAAGCGCGGCGCAGTTCATCCGTGAACTTGCTGAAGTTGGACGGCTGTCGAGAGGCGTCCATGGGCTCGTCCCTCGTGCGCGCGGGCGTCACGAACCGTCTCTACGCTGCACCGCTCCCATCACCGTTCCCTGCCGGTAACGCACGCCGGCACGAAACAAGGCCATGGCGGCACTGCCCCGGACTGCCAACAGCCTCGCGAAAAACGCGATTCCGCCTGGAGAACGCAACCGGGCCGGCGTCACCAGCAAGTGTAGCCCGCGCGCCAAGAGGGGGGCACGCAGGGGTTGGCCTGTGCGGTCGAGGTTCCCGGGCGGCGCACGCCCCGGACGAAGGCAGCTAGCGCTGGCGTTCCCTCGCCCGTCAGCCGTTGCCGGTCCCTGTCTCCTCCTTGACGGCAATGAGCTGCACCACCGCCCCGCGTCCATGATGAAACGTCCCCTCATGCACTTCCCGCTCCAGTTCCAGAGCGTGCCGGAACGCCAGCCCTCGCAGCTCCTCGGTCAGGCTCTCCAGGGTCATCATCATCTCGGCCGTGGGCGGGCCGCCAGTGCGGAATTGCAATTGGCGTGGAGTATAGGCTTCGAGCAGCAGGACGCCGCCGGGCTTGAGGGCGGCGACCACGGCGGCATGGACCTTGGCCCGCAGCGCCGGCGGAAGATGGCAGAAGATCGAAACGATGCCATCCCAACGATTCTCGCCGAGTTCGAAGTGGGTCAAATCCGCGTGGATGGCCTCGATCTCGACATCGTGCGCCGCGGCAAGCCGCCGCGCCTTCGCCAATCCCACGGCAGAGGCGTCGACCGCGGTGACGTGGTAGCCCTGACGGGCCAGCCAAACCGCATTGCGCCCCTCGCCTTCAGCGAGGCAGAGAATCCGCCCCTTGGGCAACTGGCCGACATTGGCGACAAGAAACTCGTTAGGCTCGGTGCCATAGACGTACGTTTCCGAGGAATAGCGCTCGTCCCACATCCGAAACTGCCTCATCAGATTCCAATCAACGGGAGATGCCGCAGGAGTGTCGGAGAAGCACATACGGCCAGGCGCGACCGACACGGATCATCGACCGCCGCACGCCGATGATCATGAACATTTTAGAAAGGATTGCACGGGATCGTCGCCCGCGCACGAGAGAGGGTGGGAACGGGACTGCCCGACGCAGCCCCGTTCCCCTGTGCAACGGGACCGGCTTACACCGCCCCCTGTTCGATCATCGCGTCCGCAACCTTGCGGAACCCCGCGATGTTGGCGCCCAGCACGAAATTGCCCGGCTCGCCGAACTCGGCAGCGGTTTCGCTGATCGAGGTGTAGATGTTCGCCATGATACGCTTCAGCTTCTGATCCACTTCCTCGAAGGTCCACTGCTGCATGCTGGCGTTCTGGCTCATCTCGAGCTGCGACGTGGCCACGCCGCCCGCGTTTGCGGCCTTGCCCGGCCCGAAGGCGATCTTGGCGTTCAGGAACACGTCGATGGCCTCCGGCGTGCTCGGCATGTTCGCCCCTTCGCAAACCAGCTTGCAGCCGTTCTTCACCAGCTCGGCCGCATCTTCGCCGTTCAGTTCGTTCTGCGTGGCGGAGGGGAACGCCGCATCGCACGGCACCGACCACACCGGATTGCGGCCTTCAGGATACTTTTCGGCCGGAGTGTAGATCGCGTCGGGGTGCTCCTTGATGTAGCCTTCCAGCGACGCCCGCCCCACTTCCTTGATGCGCTTCAAGGTCTCCAGATTGATGCCGCTCTTGTGATAGATCATGCCGCGCGAGTCGCTGGCAGTGACCGGGCGCGCGCCCAATTGATAGAGCTTCTCTATGGTGTAGATGGCCACGTTCCCGGCCCCGGAAACGGCGCAGATACGCCCTTCCAGCGACTCGCCGCGGGCGTTCAGCATGTTCTCGGCCAGATAGACCGACCCGTAACCGGTGGCCTCCTTGCGCGCCAGGGAACCGCCCCATTTCAGCCCCTTGCCGGTCAGTACGCCATCGTATCTGCCGGTCAGTCGCTTGTACTGCCCGTACATGTAACCGACCTCCCGTGCCCCCACGCCGATATCGCCCGCGGGCACGTCGATGGTCGGGCCGACATGGCGGTACAGCTCGGTCATGAATGACTGGCAGAAGCGCATGATTTCGTTGTCCGACTTACCCTTCGGATCGAAATTGGCCCCGCCCTTGCCGCCGCCCAGCGGGAGCCCCGTCAGGGCGTTCTTGAAGATCTGCTCGAAACCCAGGAATTTGATGATCCCGGCATTCACGCTCGGGTGGAAACGGATGCCGCCCTTGTACGGCCCCAACGTGGAACTGAACTGGATACGATAGCCCTTGTTGACCTGGATGCGGCCCTTGTCATCGACCCAGGTGACCCGGAACATGATCTGGCGCTCCGGCTCCACGATGCGCTCTATGATGTTGTATTCTCGGTAACGGGGGTCGCGATCAAGCAACGGCCTGAGACTCATCAGGATTTCTTCGACGGCTTGATAGAACTCATGCTGGGCGGGACTGGTCCGCTTCAGGGCGGCTAAGGTTTCCTGGACGTACGGCATAGGACGACTGGTTACCCCTAACATAGAAGAATTTTGGCAAGGAACGTTTTATCGCGCTCTTGGGGCGGCGAAATCGGGCCGAATAGGGTTACGCATTCAATCGCTTCGGTCAAGTGCTGAGGACCGTATTTGCGCCCATTTGCACGGCCCGCGGCGAAAGACGGGGTAACGGGAACGACGCATCGGCACGTGCCAGAACCGCCCTCCACAGGAACAGTCATTGACGCAGGAGACCTTTCAGCCCGAGAAAATCCCGCCAAGTCAGCAGCATGGATCGAAGAGATCCGGAGCGAAGCGGCTCCATATCCGTTCTTGCGCAGCGAAGCATGCCAAGCATCCGACGGTATCGGGCAACGCCGTATCGGCTGCATGGAAGGCCGATGCGGGCCGGAGCGCACCCACGGCCAGTCACGGCCACATGATGCGGCGCCTCGCCGGATCGCATACCGTCAGCGTCATGGACGGAGGACCGGCTCCGGTATCGCAATATGCTTGACTGCCCGAACTGCTCCTGCCGCTCCGGATCACCCGCAGGGGATCTCAGTGGTGACAGGCGCGCCCAGGCTGCCGTCCGGGTTGCGGGGGAAGAACGACAAAGTCATGGTGACAGGCGCCAGGTTGACGGTCTCCGCGGTTGCGTCATCGCCGGCGGTAACGATGCCGGTGATGCCGACGTCGCTCATCCGGATCTCGTAGATCTTTCTGTTCTGTTCGCCGGATTCCATGACCTCGATGCGCACCTCGGCGAAGCGCTGGCCGGTGACCGCGGCCGCCCACAGGCGCGGGCCGGCGATGTCGAGCCCTTTCACCACCGTGACCTCGCACGTGCTCTGGGCGCCCTCCTCGGCGGGAAAGGCTTGGCGCAAAGAAGTAACGTCGATCCAGCCGGCATGGACCCTATCCAGGGAATCTCCCGGAATGCCGGATACCAGCATGAATGTGTCGGTCTGCGCCAAAACCAATGCCGGCCCCACGCCGATGGCAGTGATGAACGATAGCACGACCGCCGCTGACAACATCCGTTTCAAGGGATTCATCGACATTCCTCCTTGTAGTGCGGATGGAGCCGATAGGAAACCCGGATCCCCAAACCCAAAGCATAGTTGCTCCCATGTCCTGCTCCCGCTTACGTGCGAACCGAACCCGCCGGCATCACGGTCGAAAACCGCGGTCTTCCACGAACCGAGCGTGAGACCATGCACGAAAAATCAACGACGCATCCAGGATGCACCTGCAAGCAGAACCAAGATGTCCAACGCCCGGCACATGGATACGCACTTCATCCGAGGCGTAACCGTGTGTGGCCGCAATAATTCAACAGTGCCCCATCAGCGCGACACCAATTAATTCATCGCGGTACGCCCTCCATGGCACACGGCCAACACTAAGCCCGCGATCTCTGCAACTGCCCGCGAAATGGATGCCGAACCCGGCCTCCACACGTGTAAGCGCGACAAGCGGTATCGGAAGCGATGAAACAGGCACTGTCCTCCCGCGAGCAAGGCTTGGCCGCATCCCTCATTGCACAGTTGGAGATCGGCGCAAGCTGCATTGCTCCGCAACATGCGCCAGGCCCGCTGGTCTCGGGCCGTTTTCCCATTGCCGCAGCCACAACTGAGCCGCGAAAGATAGATGTTCTCGGCTTTTTTTCGGATAATTCGGCGCCGGTTTCAGTGGCGCCCTCCTGGCCTGGCGAGATAAGCCCGATCCCCTTGAAGTCATCCACCCATGCGCATCGAACACCTCCGTGAACGCCTGCGGGAACACGGCGCGAAACCCTGCCACACGGAGCGGGTGCTGCGGGCCTGGAGCCACAGCCTGCCCCTGCACGCCGGTCGCGTTCCGGCGGAAGAGGTGCTGCCCCGCTCGCTGCGCGCGGCGCTGCCCGCACTCGCCGCCGAACTGGACGCGCTGGCGCGGATTCGATCCGAACATGTCAGCAGCGACGGCTCGGCGCGCCTGCTGATCGAACTGGCCGACGGCCAGATGGTGGAAAGCGTGCTGCTGCCGCGCGACGGGTTGTGCGTCTCCACCCAGGTCGGCTGCGCCGTCGGTTGCCGTTTCTGCATGACCGGCCGCGACGGATTGCTGCGCCAGCTCGGCAGCGCCGAAATCGTCGCCCAGGTGGCCCTCGCCCGCGCGCGCCGGCCGGTGAAGAAGGTGGTGTTCATGGGCATGGGCGAGCCATCCCACAACCTCGACAACGTCCTCGACGCCATCGAACTCCTGGGAACCCTGGGCCGCATCGGGCACAAGAACCTCGTCTTCTCCACCGTCGGCGACTACCGCGTCTTTGAGCGCCTGCCCCGCGGGCGCGTCAAACCCGCCCTCGCCCTCTCGCTGCACTCGACCCATGCCGAACTGCGGGCCCACCTCCTGCCCAAGGCGCCGCGCATCGCGCCGGAAGAACTGGTGGAGCGCGCCGAACATTACGCCCGCGCCACCCGCTATCCGATCCAGTATCAATGGACGCTGCTGGAAGGAATCAACGACGGCGACGACGAGGTGGAGGGTATCGTGCGCCTGCTCACCGGCAAGTACGCCATCATGAACCTCATCCCCTACAACACCACCGATGGGCTCGGCTTCCGCCGCCCCGCCTGGGAACGCGCCATCGCCATCTCCCGCGCCCTGCATGAGCGCGGCATCGTCGCGGCCCTGCGCAATTCCGTCGGGCAGGATATCGACGGCGGCTGCGGGCAGTTGCGCGCACGGGCGGGGAGGGAGAAACGCGGTCGGAGCAAAGAAACCGTGAGCACGGGTTGCGGAGCGTAAGGCTGCCTGAACAATAGCGTTGCCGAGAACACGGCGGCAGGGAGTCAACAAGGCTGAGATGACTCGTCTTGCTTCATGTTTCACCTCACCCTCCAGGTCATCACCCGCCCCAAAAAAACAACCCCGACCAGCGCCAGCGCAAACGCTGTGGGCACCTGAAAGGCGCCACAGGAGGAGTGCCTGCGCTGCGCCGGTCGGGGTCAGGCACGGAGGGTCACTCTAAAAACATGCGGATGGAAACCGCGTCGATGCACAATACACGCCGGGCGGCGCAACGGAGTCCCTGTGATGAGGGCTGTCGAAACGCACGGGTGTCGCCGCATCCCGAACATCTCCAACTCCCTTGCGAACCGTGCGCGGCAGCGCCGCACCCATGTCCGATCCTATCAAGATGCAACCGGGCCTGTGGCCGGCCTTACCGACCGGAGGCCTTGCGCTCCTCGGGCTCGATACCGATCTCCCATTCTTCGAACGCAACCTCGATGATCTCGCCGGTAATCGCATTCACCTCCACCTTGAGCCCCCGGCCCTGCGCGTCGACGACGTCGAACTCAAAGGTGGGGGCTCCGTTGCTCTCGATTTCGTACTCGATCTCCTTGATCTCGCCCGGATACAGCTCCAGCACCGCCGCCCGCGCGTCCGCTTCCTTGACCTTCGCACGCTTCGCGAACAGGGGATCCGCGGCGGAATCGACCTCCCGCTCGATCTCGTAGATGCGGCCCGTGGTCCTGTCGCACATCAGCTCCCACTCCACCCCTTCCGCATCGCGCACCTCGATTTCGTAACTCGGCACGCCTCCGAGAATGATCGATTCCACCTTGACGTACTCCCCGGCCTTGATCTTCGAGGCGGCCTTGAGGCAGGTTTCAAGCCGCACCAATCTCTCCTCGGCGGCCCAAGCGGCACTACCAAGACCGAACAGCAGGAGCACCGCCACTTTCAGTAATGAATTCATATTGACCTCGTAACAAACGTCCCCAAGTTGCCAATCGGCATGACTCCGCACAAATCCTGTATAGCCCAGCACCCTGCACCCTCAACGAACGCGAGGAAAAAAAGGAAAATTTCCCAGCGTAAATCACTCAG
>JBAYZB010000011.1:0-34485 GCA_041672765.1 Gammaproteobacteria bacterium | reverse complement strand
TTCATCGCACATGGCGCGCACTTCGGCCAGGTAATTTGCATCGGGCACGCGTACGCCGGATTCGCCCTGTACGGGCTCCAGCAGCACCGCTACGATGTTGGGGCTATTGCGCGCCACGGTCTGCAGCGCTTCCAGATCGTTGTAGGCCACACGCACGAAACCCTGCACCAGCGGCTCGAAACCGGCCTGGACGCGCCGGTTGCCGGTGGCCGTGAGGGTGGCCAGGGTGCGGCCATGAAAGCTGTTTTCGGCCACCACGATGGTGGGAACACTGACGCCCCGTTGATGCCCGTACAAACGGGCAAGCTTGATGGCTGCCTCGTTGGCCTCAGCACCCGAATTGCAGAAGAAAACATTGGTCATGCCGGACAGGCGCACCAGCGCCTGTGCCAGTTCTTCCTGCAGGGCAATGCGATAGAGGTTCGAGGTATGCAGCAGCTTGCCGGCCTGTTCACACAGGGCCTGTGCCACTGCCGGATGGGCGTGCCCCAATCCGCAAACTGCAATGCCGCTAATGGCATCCAGGTACTTCTTGCCGTGCACATCCCACAACCACGCACCTTCGCCATGGTCAAAGGCCACCGGCTGGCGCGCATAGGTAGACATCAACGGGTTGGTCATAGCGCAATAATCCCGAAAACAAAAAGGCAGTCCCAGAGGAGACCGCCATTTGAGTTAAAGTCGGATTGTATCGGCTAATTACCCCACAGGCAAACTGCTCTTTGCCCTGGAATTAGTAGCCGATAGCGGGATCGGCGTTGCGGGGAAGGGGACAATCCCTCTTCCCCGCAACGGTAATAGGATCGCCGGTAATAATATTAGGCGAATATCAAGCGAAGTTCTGGGCGACGAAGTCCCAGTTCACCAGGTTCCAGAAGTTTTCCACGAACTTGGCGCGGGCATTGCGGTAGTCGATGTAATAGGCGTGTTCCCACACGTCGCAGGTCAGCAGGGGCTTCTGGTTGGAGGTCATGGGGTTGGCGGCATTGCTGGTCTGCTCGATGGCGAGCGAACCGTCGCTGTTCTTCACCAGCCAGGTCCAGCCGGAACCGAACAGGGTGACCGCCTTCTGGCTGAACTCGTTCTTGAAATTCTCGAAGGAGCCGAACGCCTGGTTGATCGCATCCGCCAGCGCGCCGGTCGGCATGCCGCCGCCGTTGGGCTTCATGCAGTTCCAGAAGAAGGTGTGGTTCCAGACCTGGGCTGCGTTGTTGAAGATGCCGCCGGAGGAATTCATGATGATGTCCTCCAGAGACATGTTCTCGAACTGGGTGCCGGGGATCAGCTTGTTGAGGTTGTCGACGTAGGTCTGGTGGTGCTTGCCGTAGTGGTACTCAAGGGTCTCCGCCGACATGTAAGGCTGGAGGGCATCCTTGGCGTAGGGCAGTGGGGGCAACTGATGAACCATATTTTGTCTCCTTCCTTTACTTATGTTGTGAAAGTCTAGGACTAACTACTGCTTGTCCGGGCACAGGACAAGACCGAGCCCCTTTGCGGGGTGACCTATGCCCGGGGAATCGAGAGTATCTCTCCTGTAGCTATAAAATCAAAAACGGCATATAAGCCGTATAAGATATTGAGCGCCAAACTGTTATGCCGTCTGGTGCCAAGTCGTGATGGCGCGATCTGGACGGAGTTCATAATAACCTGGCAATTTGTTAAAGAAAAGGCCGGCCAAGCCAGCAATCGTCTTGCCGTTCTGGGTACATGGTGTGGCGGATGGCCGCGTGCGAGGGTGGTTTGCGACGCGGCCGGCACTGCGGTAGCCTCTGCCGTCCCGCAGTGCGATCTCCACGCTATTGCATCGCCTGCGGAAAAGAGTCGACTTCGCCCAAAATCAAAGCTGCATGAACGCCATTGAGCTTAGCATATTCGCCAGCCGGGTCGAGGCGGTGTGTGAGGAAATGGGGGCGGTGCTGAAACGCGCGGCCTTCTCGCCCAACATCAAGGATCGCCTGGATTTCTCTTGCGCGATTTTCGATCCGGCCGGGGAGTTGAGCGCGCAGGCGGCGCATATCCCGGTGCACCTGGGCAGCATGGCCTACGCCATGCGCGACATCGTGGCGCGCATCGATTGGCGGCCGGGCGACATGGTGATCCTCAACGACCCTTACCTGGGCGGCACCCATCTGCCCGATGTCACGTTGATCGCGCCGGTGTTCGTGGACGATGGGCTGGCGGGGTTCGTGGCGAACCGCGCGCATCATGCGGATATCGGCGCGGAGACGCCGGGCTCCATGCCCATATCCCGTTCCCTGGACGAGGAAGGCATGGTCATCCCGCCTTCCCACCTCCTGCGCGGAGGTGTCCTGGATGAGGCGCTGCTGGATTCCATCACGGCGGGAACCCGCAATCCGGTGGAGGCGCGCGGCGATTTCGCCGCTCAGATCAGCGCCAATCGGGCCGGGGCGCAGCGGCTGGAGGAACTGGTCCGCTCCCTGGGGCTGCAGGCTTATCTGGACGGCTTGACGGAACTGAACGATTACGCGGAGCGCCTGGCGCGCAGCGCGCTTCAGGCCATTCCCGACGGCGTCTACCGTTTCCGCGACGTGTTGGACGACGATGGCACGGGGCATGTCGATCTGCCGATCGAGGTGGCGCTGCACGTGGAGGGGCACCGCATTCATGTGGACTTCACGGGCACGGCGGAACAGGTGCCCGGCAACGTCAACTGTCCCCTTTCGGTGGCGGCCGCCGCGGTGTATTACGTCTTTCGCTGCCTGATGCCGGACCACACCCCGGCCTGCGCCGGCAGCTTCCGGCCGATCACGCTGCATGCGCCGGAGGGCTGCCTGCTGAATGCCCGGCGTCCGGCGGCGGTGGCGGCCGGCAATGTGGAGACCAGCACCCGCGTGGTGGATGTGGTGCTGGGGGCGCTGGCCCAGGCGTTGCCGGAGCGGGTCCCGGCCGCGAGCCACGGCAGCATGAACAACCTGGCCATGGGCGCGCGCGGCGCAACGAATTCCTGGGACTACTACGAGACCGTGGGCGGCGGGATGGGCGCCGGGTCGCAGGGCGGCGGGCTTTCCGCCGTGCAGACGCACATGACCAATACCCGCAATACGCCCATCGAGGCGTTGGAGATGCGTTTTCCGGTGCGGATCAGGCGTTACGGGATCCGGCGCGGTTCGGGCGGCGCGGGCCGCCATCGCGGCGGCGACGGCCTGGTGCGGGAGTTCGAATTTCTGGCCCCGGCGACCGTGACCCTGCTGACGGAGCGGCGGCGCCATGCTCCCTGGGGGCTTGCGGGCGGCCATTCCGGAGCGCCGGGGGAAAATCATGTCCGCGGGCAGCGGATGCCGCCAAAGGCAACGTTTGAGGTTCAGGCCGGTGATCGCCTCGTGGTCGAAACGCCGGGAGGCGGCGGCTGGGGCGGACCGAAGGCCGGTGCAGAGTGATATATGCTTAATTGGCAAGGCACCTGGTATTCATCCGGGAAGCCGATTCGCGGAGCAGGTTCCACTCAATGAGCCTTCATTTGGGGGATCATAGGAGGGAATACCATGAAAAGCATCGGAGTTATGCTGTTTGCTTTGGCGGCTGTGAGTCTTGCGGGGTGTGCTCCGTTGATTGCGGGCGGGGCGGGTGCGGCAGCGGGCTATTACGTCGGCCAGGATGAGCGTACCGCGGGCCAGATCGCATCGGATGCGCTGACCACCAGCAAGATCACCGCGGCGTACGCGAAAGACGAGGTGATCAGCGCCTCGAACATCGATGTCGATACGCGCAGCGGCAACGTGACGCTGCATGGCAACGTGCCCAGCCGCGAGGTGGAGCAACGGGCGATCGCCATCGCGCGCGGCATGGAGGGCGTCAACAAGGTCGATTCGCAACTGTCGATCGTGCCGCGGGGATTGAGCGCCACTGAAAACTAAGCGGGGTGGTATCCGTCAACGGTAGCCGCGTGCCGTCGCAGGGTACGTGGCTACCGTTTTTCTTGACTGGAATAACGAATTCATCGCAACAAACGGGGAACAATATCGGGGAACCCGGCGTGGGGTTGACCTGCCGGGCGGCTTGTTGCGCAATTACGGCCCGTGGCGGCGGGCAGGAAGGGGGAACCGCATGAAGCAAACAGGTCTTGCATTACTGATTTCGGTTGTGTTTGGCTTGGCCGGCTGCGCGCCGGTACTCATCGGTGGCGGCGCGGCGGCAGGGTATTACGTTGGCAAGGATGAGCGTACCCTGGGCGAGATTACGGATGACGCCAACATCACGGCCAAGATCAAGACCAAGTACATCGCGGATAAGGCCATCAGCGCGTGGGACATCAATGTCGATACCTATCGCGGCGTGGTGAGTCTGTATGGACGTGTGCCGAGCCAGGAGGTGGCGAACCGTGCGGTGACGCTGGCCAGGGGCGTCGAAGGCGTCCGGCAGGTCAATTCGAAGCTGACCGTCGATGCCGGGAAATGAGCGCGGCGTATTGAGACGGGATACGAACGGGTAAACGGGAATCCTCGCTATGTGCGGCATTTGTGGTGAACTTCGTTTCGACGGCCGGGCGGCGGATCTGACGGCCGTCAAGCGCATGACGGCCGCGCTGGCGCGGCGCGGCCCGGATCACGAAGGCAGCTATTCCGACGGCCCGCTGGCCCTCGGGCATCGGCGGCTGTCCATCATCGACCTGTCCGAGCGCTCCAACCAGCCCATGGTGGACAGTGAGCTGGAGCTCGTGCTGGTGTTCAACGGCACGATCTACAACTACCGCGAGCTGCGCACGGAGCTGGCCGCGCGCGGCTACCGGTTCTTCTCGGAGGGCGATGCCGAAGTCATCCTCAAGGCCTATGCCGCCTGGGGTGAGCGCTGCGTCGAGCGACTGCTGGGCATGTTCGCCTTCGCCATCTGGGACATCCGCGCGCAGCGGCTGTTTCTGGCGCGCGACCGGCTCGGCATCAAGCCGCTGTATTACACGCTGGACGGTGAGCGCTTGCGCTTCGCCTCCAACAGCCAGGCGCTGCTGGCGGCGGGCGGTGTGGACACCTCCATCGATCCGGTCGGGTTGCACCATCAGCTCACGCTGCACGCGGTCATCCCCGCGCCGCGCACGATCCTCAACGGCCTGCGCAAGCTGCCGCCGGCCACCACCATGACCGTCGATGCCTCCTCCGGCAAGCGGGAGGAGCGGCCCTACTGGCGGCTGCGCGCCTGCCGGCCCGCCGAACCGCGCAGCGAGCAGGAGTGGATCGAGGCCGTCCACGCGGCGCTGCGCCGGGCGGTGGAGCGGCGCCGCCTCGCGGCGGACGTGCCGGTGGGCGTGCTGCTGTC
The DNA here is from genome assembly GCA_041672765.1 of Gammaproteobacteria bacterium. Taxonomy (GTDB): domain Bacteria; phylum Pseudomonadota; class Gammaproteobacteria; order JBAYZB01; family JBAYZB01; genus JBAYZB01. The sequence goes on along the minus strand of JBAYZB010000011.1, from coordinate 29,217 downwards.
GGGCGGGCTCGATTCCGGCCTGCTGGTGGCGCTGCTGGCGGAAAGCGGGGTGCGCGACCTGCAGACCTTTTCCATCGGCTTCGAGGACGCCCCCGAAGAGAAGGGCAGCGAATTCGAATACTCGGACCTGGTGGTGGAGCGTTACGGCACCCGACACCACAAGTTCCTCATCCCCAACGCCGAGGTGCTGCCGCGGCTGCATGAAGCGGTTGCGAACATGGCGGAACCGATGGTGGGGCAGGATGCCGTGGCCTTCTATCTGCTGGCCGAGCAGGTCTCGCAGCACGTGAAGGTGGTGCAGAGCGGCCAGGGGGCGGACGAGGTCTTCGCGGGCTATTTCTGGTATCCGCGCATGGCGGCCGAGACCGAGGGGAGCGACCTGGAGCGGTTCCGCAAACACTACTTCGATCGCGACCACCCGGAATTCCTGGAAACGGTCACGGAGCCGTACCAGGGCGCGGATCACACCGGCGCACTGGTGGCGGCCCTGCTGGCGCAACCGGAGGCCGACACCTTCATCGACCGCGTCCTCCGCCTGGACGTCACCACGCTGATCGTGGACGACCCGGTGAAGCGCGTGGACAACATGACCATGGCCTGGGGCCTGGAGGCGCGGGTGCCGTTTCTGGACCACGAACTGGTGGAACTTGCCGCTCAAATGCCCCCGGAACTCAAGCTCAAGGACGGCGGCAAGTATCCCCTGAAGGCCATCGCCCGCGGCCTGTTGCCGAACGCCGTCATCGACCGGCCCAAGGGCTATTTCCCGATGCCGGCCCTGAAATATGTCCGAGGTGCGTTTCTCGAGTTCATGCGGGACATCCTGAATTCGGACGCCTGCCGCAACCGTAGGTTGTTCCGGCGCGACTACGTGGACAAGCTCCTGGCCGCGCCGGAGCGCTACCACACCCGCATCCTGGGCAGCAAGCTCTGGCATCTGGCGCTACTGGAGTACTGGTTCCAGATCAATGTGGACCGTCGTTGAGGACGGTACGCTCGAAATCCTTTGTATTCCTGATTGACGCGACTTAGACTTGGTCCAATATCAGGGTTTCCTGTTAAAGCAACCCGAATCCGGGTTCATTTACTGACGAGGTGGCGCTATGGATGTAATGGAGAGAATCAAGCAGCAGGTCGAGAGCAATCCCATCATCATCTACATGAAGGGTACCCCACAGTTTCCGCAATGCGGCTATTCCATGCGCGCGGCCCAGGCCCTCAAGGCGTGCGGAGTGGAATTCGCGTACGTGAATGTGCTGGCCGACCCGGAGATCTTCGAGAACCTGCCGCGCTTCGCCAACTGGCCGACCTTCCCGCAGATCTACATCAACGGCGAGCTGATCGGCGGCTGCGACATCACGCTCGAGCTCTACCAGAAAGGCGAACTGCAGCAGATGGTGCAGGAGGCGGCTCAGAAGGCGGGTCAGTAGCGAGCCGACGGGATCCAGCGCGAAGGCGCGAAGACGCAAAGCGGGCCAGGTCGTGGGACGTTTTCCAGGATGACCACGGTTTTGGTTTCCTTGTGCTTGTTGCGATATCCCTCGGCGGGCACGGGGCAAGGGTGCTGTCCAGCAGCAGCGCAAGGGCGACGGGTGCGCTGTGAACACCCTGGAGTCTGCGGGAAGTGTGAGGCGTGGAAGCGTTCCTTGGTGATCTTCGTTTGTGCGGTCCCGCGTCAAATGTCTTTTGAATCAGTAGTAGAAGACTATAATGGGCGGGGAAAATTGTGTGACCTGTCACAGACCGCCCACCTTACGCCGGCTGGGAGTCGGGGCCGGTTCATTCATTCACGCCGCACCCAACAGAGAGGCAATATTCGTGGCTACCATTGATCTTACCAAAGAGAATTTCGAAGAGGTTGTTACCGGAAACGACATGGTGATTGTCGATTTCTGGGCTCCCTGGTGCGGCCCGTGCCGTTCGTTCGCGCCGATCTATGAGCAGGCTTCTGAGCAGCACACGGATGTCGTGTTCGCCAAAGTGAACACGGAGGAAGAACAGGAACTGGCCGCGTACTTCCAGATCCGCTCCATCCCCACGCTGATGATCTTCCGCGAGAAAGTCATCATCTTTTCGCAGCCCGGCATGCTGCCGGCAGCCGCCCTGGAAGAAGTGGTTACAAAGGCGAAGGCGCTCGACATGGCGGAAGTGCACCGCATGGTTGCGGAGCAGCAGGGGCAGCAGGGTTAGCCGCGGCGCCCCTCGCAGGAGCCGTCGCGGTTTTTCCGACGGGGCGGAAATCCCGCAACGCTGCGGTCAACGCAAAGGCGCAAAGACGCAAAGATTTTATTGAGAGAATTACGACAGCCGGGCGGGTTGACGTGCGGACCGAAGAGTGCGTCGGAGCTGAAATCCAGCCCGGAGGATAAAGTCTTTCGTGTCTTTGCGTTTTTGCGTTAAACCATGGCGCAAACTGAAACTAGCCGAACGCGATTCGTGCCACCTCCCGGTACTGTTTCACGAAGTGTACGGTGATGCCCTCGCGGATGTGCTCCGGCAGTTCGTCGAAATCGCGGCGGTTCGCCTCCGGCAGCACGAGTTCCATGATCCTGCTGCGCCGTGCGGCGATGACCTTCTCCCGGATTCCTCCCACCGGCAGCACCTGACCGGTCAGCGTCAGTTCCCCGGTCATGGCCAGCGGCCGGCTGATCTTCTGATTGCGCGCCAGCGAGAGCAGGGCGGTGGCCATGGTGATGCCAGCGCTGGGTCCATCCTTGGGCGTCGCGCCTTCCGGCACGTGCAGGTGCACGAAAGCGGCATCGAAGAAGGCCGGGTCGCCCTGGAACTGCTTGAGGTGTGACGCGATGTAGCTGTAGGCGATCTCCGCCGATTCGCGCATGACCTCGCCGAGTTTGCCCGTGAGCTTGAAGCCGCGGTTGAGGGTATGCACGCGGGTGGCCTCGATGTTCAGCGTGGCGCCGCCCATCGCCGTCCAGGCCAGTCCCGTCGCCACGCCGACGCCGGTGAGCGGGCGCTCCGGCTGGAACAGTGGCTTGCCCAGATACTGCTCCAGCTCCTTGACGCCCACCTTGATGCGTTGAGCCTCGCCCTTGGCGATGCGCACCGCCGCCTTGCGGATGATGCGGCCGAGCTGCTTTTCCAGGTTGCGCACGCCCGCCTCGCGCGCGTAGCCCTCGATCAGCGCGCGCAACGCGCTGTCCGATATCTGCAATTGCCCGCGCTTCAGGCCGGCCCGTTCCAGTTGTTTCGGCCACAGGTGGTGTTTGGCGATCTGCAGTTTCTCCGACGTGATGTAGCCCGCGAGCCGGATGACCTCCATGCGATCGAGCAGGGGGCCGGGAATCGTGTCGAGCTGGTTGGCGGTGCACACGAACAGCACCTTGGACAGGTCGAAACGCACGTCGAGATAGTGGTCCAGGAAGTCCACGTTCTGTTCCGGGTCCAGCACTTCCAGCAGCGCGGAGGCCGGATCGCCCATGTACGAGGCGCCGACCTTGTCGATCTCATCCAGCATGATGACAGGATTGGCGGTGCCCGCTTCCTTGATGGCCTGGATGAACTTGCCCGGCATGGCGCCGATGTAGGTGCGGCGGTGGCCCTTGATCTCGGCCTCGTCGCGCATGCCGCCCAGGCTGAAGCGGTAGAACCGGCGGCCCAGTGCCGCGGCGATGGAACGGCCGATCGAGGTCTTGCCCACGCCGGGCGGCCCCACCAGCAGGATGATGGAACCGGCGACCGCGCCCTTGAGCGCCCCCACCGCGAGAAACTCGATGATGCGGTCCTTCACGTCCTCCAGGCCGTCGTGGTCGCGGTCCAGGATCGCGCGGGCGTGCTCCAGGTCGAGGTTGTCCTGCGAATACTTGCCCCAGGGCAGGGACGTGATCCAGTCCAGATAGTTGCGCGTGACCGCGTACTCAGGCGATCCCGATTCGAGGATGGAGAGCTTCTGCATCTCCTCATCGATGCGCGACTTGGCGTGCTCCGGCACCTGCAAGGCTTCGAGGCGGTTGCGGAAGCGCTCCAGGTCCGCCGTGCGGTCGTCCTTCGCGATGCCCAGTTCCTGCTGGATGGCCTTGAGCTGCTCGCGCAGGAAGAACCGGCGCTGATGCTCGTCCATCTTCTCCTCCACCTGGCGGCGGATCTGCGCCTGCAGCCGTGCGACCTCCAGCTCTTTCTTTATGAGCACCAGCACCTTTTCCATGCGCCGCAGCACCGGGATGGTTTCCAGCACGTCCTGCAACTCCTCCTTCGACGCGGTGGTGAGGCTCGCCGCGAAATCGGTCAGCGGGGACGGCTCGTTCGGATTGAAGCGCGTGAGGAAGTATTTCAGCTCTTCGCTGTAGAGCGGGTTGAGCGGCAGCAGCTCCTTGATGGTGTTGATGATCGCCATGGCATAGGCGCGCAGTTCGTCCGTGTTCTCGTGCGGGATTTCCGGATAGTCCACCTGGACGAGATAGGGCGGGGTCTTGGATATCCAGCGCATGATGCGGAAGCGCTGCAGCCCTTCGGCGATGAACTGGATCTTGCCGCCCGCGCGCATGGGCTGGTGCATGCGCACCACGCTGCCCACCTGATGGAAGTCCTCGGTGCTCGCACGATCGGCGCTGTCGGGCTTGACCAGCACCAGACCCACCAGACGATGCCCCGTCTCCCCGATCTTCTGCACGGTCTCGAGCCAGGGCTCTTCATTCATCAACAGGGGCAGCGTTTGCGCCGGAAAGAACGGCCGTTCGGACAGCGGCAGGAGGTAGAGCTGGCCCGGCAGGATCTCTGACGGTACGGCAAGCTGCGCACCCTCGCTCGTCTCGTTGGAGATGATCTCGGTATCGGAGTTCTGTTGGTCGTTCATTATTCGTGCGCCACCATTTGTGTTGCGGAACGGAAAACGGCCCGGGGCCGCATGACAAGGAGGTGTGAAGGGGATGAAGCGCGCGGGCGAAACCGGCTCCGGTATTGGTGGATATGCTAGTGACAACGATCGGCACAGACAAGCCTGGGAAGCGGTCGACAAACTTCATGCTCGGGCATGAAGAGGTTGCTCCCATCTTTCGCGATGGGAGAGGGCGAACATGTGATGTGGCCATGCGAAACGGCTGTGCCGCCGGACGCTTCCTCCTCCCGCAAGGAGAAACGGCGGAATTACCGGCGGCTTCTCAATTTTGTTCCTGTGGCCGGGCGCTCTGGCGCAGAATGGCGATGACCTCCTCGTCGGAGACCTGGGTGAAATCCCGGAAAAACTGGCCTACCGCGAAGAAATTGGCGGGGACTTCCAGGCATGTCACCTCGTCGGCGATCTCGTTCAGGCGCTGCAACGCATCGGGAGGCGCGACGGCGGTGGCCGCTATCAGTCGGTGCGGGTTCTTGGCGCGTACTGCGCGCAGCGCGGCAATCATGGTCGCTCCCGTGGCGATGCCGTCGTCCACGACGATCACGGTGCGTCCGGCCGGATCGATGGGCGGGCGCACCGGCGTGTACAGGGCGCGCCGCCGCCGCAGCGTCGCAAGTTGCGCCTGTTTTTCCTTCTCGATGTAAAACTCGGTGATCCCATAGGAGTTCGCATAGCTCGCGAGCTGCACGTTGCCCGTCTCGTCCACCGAGCCGATGGCGAACTCGGGATTGCCGGGCGCGCCGAGCTTGCGTACCAGCACCACATCGAGTTCGCCCTGCAGTTCCTCCGCCAGAAGTTTGCCCATGGGGACGGCGCCGCGGGGTATGGCAAGGATCAACGGGTGACTGCCCTTGTATCCTTCAAGCCGCTGTGCCAGCAGTCGGGCGGCATGTTCGCGATTCTCGAAGACCATTGCCTGCAATCCTCTCCTGCGAAAAAACGAAGTGGACGCCTAGCGGCACTGTTCATCCACCAGCGAGGCAAGTTCCTGTACGGCCGGCGCGATCACCACGGGATAGGGCGGCTCCGTGCCGAGCTGCCGCAAGTGCGGCGGCAGGCTTTGCAGTTGCGCGGCGGTGCGTGCGCGCAGTTCATCGAGCCGCGCGGGCGGTTGCAGGCGCGCGCCCGCGCGCATCACCGGCTCCAGCAGGGCCACGCCGTCCTGCGGATCGTCTTCCAAGCTAAGCACGTCCTGCACCATGCGGCCATCCGCGTCGTAGCGGCGGTACACCTGCTTGCGGCCCGGCCAGGTGGCCTTGCCCTCGGACCGCTTGCGCCGCGGCCGTCCCGCATACTCCTGCAGCTTGTACACGCAGTCCAGGAAGGGCGCGTCCGACGAGGTGTCCAGATGGGTCCCGACGCCGAACCCGTCGATGGGCGCGCCGGCGGCCAGCAGATCGCGCAGCCGGTATTCGTCCAGGTTGCCGCTGGAGAAGATGCGCACGGAGTGCAGGCCGCCGGCATCGAGGATGGCCCGCACCTTGCGCGCGTGGCCGGCGAGATCGCCGCTGTCGAGGCGCACGGCGCGGATGGCGATGCCCCGGGCGTTGAGGCGGGGCGCGAGTTCCACGACTTTGTGCGCCGCGGCTTCCGTGTCGTAGGTGTCGATCAGAAGCGTCACGTTGTCCGGCTGGGAGCGCGCGAAATTCTCGAATGCCTCCGTCTCCGAGTCATGGGCCAGGATGAACGAATGGGCCATGGTGCCGTAGAGGGGAATGCCGAATTGCATGGCCCCTGGCACGGTGGCGGTGCCGCCGAACCCGGCGATGTAGCTCGCGCGCGCGGCAAGGAGCGCCGCCTCGGCCCCATGGGCGCGGCGCATGCCGAAGTCGACCAGCAGTTTGCCCGGCGCCGCGAGCACCGAGCGTACCGCCTTGGAGGCGATCATGGTCTGCAGGTGGAGCAGGTTGATGAGCCGGCTCTCCACGAGTTGCGCCTGCGGAATCGGTGCAGTGACCCGCACGGCGGGTTCGTTCGTGAAAAACACCGTGCCTTCCGGCATGGCATGGACGTCGCCGGTGAAACGGAAGCCCGCCAGGTAATCGACGAACTCCGTGCTGAAGCGGCCGCTGTCCGCGATCCATTGCAGCTCTTCGGCCGTGAAACGCAGGTTTTCCAGATACTCCAGCACCTGCTCCAGCCCGGCGGCCACGAGAAAGCCGCGTTGCGGCGGGAGGTTGCGCACGAAGAACTCGAACACCGCCGTCTCCTCCATGCCGGCATCGAAATACGCCTGCAGCATGGTGAGCTGATAGAGATCGGTGAACGATGCGCCGGCACTTGTGTTCATGTGGCGATTCTGGCGTAGTCGACGAAGTCCACGCCCAGACTCTGCAACTCACTCAATGCCCGCTCTGCCGCGCGCGGGTCGCGCGGGCGCGCCGCATCCTGCAGCAGAATGGCGTCGAAGCCCCGCGCAAGACCGTCCTTCGCCGTGGCGTACACCGCATGTTCGAGCGTCAGGCCGCCCACGAACAACCGCTGCACCTCCTGTTTGCGCAAATGCTCCTCCAGGTCCGTTTCTTCGAACCCGGAATCGGGGTGCCGGGTCGCCGGGTTGGTGCCCTTCGAGACGAGCACCACATCGTCGATGTCGGGGAGCTTCAATTGCCGGGCAAACTCCGCGCCTTCGCTCCAGGCAATGCAATGGGCCGGCCACGGACCGCCCGACTCGAAGGAGCGGTGTCCCGCCGGATGCCAGCAGCGAGTTGCGATGACGGGCAGGGAGGCCGATTGGAAAAGTTCGACGTACCGGTTCATGACCGGTACGATCGCGTCACCCTCCGGTACCGGCAGGGCGCCGCCGGCGAGGAAATCATTCTGCAGGTCCACGATGATCAGGGCATCGCCGGCCCGTGGTTTGCGATTGTCCTGGAAAAACATGGTGCGTTACGCTCATCCTGCCAGGCCGTTTGTAAAACTATCGGCGCTGGGGGCGCAAATATCAACTTCCCCCGCGGTTGCCATCCAGCGTTTTCAGGTTTCAAGCGGGGGGGTAAACGCAAAGACGCCAAGGGCGCAAAGCTCGCAAAGACAAGAAAGGCTTTGGCCTGCGCAGGTTGGCCTCCCCCGCTTTACGGAAACCCCTACGGACAGCCGTCATCCTCAATGAATCCTTTGCGCCTTTGCGTTGAAGTTCCGCGCCTTTGCGGCTTGGCGTTGTAACTTTTCAGCCCGTTGGGCGGGCGCCGCCCACCGTATGCCGGTTGCCAAAGCATGTTCAGGTGGGCGATGCCCGCCCTGCGAACCGGCCGCGGCAGTCGTTTTCCGTTCCCTGCACGGGAGAGGGCGATGGGATCGAGCGGAGAATCCCTACATGGTGCGCCGCAACAACTCCCGCAATTCCTGCAAGGGACGCGTGTTCAACACATTGGCGGGTTCGAGCCAGCCGCGGCGGGCCTGGCCGATGCCGAAGTGAAGATTGTGGAAATCCGTGGTGCGGTGCGCATCGGAGTTGATGCTGACGAGGACTCCTTCCGCCTTCGCCATCTGACAGTAAATATCCGTAATGTCGAGGCGGCGCGGATTGGCGTTCAGTTCCAGAAAACAACCCCGCTCGCGCGCCCTGCGGATGATGCGTTCCAGGTCGATGTCGTAGGGTTCGCGTTCTTCCAGCAGGCGGCCGGTGGGATGCGCCAGCAGGGTGAAGTGGGGGCGGTCCATGGCGCGCAGCACGCGCTCCGTCTGCCGTTCGCGCGACAGGCCGAAATGGCTGTGCACCGAGGCCACCACCAGGTCGAGCCTGCCCAGTACTTTGTCCGGCAGATCCAGGCGGCCGTCTTCCAGGATGTCCACTTCGATGCCCTTCAACAGGGTGATGCCGTCGAGCTCCTCGTTCAGCCGGTCGATTTCCTCCATCTGGCGCGTCAAGCGCTCCGCGTCGAGTCCGCGCGCCACCGTGAGCCGCTGGGAGTGCTCCGTGATGGCGAGATACTCCAGTCCCAGGTCGCGTGCGGCCAGCGCCATCTCCCGCAGGGTGTGCTGCCCGTCCGAAGCCTTGGTGTGGACATGCAGGTCACCGCGCAGGTGCGCCAATTCCACCAGCGCCGGCAGGCGGCCCGCGCGCGCCGCCGTGATCTCGCCGCGGTCCTCGCGCAGTTCGGGCGGGATGCAGGGCAGGCCGACCGCGCGGTACACCTCCTCCTCGGTCTTGCCCGCGATCCGTTTTTCGCCGCGGAATACTCCATATTCGTTGATCTTGAGGCCGCGCCGCTGGGCCAGGCGCCGGATGGCGATGCTGTGGGCCTTGCTGCCCGTGAAATAATGCAGCGCCGCCCCGAAGCTCGCCTTCGGCACCACCCGCAGGTCCACCTGCAGGCCCGAGCGCAGGATCACCGTGGAGCGGGTTGGGCCTTGGGAAAGCACCTCCTGCACCTCGCCGTAGGCCGCGAACCGCTCCATGATCGGGCTCTTCGCAGCGGCGGTGGCGAGCAGGTCGAGGTCGCCCACCGTTTCCATGCGGCGGCGGTAGCTGCCTGCCACCACCACCTGACTCACGCCGGGGATCTGCTGGAGATACTTCGTCAGCGGCTCGGCATACTGCATGGCGGTGGCGAGCCGGAAGCGGCGCCCTGTGTCCAGGCGCGCCCTGACCGCCTCCAGCACGCGTGCCTCCGTCTTGGCGCCAAATCCGGGAAGCGTGCGTATCCGGCCTTGCTCCGCCGCCTCGCGCAGTTGGTCGAGGGTTTCGATACCCAGATGGCGGTGGAGCGCATGCACTCGCCTGGGACCGAGACCGGGAATCCGGGTGAGCGCGGCGAGGCCCGCGGGAATCTGCCGGTGCAGTTCATCCAATGCGGTAGAGCGGCCTGTCTCGACGATTTCGCGAATCTTGGTTTCCAGCTCCTTGCCGATGCCGGGCAATTTCGGCAGCGCCTCACCCTGTTTCAAGAGCGTTGGTATGTCCTGGCCGAAACTGCGCAGGCTGAGCGCCGCATTACGATAGGCACGCACGCGGAAGGGATTTTCGTCCCCGATTTCCAGCAGATCGGCAATCTCGTCGAAGACGGCGGCGATGTCTTCGTTGTGGATGGGGGTGTGGACGGACATGCTGAAATGATAGCTATAAACAGATGGCGCATCATTTCATTGCGCCATGGGGCGGCATGTCGCGTATGCCAAGGAGCGCGCCGCGGCGCCGTTACTATTCTCTGCCTCCCACATCCAACGGACTGCCCGCCATTGCCGATGGGTCATGGGCGGCAGGTAGCCTGGATGAAATGTAACAGAATCCGGGATTGCTGCGGTCATGTGAGGCGGTACTGTGCCCTGGATTTCACTTCGTTTATCCAGGCTACGGTCCATCCTGATACGCTGGCTAGTGTCTACAGCTTTCAGACTCATGCCTTCCTGTCAGCTAACTGACGCGTATCAACCCCGCACACAAGACCAATGATGACCAACGGGAAAATCGCCAACGCCACGCACATCTTGAAGGTGAACACCCAACCGTTCCGAATTTCCTGCCACCGCATTTGTTGCTCCCTATAGTCGATCAGGACATCGTCACCCTGCTGAACATGCCAGAACCGCGAATATACGAATGGTGGCCAGGCTTCATAGACAGTGTTGCTCCAAATGGTCACCCGCCTGCCGAGCGCTTTCTCGAACTGCCCTTTGTCTGTAATCCTTCCCCTTCTCGTGACTTCCTCACCTGAGTCCTGGCGAATGGTGAGTAGTGAGCCGCGTGCACTCCGCAGTGGCCTGTACACCTTGATCAGTGTACCCGTTTCCTTATGCATCTACTCAAGCGGTGGCCGTGGCGTGATCAGGTCCAGCCCGAACATCAAGGCGCCATAGCTGGAGACCAGAGAAATGGCCACCAGAAACTTGGTCCACAGCCTGCGCATGGCGCAGACCACGAACACGCGCCAGAGCCAGGTAGCCTTGACACGCTTCTTGACAGCCTGCCACTTCGCACGCAGGGCGCCCGTTCTGGATTTCGTTGAATACATGGTCTTATCTCAACTTTGCAGATAGAGCGCACATTGAAAGACGGCTCATTCGCGCTCAAGCTACAACACAGGTCCGCGGTCCAACCGCGCAAGCAGTTATCTCTTTCCGCTTGCTGTATTCAATCTTTTGCCTTCGCACACACCGCATTTGGAACAACAGCCTCCCCTTGTTATGAAGGCTAATGGTAGAGATGCCGCGGTACGCAAAGCAGAGTCAGCAGGATCGGATTTTTTTGTGCGAATGTTCTTACAACGAAACCAAGTGATGATGGCGCTGGGAGATGTGCGGCTGCTTTGTGCGCGATGCCGGCCATCAAGGTGTCGAGCACCGCGACAGAAGGTTTCCGCGGCATGCGTTTCCGTGCGGAGACGCTGTGGCGCGCCGTCCCTGGCGCTCGCCGCGGGAAGTTCGCTTGCGGCTGCCGTGCCTCCGTGCCGGGTCGTCGATGGCTGCGGCGTGGGCGCTCAGCCCTTAATGCACACGAGCGGTTTGAGCCTTGTGGCCTTGCGCCGTGCCAGGTGCGCGTGGCCTGATGGCGGCTCGTGCTGCGTCTGGCGCCATAAGCAAAACGCAGATACGTCATTTGCCTCACCTGCTGGGGCAAGTCGCCTAAAAATGCGGGTTCCGCCGTCCTTCCATCTATTCCCTTCAATGGTTTATGCATGGCATGGATATTGCCGTTTTATCGTTGTCCTACCGTATCGCTGGGATGTGGCGCTCGTCATAAAACCTAATAGATTGAGCCTGTATGACTGCCAAGCCTTTCGCCAACCTTTGCTCTCTTATCTGCGGCACTGAAGGGTGCGCCGGCAGCGGTCACCGTGATCGGCCGGGATGAACTGGATACCCCCCAATTCGCGAATATGACCACCGAACTGATGAAGCGGATTCCGGGTGCGCACTACGACCGCATCGAGTATTCCAAAGACGGCTACAAGATTTCACGCAGGACCATCAACCGCTTTGACGAATCGAAGGCCTTCGGCTACGTGAGTCCCAAGGCAGGCGCCAGCGTCGACCTCGACGATCCGTACAACACCGCTTGGGTCGGTTACGGGCAAGGTTTCGTGACCTGGACCGGCGCGCACTGGTCCTGGTGGGCGCACGTGTTGAGCCTCACCGGCGAGAAGTACGCCGAACGGGTGAGTTGCAGCACAGGCGGTCGCGAGTATGACGTGGGCATCCCACGCACGTTCTACATGGGGCTTTCCTACCAGTGGTAGCTCGACGCATGAGGAGACTTTCGATGCTCGCCTTTCGCTTCTGGCCGGTGCTGTGCCTGGCCATATGCGCACAGAACGCCACGGCGGAGCCGCTGTGGCTGTCGGACGTACCGCCCGATCCCGCCATGGCCGCACGGCTGCACAGTGGCCACGGCGGCTGGCTGGAACCCGGCCCGCGGGGCACGTTTTTCAAACGCCTGTGGCTGCGCGCCGGGGAGGTGCCGGGCACCGCCGGCTATCCGGTGGCGGCAACGCGTGCCGAGGTGGTATTGCAGGACCCGGCCGGCGCGCACAGCACACACGCGGCCGAGCCCGGCGGAAAACACAGCCAATGGCGTTTCCCCGTGGCACAGGAAGGTTTCTACAACATTTATTTGACCCAGCGACAGGTGCGGGAAGGCCGCCTGCATGTCAGCGTGGCCAAGGCGGAGGTGCTCAAGCACAGTTGCCGCGAAGGCCATGACGACGTGCAGAGCAAGATGCCGCCCAGACACCTGGCGAGCATCCCGCTGGAGCTCGTCCGCGAACGCCTCCACAAGGAAAACTTTCATACCCGCCTCGGCTTCGGCGACACGGTGACGTTTCGCGTGCTGGCCCACGGCGCACCCGTGGCAGGGGCGGAGGTCACGATGACGACCGCTTCGGGCTGGCGCAATACCGTGCGCAGCGACGCGGAAGGCCGTGTCCGTTTCACTCTCGTGCGCGACTACTTCCCCGATTGGAAGGATTTCGATTACCGCCACCGGCAGGACTTCCTGGTGATGACCACCCTGGAGACGGACGAGGCCGGCACACTGGATGGCGTGCCCTACACGCGCACCCGCTACCAGGCCACCTTGGCCGGCCAATACCATCCGTCCAGCCGCGATTACCAGTCCTACGGCTACGGCCTCGCCATCGGCCTGTTCGGCCTCAGCTTCGGCGGCCTGGGCGCCTACGTCTATCGCCGGCGCCGCACCCGGCCGTATCGCGAGGTGCGCTTCCATGACTAGCCTGCGGCAGTGGGTCAACGGCATCGATCTCAGGCGCTTCCGCTTCTGGCTGCAACTGGGGTTCTTCGTGCTGTTCATTTATGGCGGTTACGCGGCCGTGAACCTGGGCAACAGCCTGCCCACCTTCGCCTGCGGCTTTGTCGGTGAAAGCCGCGGTGGGGTGTGTTACCTGCTGCCTTTGCAACACCAGTTGAGCGTGCCCTGGCAGCGGCTGTTCAGTTGGGCGATTCTCGGTGTCCTTGAGGCCTTCGCGTTGTTCGCCCTGTGGTTCTTCGTGCTCAACAAGGCCTGGTGCGGCTATGCCTGCCCGCTCGGCACCTTGCAGGACTGGATCACCGCGCTGCGCGTGCGCCTGGGCGTGCGCTTTTCGCGTTATCGCGAGGCCGCCTTTCGCCGCCTCACGGTGATCAAGTACGTGCTGCTTGCCCTCACCATCCTCATGCCCCTGGCGGTGGGCGGCGGACTGCTGCCCCACAGCCTGGGCACGCCCTTTTGCGACATCTGTCCGGGCCGCATGATCCTCCCGTTGTTCGCCGGCGACGCCTCGCAGCTCACGGTCAACTTCGCGGAAAAGAGCACCATGATCATGACCGCGCTGGGCATGCTCATCACCGGCGGGTTCTTCGCGGGCGCTTTCGTGAAAAAGCGTTTCTTCTGCTTCTTCTGCCCCATGAGCGCGCTGCATTACCTGCTCTCCCGGCCCGCGCTGCTGCAACTGCGCAAGGACGGCAGCAAGTGCACCCGCTGCGGCGACTGCTACCGGGTATGCGACATGGACATCAAGGCGATCGCCGACGAGGTGAACACGACGCGCATCATGCAGGACGACTGCATCCTGTGCCTGAAGTGCGTCTCCGCCTGCCCCGAGGACGGCGCCCTCAAGGCCACCTTCGCAGGCGTCACCCTTTTCGAAGCGACCGAACAGGGCTTCATCAAACGCATGAACAAAGGAGCCGCCGGTGACTGAGCGCCAATCCATATCGTTCAATCACAGCCGCCAGGCACGCGAGGCGGAGAACATCCTCAACCACATCACCGACCGCTTCGATGACAACCCGCGGGGGATGGATTACTTCTACGACCTCTTCCGCCGCGTCTACTGTCGAGGCGAGGCCCTGCCGCACGAGGGGGTGCGTATCGGCACCACCTGCATCCACGCGCCGGAAGAGTTGATCCACGCCGTCGGCGCCACCCCGGTGCGCCTGTGCAACGGCGCTTACCACTACGACCAGATCGGCGGTGACTTCATGCCCGCCAAGTCCTGTTCGCTGGTGAAGGCGACGCTGGGCATGCTCAGCAGCAAAGACCCGGTGCCGCGCGTCGGCAGGCTGGAGCTGATCGTCAACCCCACCACCTGCGACCAGAAGAAAAAGGCCAGTGCCATGATCGAGGGCATGGGCTACCGGGTGTACGACCTGGAACTGCCGCCGGCCAAGGAGAGCGAGGAGGCGCGGCTCTACTGGCAGCGCAGTGTGCGGCAGTTCGCCGTGCGGCTCAGTGAAGTCACCGGCAGGCGGCTGACCCGCAAGGGGCTCAAGGCGGCCATGGCGCGCACGGCGCGCGCGCAGGCGGCGTTCCGCACGCTGCACCAGCTTCGCAAGAGCCAGCCCGCGGTGTTCCTCGGCAAGGACGCCTTCCTGGTCACCAACGCATTTTTCTTCGACGACATCGAGCGCTGGACCGCGGCGGTGGAGGCGTTGAATGCGGAGTTGCAGCAACGCCTGCAGCAGAACTTTCAGGCCGCCCAGCGCAAGGCCCCGCGCATCCTGTTCACCGGCTCGCCGCCCATCTTTCCCAACCTCAAGCTGCCGCTGCTCATCGAGGAGGCCGGCGGCGTGGTGGTGGCCGACGAGACCTGCTCGGCCAACCGCATGCTCTACGACCTGACCGCGGTGGACGAGTGGCGCCTCGACGACATGGTCGACGCCCTCGCCGATCGCTATTTGAAGCCCTGCACCTGTCCCATCTTCACCCGCAACGACGACCGCCGGCGCCGGCTGCTGGAGCTGGCCGACAGCTTCGCCGTGGACGGCGTGGTCTACCAGGCCTTCGCCGGCTGCCAGGTGTACGAGATGGAGCAGCGCAGCATCGCCGAGGCGCTTTCCGAAAAAGGCATCCCCATGCTCTACGTGGAGACCGACTACAGCCCCGACGACATGGGCCAGCTTTCCACCCGCATCGAGGCCTTTCTCGAGTCCATCAAGACCCGCAAGAGAAAACGCGCATGAATTATTTCGTCGGCATCGATATCGGTTCGACCGCCATCAAGGTAGCGGTGGTGGATGAGGCGGGCCGCCTCGCCGGGGTCCACGTTACCGCCTCGGGCAGCCTGTTCCACAAGAATGCCAAGGAGGCGCTGGCGCGCCTGCTCACCGACCTGAAGCTGACCCGCGACGACGTGCGTTATCTCATCGCCACCGGCTACGGCCGCAAGCTGTTCAAGGAAGCGGACGACTCCATCAGCGAGATCACCGCCAACGCCATCGGCGCCCACGAGGCGGGCAAGGCCTTCGGCGGCGTGCGCACCATCATCAACATCGGCGGCCAGGACTCCAAGGCGATCCAGATCGACGCCGACGGCCACGTCGTCAACTTCGCCATGAACGACAAGTGCGCCGCCGGCACCGGCCGGTTCCTCGACGTTGCCGCCCGCAACCTGGAGATCGATCTGGAGGAGCTGGGCGATTACCACTTCAACAGCCACAGCGCTCCGCTCGCCATCAACAGCACCTGCACGGTGTTCGCCGAATCGGAGATCATCGGCCTGCTGGCCAGCGGCCATGACAAAGAGGCCATCGTTGCCGG
Source organism: Gammaproteobacteria bacterium (assembly GCA_041672765.1). Taxonomy (GTDB): domain Bacteria; phylum Pseudomonadota; class Gammaproteobacteria; order JBAYZB01; family JBAYZB01; genus JBAYZB01. The sequence goes on along the minus strand of JBAYZB010000011.1, from coordinate 13,396 downwards.
GATTCACTATTCCATCGCCAAACGCACCGTGCGCCTGGCCAAGCGCGTGGGCATCGAGGACCGGGTTTATTTCGACGGCGGTCCCGCCCTCAACAAGGGGCTGGTGGCCGCCATCGAGGACGAACTGCAACGGCAACTGGTGGTTCCGGAACACCCCCAGACCACCACCGCCTTCGGCGCCGCCATCCTCGCCCGCAACGAATACCTGGCGGAGCAGGCATGACCCCCATCGGGCAGACCCTGGTCAGCGTCCCCATGGCCGCGGTGCTGGGGCTGGTGTTCGGGATGGGGGCGTGCACCCTGGCCTGTCTGCCCTATCTGGGCCCGGTGTTCCTTGCCAGCGACGGCGGCATCCGCCGCTCCTGGCGCATCCTGCTGCCGTTCTCCCTCGGCCGCCTGGGCGGCTACGCCGCCTTCGCCACGGCGGCGGGCGCCCTCGGCGATTACCTGGACGGTCAGATCGCCGATGCCGCCCACGTGCGCGCCCTCGTCGGCGTTGCCGCCATCCTCATCGGCCTCGGCCTGTGGCAACGCCGCACCGATACACCTGCGTGCCATGCCAGCGCTGCACCGTGGCAAGGCCGCAACGACGAACAACCTTTGCGGCGTGTGGTATCCGCCAGCGCGGCCCTTCCCGGCCGTGGCCGCCCGCTGCTCCCCGGCGGTTTGTTGCTGCTCGGCGCAGGCATGACCCTCACCCCGTGTGCGCCGCTGGCAACGGTGCTTTTTTCCGCCGCCGTCAGCGCCAGCCCCTGGCATGGCCTGCTGCTCGGCCTCGGCTTCGGCCTCGGCGCGATCTTGGTCCCATCCCTGGTCTACGGTGTCGGCGCCGCATGGATCGGCGCCCGCCTGCGCGAACAACTCCAGCACCACCGCGTCACCGCTACCCGGCTGAGTGCCGCGCTGCTGGTGCTGACGGGCGTCGGCAACCTGTTGCGATAAAGTGGAACCAGCGCGCGGCTACACGCTCGAAGAGCCGCGCGCCAAGCGTATGGGTCTCCGACGGGTGGCGGAACTGGCACACCGTGGTCTCTTGGGGCACGGGTTCGTGCCCCAAGCCGATGCCGACAAAGCGGCGCAATGCCCGTGGATCGTAGGGCGCCTCAATTCGCTATGTGTTGCGCGCCATTCGCTGTGCATTTCCTGTATGGCGCAGTGACGGAAGGGTTGTTTAGTTCGCACCACGGCCGTGCGGTGTCTCATCGAAGAGGCAACGCGTTGTGCGGCGGAGGATCAGCCCTTGATGCACACGAGCGGTTCGACCCTTGCGACCTTGCGCGCCAGGTTGGCTTGGTGCGCCGCCTCGACCACGGCGCTCACGTCCTTGTAGGCGCCCGGCGCTTCCTCCGCCACACCGCGATAGGAGGGGCTGCGGATCAGGATGCCGCGGCTGGCGAGTTCGTCGATGACCTCGCGCCCGCGCCAGGTGCGCGTGGCCTGATGGCGGCTCATGCTGCGTCCGGCGCCGTGGCAGGCGGAGCTGAAGGAGAGGGCTTCGTTCTCCCGGGTGCCTGACAGGATGTAGGAGGCGGTGCCCATGGTGCCGCCGATCAGCACCGGCTGGCCGTAGGGGCGCAGGGCCTCGGGCAGATCCGGATGGCCGGGGCCGAAGGCGCGGGTCGCGCCCTTGCGGTGGACGAACAGGCGCCGCTTGCGGCCGTCGACCACATGGTCCTCCACCTTGCAGGTGTTGTGGGAGACGTCGTAGAGCAAGGGGAGTTCTATGCCGGGAAACAGTTCGTTGAAGGCTTCGCGCACCAGATGCGTGATGATCTGGCGGTTGGCCAGGGCGCAGTTGATGCCGGCGCGCATGGCGCCCAGATAGGTCTGGCCCACGGGAGAGTCGATGGGCGCGCAGGCCAGTTCCCGGTCGGGTAGGGAAATTCCGTATTGGCCCGCGGCGATGGCCATCTGCTTCAGGAACTCGGTGCCGATCTGATGCCCCAGGCCGCGGGAGCCGCAGTGGATGCTCACCACCACGTCGCCGACCTGGATGCCGTAGCCTTTGGCGATCTCCTCGTCGTAGATGGCGGTCACGTGCTGGACCTCCAGGTAGTGGTTGCCCGAGCCGAGGGTGCCCATCTCCTTCCGCTGGCGCTTCTTGGCCTGGTCCGAAACGTTGGCGGGGATGGCGCCTTCCATGCGTCCGTGCTCTTCGATGCGCTCCAGGTCTTCGGCCCGGCCGTAGCCTTGGGCGACGGCCCACTGCGCGCCGCCTTCGAGCATCGCGTCCATCTCCTGACTGCTCAGCACGATGCGCCCGGTGCTGCCGACGCCGGCGGGGATGCGCTGGAACAGCAGGTCCGCCAGCGGGCTCTTGACCTCTTCGATCTGTTGGCGGGTCAGCCCCGTGAGCAGGGTGCGCACGCCGCAGGAGATGTCGAAGCCCACGCCGCCGGCGGAGATGACGCCGCCCTCCGCGGGATCGAACGCTGCCACACCGCCGATGGGGAAACCATAGCCCCAGTGTGCGTCCGGCATGGCGTACGCCGCGCCGACGATGCCGGGCAGGGTGGCGACGTTGCTGATCTGCTCGTGGACCTTGTCATCCATGTCGCGGATCAGGGCTTCATTGGCGTAGATGATCGCCGGCACGCGCATGTTGCCGTGCGGTTCGATGCACCATTGGCATTCGGATTGCAACGTGAACAGGTTGATATCCATGATCCACCTCCTACGTGGTCAGACATCCACCACGCATTGTGCGCGCCATGCGCCGTCCGGGTCCTGCGCGACACGCAGCGCCGTGTACGTGGCGCCCTTGGTCTCCACCGCGGGCTGGTGCCTGGTGACGTCCATGCTCTCGCCCCAGGCCTTCGCGTACAGTTCGTGGTCCTGGATGTGTACTTCGAAGCGGGAAAACAGCATCTGTCGTGTGGCGATTTCGTAGATCAGCTCATTGAGCCAATCGACGAACAGCAGTTCGTCGTTCGGCGCCGAACAGCGGATTTCGATCATCTCCTTCGGCGCCACCTTGGCGGGTTCGGTGATGATGGCCATGAGCGCCACGGCGGCCTGTTCGAAGGCCTGTTCCCGGGTGGCGCCGATGCCGCGCACCCCGATATCCGCGTCGTGGGGAAAGTGTTCCCAGCTCGCCGTGGTCATGGCCGTTACCTCGTGTCCTGCCCGTCGCGCTCCATGAAGCGGGTGAGGATGAAGTTCGCGATCTGTCCGGGGTCGTTGAGATCGAGCACCGGAAGCGATGTCCGCACCGGCAACGGGGCATCGCAAGCGATGGCGATGACCGTATCGTCTTCCGGAAACAGCAGCGGATGCCCTAAGCTTGGCCGATGCAGCTCGATCTTGGGGAAGCGTTCATGCTTGAAGCCCTCGACGAGAATGAGATCAAGCGCGTTCTGATCGAGATGCGGCAGCAGCGCCTGCAGTTGCGGCTCCGCCGGCGGATCGGCTTCGACCATCAATGCCCAGCGGTTGCGCGAGGCGATCAGCATTTGCTCAGCGCCGGCCTTGCGCAGTTCGTAGCTGTCCTTGCCCGGCCGGTCGATGTCGAAACTATGGTGCGCATGCTTGATCATGCCGATGCGCAGCCCATGCGCTTTGAGTATGGGCAGCAGCTTGGTGAGCAGGGTGGTCTTGCCGGTGCCGCTGAAAGCGGCGAAGCCGAGCACGGGCACACTGGTCATGCGGTCTCGTTTCCCCAGGGCAGTTGAAGTGCGAATGCATACTATACATGATCATGCAGGGTGCCAGGCGGTACAACCGAGAAGAGGAAGCTGTATGAAAAATATGATGAAAAATCTCTGGTCGATGGTTTGGCTGGCGTTGGCCGCGGCCGCGTTCAACGTTCAGGCGGACGATGCGGTCCGCTCCAACCTGGTGAGCCTGCAGACCCAGGCAGTACGTCACGTGCCGAACGATATCGCCCAGGCGCTGCTCGCCGTGGAAGCCGAAGACCCGGAACCTGGCCGCTTGGCGGACACCGTCAACCGCACCATGGCCTGGGCTCTTGACGCGGCGAAGCGGGTGAAGGAGGTCGAGGTGCAGACCGGCACCTATTCGACCTATCCGGTGTATACCAAGAACACGCTCTCGCACTGGCGCGCCCGTCAGGAGCTGCGCCTGCAGAGCCGCGACGTTGAAGCGCTGAGCCGTCTGCTCGCCACGCTGCAAAGCCGGCTGCAGTTGAAGGCCATGACCTTCAGCGTGTCGCCGGAACGGCGGCAGAAGGTGGAGAACGAACTGATCACCGAGGCGCTGGGTGCATTTCAAGACCGGGTGGCGGTGGTGCGTGCCGCGCTCGGCTTTCACGGGCACGACATCGTCGAGATCAACATCAACACCGGCGGGCCGGTGTATCGGCCCATGGAGACCATGCGCGCCATGGCGGCGGATGTCAGCGCACCGGCGCTGGAGGCGGGGACCAGCGAGGTGACGGTGGTGGTGTCCGGGACGGTGCGGTTGGAGTAAGGACGCAGGCCGGTCAGTCCGTCACTGCACTACTTTCATTCGTGCAGATAGCGTTCGAGATCCTGCTCGGTGAGCAGCCCTTTCTCCTTGGCCTTGCGGCTCCAGTAACCCTGGATGCCGCGCAGTTCGGCCTTGAGCCGGGCGCTGCGCGCGGCACGCAACGCATCCTGCACGACTGCGCTCAGGGTCTTGCCCTCCGCGCGCGCGATCTCCTCGGCTTCCCGGGCCAGATCGGGAGGAAGCGAGATCGTTTTCTTGACGGCTGATGCCATGACGTACTCTCCTGAAGCCGGTATGAATTAATCATGCCGGGGGACCATAGGCTGTCAATTCACGGATACCGGTTGCTAGGTTTCCCCGATGAGATCCGGCTCCACGCAATGGCGCAGGATTTCCGCGCGGGCCGCGTCGCGTAATCGCACCGCCTCGTTCCAATCGTCGCCCTGCGGTTCGATGGCCGGGCCGACCACCATGCTGATACGTCCTGGGCGGGGAAACCATTCGTCGCCGCGCAGCATGGAGCGGGTGCCGCGGATGGTGACGGGGACGATCGGCGCCTGGCCGCGGGCTGCGGCGGCGAAGGCCCCCATGCGGAAGCGGCGCAGGCCGGGGGCGCGGGTGAAGGTGCCTTCCGGGAAGACCAGGAGCGAGTCGCCCCGCCGCACGGTCTCGGCCATGCGGTCGAAGTCTTCCACGCCGCGCTGGGCGTCGAAGCGTTCCACGAACGCCGTGCCGAGGCGCTCCAGCAGCACCCGCGCGGTGAAGCGGCCGGCCAGTTCGCGCTTGGCCACGAAGCCGAAGCGCGGCGGCAGCGCGGCGGTCAGCGCCAGGGCGTCGAGATAGCTCGCGTGGTTGGCGGCCACGATGCAGGTCCGGTCAGGCGGGATGTTTTCCAGCCCCGTCACGGCAAGGGGCGTACCGGTGAGGCGCAGGCCGAGCCGCGCCAGGGCGCGGGCGGTGCGGCGGCGCCAGTTCAGGCGGGGCAGTGCTACCGCAGCGAGCCACATCAGCGTCGCGAGCAGGCCGAACACCGCCCAGGCGTAGCCGGCGAAGGCGAGCGCGCCGACATGGCGCATGGCGCGCCGTGTTTGCGGCACGATGCCGGCGGCAGCGAGGCGCAGGAACTGCAGCCAGACGGCGCGGTGCTTCAGAAGATCGCCGCGCTCGTAGAGCTCGCGGCAGGCGGCGCGGCGGATCTTGCCGCTGGAGGTGCGCAGCACGGTGCGGGGCGGCGCCAGCACCACGTCGTCCGGCGCGACCTGCAACAGGTCCAGGGTGAGGGCCTCGATCTGTTCCCGCAGCGCCCGTTTCTTTTCTTCCGAGCGCGCCCGCGTCTCGGCGAGCACCACCAAGCGCTCGATGCCGCTGTGTGGGTCGACGCTGCCGAACACTGCCACATTGCCCTTGCGCACGCCCGGCAGCGCGCCCACGGTCTCTTCCAGTTCGTAGGGATAGATGTTGCGCCCGCCGCGGATGATGAGGTCCTTGGCGCGGCCGGTGATGTAGACCTCGCCCTCCAGCATGTAGGCGTAGTCGCCCGAATCGAGCCAGCCGTCGCGTATCAGGCCGGCGGTGGCCTCGGGATTGCGGAAATAGCCGCTGGTGGCCGATGGGCCGCTGAATTGCAGCCGTCCCACCTGGCGCTCGCCGAGCTCGCGCCCGGCCTCGTCCACGATGCGGATCTCGTGGCGCGGCAGCGGCCGGCCGCAGGCCACGAAGTGCAGGGCGTGCGGGTCGTCGGGCGCGGCGGGTTCGGCCCGGCCGTGGCGCTGGAAGGCGTCGCGCTGCACATGGTCGATGCGCGGGCCGCGGCCGAGAGGCGGAAACGCCAATCCTACGGAGCATTCGGCGAGGCCATACACCGGTGCCATGGTGCCGCGCCGGAAACCATAGGGTTCGTAACGGCGGATGAAGCGCTCCAGGGTGTCGGGGCTGACCGGTTCCGCGCCGTTGAAGGCCACGCGCCAGGAGGAGAGATCCAGCCCTTCCAGTTCCTTGTCGTCAATGCGGCTCGCGCAGAGTTCGTAGGCGAAGTTGGGCGCCGCCGACAGGGTGCCGCGGTGGCGGTGGATGGCCCACAGCCAGCGCTGGGGCCGGGCGATGAAGGCGAGCGGCGACATGACCACGAAGGGACAGGCGTGGTAGAGGCTGCCGAGCCAGGCGCCGATCAGGCCCATGTCATGGTAGAGCGGCAGCCAGCTCACGAACACGTCGGCGGAGGTGGCCTGCGTGGCCTCGCCCATGGCGCGCACGTTGGCCAGCAGGTTGGCGTGGGTCAGCACCACGCCCTTGGGGTTGCCGGTGCTGCCCGAGGTGTATTGCAGCAGGGCGATGTCCTGCGCCGCCGGATGCAGGTGAGCCCGGGCGGTGGCGGCGCGCAGTTCCTCCGCCGTGACCACGTCGCGCAGGGCCGGCAGTTGCGGCTTCGCCAGCCGCCCGAGGGGCTGCGCCTCCGGCACGGTGATGAGCAGCACCGCCTGGGCGTTGCCGAGGATGCCGATCTGGCGGCGCAGGTGCTCCTCGATCTGGGTCATGCGCATGGGCGGGTAGATGGGGACCGGCGTCGCCCCGGCGAGCAGGATGCCGAAGAAGCTCAGAAAGAAGTCGCGGCTGGTGGGGAGCATGATGGCTACGCACTCGCCCGGCACGACGTCGCGTTCGCGCAGCGCCGCGGCGATGTGCTCGGCGCCCTCCAGCAGTTCGCCGTAGGTGATGGTTTCGAGCCGGTCGCCCTCGGCATACAGGTGGATGTGCACCCGCTGCGGATGGGCGCGGGCGTGCCAGTCCAGCACCTCCACCAGGGTGGTGGCGGCGGTGGGGAGCGCATCCGCCGTGACCTCGGCCGGAGCGGCACGCCCGGCCTGGAAGGCGGTCGCCGCTTGCGCGGGCGCGCCATGCGCCAGGCCTTGCAGCAGGTCGCGGGGCGTCTCCGCCGCCAGGGCGAGCTGTTCCGGCACGGAAACGCCGAAAGTCCGCTCGATGCGCAGCAGCAGCTCGACCCGCGCCAGGCTGTCGATACCCGCCTCCTTTTCCAGGGAGCTGTCCAGCGTCAGCTTCAGGCCGCGCTTGTCGGGATGCAGTTCCACCGCAAAGTCCTGCACCAGGGCGAGCAGTTCCTGCTCCTTGGCATAGAGGGGTTCGGGATGGGCTGTTTGAGCGCCTGGCAATCTGAAATCCTCCGGTTGCTTGCTACGGACCCGCTATACACCGCGGCAAGGCGGGATTGAATGCGTTGGGCGGAGATGTTATACCCCGGGGCTGGAGAGGGGCATGCAAGTTTTTCAGTCCAGAGCCGATTCTCCGATGCGCCCCGGCAGGGCGTCCCTCCGGCCCAGGGAATCCGCGCTATGCTAAGCGTAACCGATGACGTAAAGAAGACTTTCCGGGTGCGCCTCCTTCGAATCCTGTTTTTCGCGCTGCTTACGCTGTGTCCCTGGTGGCTGTGGAGCCAGGAGAGTGGCGGCACCGCCGTGCTGCTGGAGGTGAAGGGCGCCATCGGACCCGCGACCAGCGACTACGTGCAGCGCGGCCTGCGCGCGGCGGCGAAACGGGATGCCGCCCTGGTCATCCTGCGCATGGACACGCCGGGCGGACTCGATGCGGCCATGCGCGACATCATCCGCGAAATCCTTGCCTCGCCCGTCCCCGTCGTCACCTACGTCGCTCCCGGCGGCGCGCGCGCCGCCAGCGCCGGGACGTACATCCTGTATGCCAGCCACATCGCCGCGATGGCGCCCGCCACGAACCTGGGGGCGGCGACGCCGGTCCAGATCGGCGGCGGGGGATTTCCGGCGCCGGGAGATGAAGGCGACCGGGAAGACGGCAAGGCCGAAGATCGGGCGAAGGACGCCAAGAAGGACGAGCGGCCCGCGGCGCCTCGGGGCGAAAGCGCCATGGACCGCAAGATCGTCAACGACGCGGTGGCCTATATCCGCGGCCTGGCCCAGATGCGGGGGCGCAACGCGGACTGGGCCGAGAAGGCGGTGCGGGAGGCGGCGAGCCTGTCGGCGGAAGAGGCGTTGAAGGAAAACGTCATCGATGTGGTGGCGGCCAGCGTGCCGCTGTTGCTGGACGCGATAGACGGACGCACCGTCCGCGTGCAGGGCAGGGATCGGACGCTGCAGACCGCGGACCTGAACGTGGTGACCATCGAGCCCGATTGGCGCACCCGGCTGCTCAGCATCATCACCGATCCCAACGTGGCCTACATCCTGATGCTGCTCGGTATCTACGGCCTGTTCTTCGAGCTGGCCAATCCCGGCTTCGTGCTGCCGGGCGTGCTGGGGGCCATCTCCCTGATCCTCGCGCTGTTCTCGTTTCAGGTGCTGCCGGTCAACTACGCCGGCATGGCCCTGATCCTGCTCGGGCTCATGTTCATCGTGGCGGAAATCTTCGTGCCGAGCTTCGGCATCCTGGGCATTGGCGGGGTGGCGGCATTCGTCATCGGGTCGGTGATCCTGTTCGATACGGAGGGCGGCACTTTCACCGTCTCCCTGTGGCTGATCGGCTCGGTAGCCCTTGTGACCGCCGCGTTCTTCCTCGGCGTGGTCGGCATGGCTTTGCGCGCGCGATCGCGCCCGGTCGTGACGGGCCAGGAACAATTGTTGGGCGGGACCGGGGAGGCGCTGGAGGATTTCGAGGGGGTGGGGCGTATCTTCATCCGCGGTGAGAACTGGAGTGCCCGGTCAAGGGTGCCGGTCAGGCGCGGCCAGCAGGTCCGGGTCGTGGGTGTGGAAGGCCTGATTTTGAACGTGGAACCGAAGGAGGAAAAATAACATGCCGCTTGCCACCACTGTCGTCCTGGCCGCAATCATCCTGCTGTTGGCCTCGGCGTTCCGCGTGTTGCGCGAATACGAGCGGGGCGTGGTCTTTTTGCTCGGGCGCTTTTACAAGGTGAAGGGACCCGGGCTCGTCATCATCATCCCGGGCATCCAGCAGATGGTGCGGGTGGATCTGCGCACCATCGTGATGGACGTGCCGAGCCAGGACGTGATTTCGCGCGACAACGTCTCGGTCAAGGTCAACGCCGTGATCTACTTCCGGGTCATCGATCCGCAACGGGCGGTGATCCAGGTGGAGGATTATTACGCGGCCACCAGCCAGCTCGCCCAGACCACGCTGCGCTCGGTGCTCGGCCGGCACGATCTGGACGAGATGCTGGCGGAGCGCGACAAGCTCAACGCCGACATCCAGCAGATCCTGGACCAGCAGACGGATGCCTGGGGCATCAAGGTGAGCAACGTGGAGATCAAGCACGTGGACCTGAACGAAAGCATGGTGCGCGCCATCGCCCGCCAAGCCGAGGCGGAACGCGAGCGCCGCGCCAAGGTGATCCACGCGGAAGGCGAGTTGCAGGCGGCGGAGAAGCTGACCCAGGCGGCGCACATCCTGGCCGCACAGCCGCAGGCGCTGCAACTGCGTTACCTTGAAACGCTGAACGCCATCTCGTCAGAGAAGAGCTCGACCATCGTGTTTCCGCTCCCGATGGAGTTGCTCACGCCCTTCATGGACGCGATGGCGAAAAAGGGGGCGGGCCGCGAGTAGGGCATGGATCCGTTGCAGCGGCAGGACGTGTCCTTGCGGACCGACATCGCGCCGACCGAGGAAGACCAGAAACTCATCGAGGCCTTTATCGACACCCTGTGGGTGGAGCGGGGGCTGAGCGAAAACACCCTGTCCGCCTACCGGGTCGATCTGCAGGGGCTGGCAACCTGGCTCGCGGGGCGCGGCAGCAGTTTGCTCGCTGCGCAACGGGACGAACTGCTCGACTATCTGGCCTTTCGGGTCAGGCAGGGCGCACGGCCCCGCTCCACGGCCCGGTTTCTGTCCAGCATGCGGCAGTTCTACCGCCAGCTCGTCAGACAGGGCCGGATCGACGCCGATCCGACCGCGCGCATCGATGCGCCGAAGCTGGGCCGCGCGCTTCCCAAGTCGCTCACGGAGGCGGAGGTGGAGGCCTTGCTCGCCGCGCCGGACACGGGCGACTTGTTGGGATTGCGGGACCGCACGATGCTCGAAATTCTGTACGCCACGGGACTGCGGGTTTCGGAGCTGGTGCATCTGACCCTGGATCAGGTGAATCTGCGCCAGGGCGTGGTGCGCATCACGGGCAAGGGCAGCAAGGAGCGCCTGGTCCCCTTCGGCGAGGAGGCTCTGGGCTGGCTGGAGCGTTACCTTCGGGAGGCACGACCGCTGCTGTTGCGCGGGCAGTTGTGCGATGCGCTGTTCCCGACCCAGCGCGGCACCGCCATGACTCGCCAGGCTTTCTGGGTCCTGATCAAACGCTATGCCCGGAAGGCGGGCATCACCAAATCCCTTTCGCCCCATACTCTGCGCCATGCCTTTGCCACACATCTGCTTAATCACGGGGCCGATCTGCGCGTGGTGCAACTGCTGCTCGGCCACAGCGATCTCTCCACCACCCAGATCTATACCCATGTGGCGCGGGAGCGGTTGAAAACGCTGCACGCCAAACACCACCCGCGGGGCTGAAAAATCAAATAGATCATAGATATGACGAGTGCCGCGCTGCGGCCGTAGGTGTTTGCGACCAAGACTGAGCCAAGCCATGAGAATCTGTTAGAATGCTTTTCATGTTCTGGAATATTAAGATCTTGTGATCCGCCGTCTGACCAGTTCCCTGCGAATTCACCATTCCCTGCCTTTCAGAGAGTAAAAGCATGCTTAAGAAATCGACGTTCCTTGCGCTGTTCCTGTCGTTCGCGTTCACCTGTAATCTCGGTTTTGCGGAAGAGAAGGCCGACGACGCTACGGCCGAGCTGCGTAAGACCCTGGAGCAGTTCATCCCGGGCGCCAAGCCGGACAGCATCACTCCCACACCGATCGCGGGGCTCTATGAAGTGGTGTTCGGACCGCAGCTCTTCTACATGACGGGGGACGGCCGCTACGTCCTGCAGGGCAACCTGATCGATTTCCAGGCACGCACGGACATCAGCGAGCCACGACGCGCAGCGGTGCGTGTGCAGGCGGTGAACGATATCGGCGAGAAGAACATGGTGGTGTTCGCGCCCAAGGGGGCCGCCAAGCATACGATCACGGTATTCACCGATCCGGACTGCCCCTACTGCCGCAAGCTGCACAACGAGATGGCGGAATACAACCGCCAGGGCATCAAGGTCCGGTATCTGCTGTTTCCAAGGGCCGGCAAGGGTTCGGTGACTTACGACAAGTCGGTGTCGATATGGTGCGCGAAAGACCGCAACGATGCCATGACGCAGGTGAAGTCGGGCAACGAGATCGAGAAGAAGACATGCGACACTCCCATCGAAATGCACATGGAGATGGGAGAGATGCTGGGCATCACCGGCACGCCGACCATCGTGCTGGATGATGGCCGGATCCTGCCGGGCTATGTGCCGGCAGACCGGATCGCCCGGATTATTGAAGAGAAACGCTAGGAACTCCGCGGGCTTGCCGGCACAGAACGGCTGGTCGCCTTAGCGGGATGAAAGCCCCGGGGCCGGTTGAGGCCGGGCCCGGGGCTGCCGGTTCGGAGTCAGTGCAGGGCGTTGAACATCCGGCTGCGATAGCGCGTGACCAGCTCGCCTTTGCCTTCCAGCAGATTGAATATGGTCAGCATGGCCTTGCGTGCGGCACCGTCGCGGAAGCCGCGGTCGCGCTGCAGGATCTCCAACAGTTGCTCCAAGGCCCCTTCGTAGTCACCCGCAAGCACCTTGCGCGCAGCGAGCCGATAACGGGCCTCACTGTCGTTCGGCTGGGTTGCAACCATGCTCTCCAGTGTTGCGATATCCGGCGCTCCCGCCGCGCTACGCGCAAACTCCACACGTCCCAGCAGCGCACTGGCCTCGGCATCTTCGCGCACTTCCCGAGGCAGGGCGTTCAAAAGGCTTTCCGCCTGATCCACTTTATCCTGTTCCAACAGGATCCTGGCGCGATCGAGATGTACCCGGTGGTTGTCCGGGTCCATCCGGGCGGCTTGTTCGAGCAATGCCAGTGCCTGGGCCGCGTCGCCGGCCTGATAAGCCGCTTCCGCGCTGGCCCGCAGATGGTCCGATTCCCGTACGATGTGGCGCTCGATGAGACCGCGGATGACCGACTCCGGCTGCGCCCCCAGCATCTCTTCCACGATCTGGCCGTTCTTGAATATTTTTACCGTCGGGATGCTACGGATATTGAACTGCGCGGCCAGCGCACCCTGCTCGTCCGTGTTGACCTTCGCCAACAGGAATTTGCCCTGATAGTCGTCCGCCAGTTTGGCCAGCAAGGGCATGAGCATCTTGCAGGGGCCGCACCATTCCGCCCAAAAGTCCACCAGTACCGGGACCTTATAGGAGTTTTCCAGGACCTTGACGGTGAAATCGCTATCGGTGACGTCGAATATGTAAGGTGAATCGCTCATGGTTCTATACCGGACATATATTAGAGATTCATAAAATATATGGGCGTGTTGCTTCCATTCAACTGGTTTCCAATCCATCGAGACAGAAGGATGTCGCTCTCCTCTAGCGTTGTGGCGTGTAAGAAATTTCTGATTTTATTGTAAGAAAAGCGTGGATTATTGGTTTGGAAATAATCGGTAAGCTTGAATCTGCGGTTATATAAGTTCTGGAAGTTTCAAAGATATCTTTTGAAGGCTCAAATCGAGAGTCGTATTTTTGACGCGTATTAGGGATATCCCTAGTCTTGAAAAGGCCAAAAAATCGACTATATAAAGGGTTCAGGGACGTGCTACGGGAAGGGTTGAAGGGAATATTCACAGAGGACGTGATTCGAGCAGGAGCGCTCGGTAAGGATACAAAAAAAGGCGGCCGATCGGCCGCCTTTTTTTGCTCGCGCAATCTGTTTGAACGCTGACCACTCCTTCGGGATTGCTGTGTGATCGAGTCGAAAAAACAACCTCCGCACAAGTCCCTGGTTCTAATGAGGGTGTACAAATAACTGTGTAACTGGTCATCTATGACTAACAAGAAGGAAAACCAATGACAGA
>JBAYZB010000010.1:0-35025 GCA_041672765.1 Gammaproteobacteria bacterium | reverse complement strand
GCAGTGCTAGCACCTGGTCGACCATCTGGCTGACCGTTTGCGCCTCCAGCACGACGCCGTGTTCCGGACACTGCGGGGTCCCGCTGCGGGCGTACAGCAACCGCAGGTAGTCGTAGATCTCGGTGATGGTGCCGACGGTGGAGCGGGGGTTGTGCGAAGTGGATTTCTGTTCGATGGCGATCGCGGGGGACAGTCCTTCGATGTGGTCCACGTCCGGCTTTTCCATCATGGAGAGGAACTGCCGCGCATAGGCCGAGAGCGACTCCACGTAACGGCGCCGGCCTTCCGCGTAGATCGTATCGAAGGCCAGCGAAGACTTGCCCGAGCCCGAAAGACCCGTAATCACCACCAGCTTGTCGCGGGGCAGATCCAGGTCGATGTTCTGCAGGTTGTGCGTACGCGCACCGCGGATTTGGATCGTATCCATGCCGTTTTTCGCGTCAAAGGGAACCTGCTAATATACGCCGCTTGGCCTTTACGACGCAAAGAGAGATAACAACAGAATGCGGGGACAGACTACCCAGTTCAGCAAGATGAGTCCCACCGAAATACGCACGGCAGTTTCGTTGGCGGGGATCTTTTTCTTGCGTATGTGGGGGCTGTTTCTGATTCTGCCGGTGTTTGCCCTCTATGCCCAGCAACTGGAGGGGGTGACCCCTACCCGCATCGGGCTTGCGATCGGTGCTTATGGCCTTACCCAAGCGATTTTCCAGATCCCCTTCGGCATGTTGTCCGACCGGTTCGGTCGCAAGCGCGTGATTGCGGCGGGGCTGGGCCTGTTCGCGCTGGGCAGCGCCGTCGCGGCGTGGTCCACCACCATTGACGGGGTCATTATCGGTCGCATCCTGCAGGGGGCGGGAGCGATTGCGGCGGCGGTCATGGCGCTGGCCGCCGATCTCTCGCGCGAAGAGCACCGCACCAAGATCATGGCCGTGATCGGCGCCAGCATCGGCATATCGTTCGCCACGGCCCTGGTGGCGGGACCGGTCCTGAATAGCTGGATCGGGGTGCCGGGCATCTTCTGGACGACAGCGGTGCTCGCACTGGTCGGAATCATGGTGGTGTACTGGGTGGTGCCGGAGCCGGTGCATAGCCATTGCCATCGGGATGCCGAGCCGGTACCGGCGCTCATCAAAGGGGTATTGTCCAACGGGCAGTTGCTGCGTCTGGATTTCGGCATCCTGGTGCTGCACATGATCCTCACCGCCAGCTTCGTGGCCCTGCCCTTGGTATTGCAGGATGAGGCGGGGCTGCCTGCCGCGCACCACTGGCATGTCTATCTGCCGGTGATGGTCCTGTCTCTGGCGGCCATGATTCCCTTCATTATCGTGGCGGAACGGCAGCGTCGGATGAAACAGGTGTTTCTTGGGGCAATAATTGTATTGGGGCTGTCCGAATTCGGGCTTGCCTGGTTCCATCAGGGGTTGATCGGCATCGTCGTCATGCTGTTCGCGTTCTACACGGCATTCAACCTGCTGGAGGCAAGCCTGCCGTCGCTGGTGTCCAAGATCGCTCCACCCGCCAGCAAGGGTACCGCCATGGGGGTGTACTCCACCTCCCAGTTCTTCGGGGCGTTCATCGGGGGCGTGGCGGGCGGATGGCTATATGGGGTGTACGGTTTCCAGGGCGTGTTCCTGTTCTGTGCCGGTGGCGCCATGGTCTGGTTTTTCGTGGCGTCGAGCATGAAAAATCCGCGTTATCTGAGCAGTTATCTGCTCAAGGTAGGGCGGGTCAGCGAAGAGGAGGCGCAGGCCTTGGCGGCGCGCCTTACCCAGGTGCGCGGGGTGGCGGAGGCTACGGTTGTCGCCGGCGAGGGGGTCGCCTACCTGAAGGTGGATCGCCATGCCCTGGATGAGCAGGCGCTGCGTGTGTTTTCGGCGGTATAGGAGTAGTATGAGAGATTGCGCGGGCGCCGTGGTCTAATCCCGCTATATCGCAAGATTCAAAGGTTAAGGAGTTTCCCTATGGCACGAGGCGTCAACAAAGTGATTCTGATCGGCAACCTGGGCCGTGATCCGGAGGTCCGTTATATGCCGAGCGGATCGGCCGTTGCCAATGTCACGCTTGCGACCAGCGAGCAGTGGAAGGACAAGCAGAGCGGGGACCAGCAGGAGCGGACCGAATGGCACAATGTGGTGTTTTTCGGCCGCCTGGCGGAGATTGCCGGCGAGTACCTGAAGAAGGGCATGCAGGTCTACGTGGAAGGCAGCCTGCGCACCCGCAAGTGGCAGGACAAGAACGGCCAGGACCGCTATACCACCGAGATCATCGCCAACGAGATGCAGATGCTGGGCAGCCGTCCGGGGGGCGGTTCCTACGCCCAGGATACGGCCTCTTCGTATCGCCCCTCCTCGGAGCCCGTCCCTGACAGGGGAATGGCCGACTTTGACGATGATATTCCGTTCTGAGGCCCAGTGGCGGCGCGAAGCGGTTGATCGGTTCCGCCGCGTGCCGGGATTTTGGAGCCCGGCGCAGGTTGTGGCTTGAAAAAAGCCGGCAGAGCCGCCATATGCCTGATACGCACACCTTGTGTTCCGGTTGGCTGGCAGCCCCGCCAGCGCCGGGGCAATGCTCTTTCCGGAGGCGCCGGTCCTGGCGTACGGTTTCACGAGGCTTTTCTCTTCATATCACGTGCCTGACCTGGATTTGGACATGTCGTCGCGGGGCCTCGGTGTCGAGGGCTCTGGAACGGCTCTCCGGATCGTTGTAGGGTAGTTTTTTCCTTAGAGTTGCTATGTCGCGCAAGCTGTACATCAAGACCTTCGGATGCCAGATGAACGAGTACGATTCCGCCAAGATGGCGGAGGTGCTCGGGGCATCCCACGGCCTGGAAAAGACCGACAACCCGGAGGAGGCGGATGTCCTCCTGCTCAACACCTGCTCGGTGCGCGAGAAGGCCCAGGAGAAGGTGTTTTCGCAGCTCGGGATGTGGCGTGAGTGGAAGGAGGCGCGTCCGGACCTCGTGATCGGGGTAGGCGGCTGCGTAGCGAGCCAGGAGGGCGTGGCGTTGCGCCAGCGTGCGCCGTTCGTGGACATCGTGTTCGGGCCGCAGACCCTGCATCGGCTGCCGCAGATGCTGGATTACGTGCAGCGCAGAAACGCGCCGGCGGTGGACGTTACGTTTCCCGAGATCGAGAAGTTCGACAACCTGCCTCCCCCGCGGGCGGAGGGCGCCACGGCCTACGTCTCGGTCATGGAGGGCTGCAGCAAGTACTGCACCTACTGCATCGTGCCCTATACTCGTGGTGAAGAGGTGAGCCGGCCGCTGGATGACGTCATCGCCGAGGTGGCGACCCTGGCCGCCCAGGGCGTGCACGAGGTGACGCTGCTGGGGCAGAACGTGAATGCCTATCGCGGGCCGATGTTCGACGGCGGCATCGCCGATCTGGCCCTGCTGATCACGTACGTGGCGGCCATCGACGGCATCGAGCGGATCCGTTACACCACCTCCCATCCCATCGAGCTGTCGGACAGCCTGATTCAGGTCTATGGAGAAGTGCCCAAGCTGGTCAGCCACCTGCATCTGCCCGTCCAGAGCGGGTCGGATCGCATCCTGGCGCTCATGAAGCGCGGGCATACGGTGGAAGAGTACAAGGACAAGGTGCGCCGCCTGCGGGCGGTGCGGCCCGATCTCAGCCTCTCCTCGGATTTCATCGTGGGATTTCCCGGCGAGACGGACGCGGACTTCCAGGCCACCATGGACCTCATCGAGGAGGTCGGGTTCGACCACTCGTTCAGTTTCATTTACAGTCCGCGGCCCGGCACGCCGGCGGCGGACTATCCGGACGACGTGCCGCACGAGGTGAAGCAGAAGCGGCTCGCCATTCTGCAGCAGCGCATCAACGACATGGCCCAGAAGATCAGCCGCCGTATGGTGGGCAGCGTGCAGCGGGTCCTGGTGGAAGGGCCGTCGCGCAAGTCCGCCGCGGCCTTGGCGGGACGCACGGAAAACAACAGGGTAGTGAACTTTCCTGGCACGCATGACCTGATCGGCCGATTCGTCCAGGTCCGGATCAACGAGGCCTTGCCCAACTCGTTGCGGGGTGAAATCGTGGCTATCGAAGAGGAACCCGCTTTCCGCGGTATTGCCTAAGTGACTTTGAAAACTGCTACATCGACCGTTCGCAATTTGGACGCCCATCCAGTATCCATCGATCTTGTCCTGGAACCCGCCGACAACCAACGCCTGGCCAACCTGTGCGGACAGTTCGACGAACACCTGCGCCAGGTGGAACGGCGTCTCGGGGTTGAAATCAACAGCCGCGGCAATATCTTCCGCGTGATCGGAGACCCGGAGGCGGTGCGCGCCACGGGCGAGGTGCTGAAAGGCCTGTACGCCATCACCCGGAACGAATCCCTCAATCCGCCGCAGGTGCACCTGTTTCTGCAGCAATCCGGCGTGGATGCCCTGGTAAAGGGCGACGAACAGGGGGAGGAAGAGGTCGTTATCCGGACTCGGCGCGGCATCATCACGGGGCGCGGCCCCAACCAGCAGCGCTATCTGCGCAATATGCAGACCCACGACCTCAGCTTCGGAATCGGTCCCGCCGGCACCGGCAAGACCTATCTGGCGGTGGCGAGCGCCGTGCAGGCCCTGGAGCACGAACAGGTGCGCCGGCTGGTCCTGGTGCGCCCGGCGGTGGAGGCGGGCGAACGCCTCGGCTTCCTGCCGGGCGACATCGCCCAGAAGATCGATCCCTACCTGCGGCCGATCTACGATGCGCTGTACGACATGCTCGGATTTGAGCGGGTCGCCAAATTCATCGAGCGCAACGTGATCGAGGTGGCGCCGCTCGCCTTCATGCGCGGTCGCACCCTGAACGAGTCCTTCATCATCCTCGACGAGGCGCAGAACACCACGATCGAGCAGATGAAGATGTTCCTCACCCGCATCGGGTTCGGCTCCACCGCGGTGGTGACGGGCGACGTGACCCAGATCGACCTGCCACGGGAGCGCGAATCGGGGCTGCGCCACGTGATCGAGGTGCTGAAGAACGTGGAGGGCATCAGCTTCACCTTTTTCAATGCCCGCGACGTGGTGCGCCATCCGCTGGTGCAACGTATTGTCACTGCGTATGAGACGTATGGCGAGAAGGGCGGGGCCGCCGCGCAGAAGCGATGAGCGTGCGCGTGACGGTGCAGTACGCCTTGCCCCGGCGTGGGGTGCCTGCGCCGCAGAGTTTCAGGCGCTGGGTGGCGGCCGTTCTCGCCGGGCGGCGCAAGCGGGCGGAGGTGGTGGTGCGGGTGGTGGACGCGGACGAGAGTGCCGAACTCAACGAGACCTACCGTCGCAAGAAAGGCCCTACCAACGTATTGTCTTTCCCGTTCGAGATGCCTGCCGGGCTGGAGGTGCCGCTCCTGGGCGATATCGTGATCTGTGCCCCGGTGGTGGCGCGGGAGGCGCTCGAACAGGGCAAGGAGGGGCGCGCCCATTGGGCGCATATGACGGTGCATGGCGTATTGCACCTGCTTGGTTACGATCATCTGGACGATGATCAGGCCCGTGTCATGGAAGGCCTGGAGAGGGAAATCCTGGCAAAGCTGGGCTATCCGGATCCTTATGGAGAAATGAACCCTGTATGAACGAAGATCGACCTAGTACCAACGGTTCCGGGCAACGCTCCTGGCTCGATCGTCTGAGCCTCCTGCTGGGCGAGCCCCGGGACCGGGAACAACTCGTGGACCTGCTGCGCGACGCGCAGCGCCGCAACCTGTTGGATGCCGACGCCCTGGCCATGATCGAGGGCGTGCTGCAGGTATCCGAGATGCAGGTGCGGGATGTAATGATCCCCCGCTCGCAGATGGTGGTGCTGGACCGGGACGGGTCTCCGGAGGAGTGGCTGCCGGAGGTCATCCAGTCCGGGCACTCCCGCTTTCCCGTGATCGGCGAAAGCCGCGACGAAGTGGTGGGTATCCTCCTGGCCAAGGACCTGCTGCGCTACTTCGCGGAGTCTCGCAACAACGGCTCCTTTGACGTGCGCGAGCTCCTGCGTCCGGCGGTGTTCATCCCCGAGAGCAAGCGCCTCAACGTGCTGTTGAAGGAGTTCCGCGCGAGCCGTAATCACCTGGCTATCGTGGTGGACGAGTACGGCGGGGTGGCCGGCATCGTGACCATCGAGGATGTGCTGGAGCAGATCGTCGGCGAGATCGAGGACGAGCACGACATCGAGGAAGGGATGTTCGTCCTGAGACACGATGATGGCCGCTATACCATCAAGGCGCTGACCCCCATCCAGGACTTCAACGAGCACTTCGGCACCGATTTCAGCGATGAGGAGTTCGATACGATCGGCGGTCTGGTGCTGAACGGTTTCGGCTATCTGCCCAAGCGGGGCGAGACGATCACCATCGGCCGTTTCCGTTTCAAAGTCATCCGGGCCGACAACCGGCGTATCCATCTGTTGCAGGTGACCGTCGTGAACGGCAGCGATGCCGAAGGCGCGGACCTGGGCAGCCCGGAGCCCGGCAGGCTAAGTTGATAGGGAAGCCCGGGCGCGGTGTCCGGGCATGAAAGGCAGGTTCGTGTCCGATTCGCAGAGATTGCCCGGCCTTGCCGCATGCAGGCCCTGGGTCGGGGATATGCTGGCATTGCTTGCGGGCGCAGCCCTTCCCCTGGCCTTCGCGCCGTTCGGCTGGTATTTCGTCGCCGTGGCCGCGCTGGGGCTGCTGTTCGCGCTCTGGCTGGATTCGCCATCGCCGCGGCGGGCCCTGTGGCGCGGCTGGTTGTTCGGTCTTGGCATGTTCGGCGTCGGCACCTCCTGGGTGTATGTCAGCCTCCACTATTTCGGCAACATCCCCCCCGCCGCCGCGATGCCCATCACGGCCCTGTTCGTGGCCGGATTCGCCCTTTTCCCCGCGCTTCTCGGCTATCTCGTCACCCGCTTTTTCCCCGCGCCGGGCATGGCCAAGCTGCTGGTGGTGCTGCCTGCAGGATGGACGCTGGCGGAATGGGTGCGGGGCTGGTTCCTGACCGGCTTTCCCTGGCTCAATCTCGGTTACGGCCAGATCGACAGCCCCCTGGCGGGGCTCGCGCCGCTGCTGGGCGTGTACGGAGTGGGCTGGGCGCTGGCGTTCAGCGCGGGGTTGGTGCTGGTCATCCTGGGTTACGGCGGGCGCCGGTTCCGGGCGGTGGTGGCTTTGGTCGTGCTGTGGGGCTTGGGCTGGGCGCTGGGCCACGTGCACTGGGTGCAGCCGCAGGGGCCCGAGGTGCGGGTGAGCCTGGTGCAGGGCAACGTCACCCAGGACATGAAGTGGGAGCCGGAGCAGTTACGGCCCACCATGGACCTGTATCGCGACCTGACGAGCCAGCACTGGGACAGCGACCTGGTGATCTGGCCGGAGACGGCGGTGCCGGCTTTTTATCACGAGGTAGCCGAATATCTGGCGGAGTTCGAACAGGAGGCCCGGTCCCACGGGACCGATCTGGTGCTCGGCATTCCGGTGTACGATTTCTACAACGACCGGTATTACAACAGCGTCATCAGCCTCGGGTCCCGGCAGGGTATCTACGTGAAACATCACCTGGTTCCGTTCGGGGAGTACTTCCCGATGCGGACCGTATTGAGCGCGATACAGGGATTTTTCGTGGTGCCCATGTCCGATTTCAGCTCCGGCGAACTGGGCCAGCCGCCGCTGGAGGCGGCATCCTTCAAGATCGGCGCTTCGATCTGTTACGAGGCGGCCTTCGGCGAGGAGATCATCCGCAGCCTGCCGGCCGCGGACCTGCTGGTCAACGTCAGCAATGATGCCTGGTTCGGCGATTCCCTGGCCCCCCATCAGCATCTGCAGATGGCCCGTATGCGCGCCCTGGAGGGCGGGCGTTACCTGCTCCGGGCGACCAATACCGGGATCTCCGCGATCATCGGCCCGGATGGCAAGGTGCAGGCCAGCGCGCCGCAGTTTCGCGCCCACGTCCTGACCGGGACGGTCCAGGCCATGCAGGGCACGACACCGTACGTTCTCTGGGGGAACCTGCCGGTGGTGGTGGGGACGGTGGGGGCGCTCGGTCTTGCCTTCCTGGGGATGAGGATGCGGGCCGGGCGGACCCGCACCCAGGGGGCGGACTCCGGATCCGCCGTTTCGGATACCTGAGTCACTCCCCGGTTGCGCGCACGAAGGTCGAGCCGTGGCACTTGGGGCACGGCGGGATCCGGCTGGTGGCGTGGAAATGGACCAACTGGCCGCAGCCGATGCATACCAGCGTGCCGATGCCCGTGATCTCGCCCGTGCGGTATTCACGGACGACCGGGGCGTGGCCTTGCAGTTGCGCCAGTTCTATCCGTGTCCGGTCCACCGCCCGGGAGAACATCTCCCACAGGTGATTTTCGATCAAGCTCAGGTCGAACCGCAGCCAATCCCGCAGGTCATTGCCCGTGCGCACCAGGTGTTCGGCGGCGTCACGCAGATCGCGCCGCAGGTAGTCGCCGATTCGCTCCGCCTCCTCGCGCGTCAGTTCGCCCAGTTCCACCGCCTTCTCCTTGGCGGTCTCGATGCCCTGCTGCAGGATCGGGAGGGCGGTTTTTTCCGCTTCGTCGATGGCCGCGCGCACGCGCTCCATCATGCGATCGTAGGCCTGGATGAGTTTGTCCTGCGGGTTGCGTGGTTCTGTTTGATTGCTCATGGCGTTGCCTGATCTCATGGGACGGGGAGCATATAGTTTGTACCAAGAGTGCGGGGCCGGAAAGCCGGGCGTGGGTGGTGGCTGCGTCACCGGTTCCGGGACCGGGCCGTTGCCCGCTTTTGTTGTTCCGCGTATGGCCGCTACGGTATCCTTCCACTTTTCCCTTCCCGCGAAATACAGCGATGGACGAGTTCTACAATCCACAGCAGATCGAGGCCGAGGCCCAGGCATACTGGGACCGTATGAATACCTTCCGGGCGCGGGAACAGGCGGGCAAAGAGAAGTACTACTGCCTGTCCATGTTCCCGTATCCCAGCGGGCGCCTGCACATGGGGCACGTGCGCAACTACACCATCGGCGACGTGATCGCCCGTTATCAGCGCATGCAGGGCAAGAACGTCCTCCAGCCCATGGGCTGGGATGCCTTCGGGCTGCCCGCAGAAAACGCGGCGATGAAGAACAACGTCGCCCCGGCGGCCTGGACCTACGACAACATCGAGTACATGCGCAACCAGCTCAAGTCGCTGGGGCTTGGCATCGATTGGGAGCGAGAGATCGCCACCTGCCGGCCCGAGTACTACCGCTGGGAGCAGTGGCTGTTCACGCGCCTGTTCAAGAAGGGGCTCATCTACAAAAAGAGCGGCGTGGTCAACTGGGACCCGGTGGACCAGACCGTGCTCGCCAACGAGCAGGTGATCGACGGGCGCGGCTGGCGCAGCGGCGCGTTGGTGGAGAAGCGCGAGATCCCGATGTACTACTTCCGCATCACCGCCTATGCGGAGGAGCTGCTCGCCGGCCTTGACACGCTGTCCGGCTGGCCCGAGCAGGTCAAGACCATGCAGCGCAACTGGATCGGCAAGAGCCAGGGCATGGAGATGCACTTCCCCTATGCCGAGGGCGAAGGCGTGCTGAAGGTCTTCACCACGCGCCCGGACACCATCATGGGCGCGACCTACGTGGCGGTGGCGGCGGAACACCCGCTGGCGGCGCAGGCGGCGGAGAACAATCCCGCGCTGCAAGCCTTCATCGAGGAGTGCAAGAAAGGCGGCGCGACGGAGGCCGAACTCGCCACCCAGGAAAAGAAAGGCATGGCATCGGGCCTGTTCGTCAGGCATCCGTTCACCGATGAACTGTTGCCCGTCTGGGTCGCCAACTACGTCCTCATGGGCTACGGCGAAGGCGCGGTGATGGCGGTGCCGGCCCATGACGAGCGCGACTTCGAGTTCGCTACGAAATACGGCCTGCCCATCAAGGCCGTCATCCGTCCCGTGGACGGAGAACTGGAACTGCCGCTCAAGGCAGCCTATACCGAACGCGGCATCCTGTTCGACTCGGGCGAATTCAGTGGTCTCGATTTCGATCAGGCCTTCGCGCGCATGGCCGAGATCCTGCAGGCCAAAGGTCTGGGTCAGCCGCGCACCCAGTTCCGCCTGCGCGACTGGGGCATCTCGCGTCAGCGCTACTGGGGCTGCCCGATCCCCATCATCCATTGCGACCGGTGCGGCGACGTGCCGGTGCCGGACGATCAGTTGCCGGTGGTGCTGCCCGAGGAGGTGGTGCCCACGGGCGCGGGTTCGCCGCTTGCCCGGATGCCGGAGTTCTACGAAACCACCTGCCCGCAGTGCGGCGGCGCGGCGCGGCGCGAGACCGACACCATGGACACCTTCGTGGAGTCCTCCTGGTATTACGCGCGCTACGCCTCGCCTGACACAAATCAGGCGATGGTGGACGAGCGCGCCCGCTATTGGTTGCCGGTGGATCAGTACATCGGCGGCATCGAACACGCCATCCTGCACCTGCTCTATGCGCGTTTCTTCCACAAACTCATGCGTGACGAAGGTCTGGTGCAGGGCGATGAGCCCTTCATCAACCTGCTCACCCAGGGCATGGTGGTGGCGGAGACCTATTACCGCGAGGAGGCGGGCGGCAAGAAGCACTGGTTCAACCCCGCGGACGTGGATGTGGAGCGCGACGAGAAAGGGCGCGTGGTGCGCGCGGTGTTGCGCGCGGATGGCCAGCCGGTCCTGATCGGCGGCATCGAAAAGATGTCCAAGTCGAAGAACAACGGCGTGGATCCGCAGGCGCTCATCGACCGCTTCGGTGCCGATACCGTGCGCCTGTTCATCATGTTCGCCGCGCCGCCGGAGCAGTCGCTGGAGTGGTCGGACGCGGGCGTGGAAGGCGCGTTTCGCTTCCTGCGGCGGGTGTGGAAGCTCGTATCGATGCATGTGGCCGGCGGGCCGGCGCCCGAGCTGGATTTGCCAACGCTGACACCCGCCCAGCGCGATATGCGCCGCCACACCCACGAGATGATCGCCAAGGCGAGCGACGATATCGGACGGCGCTACAACTTCAACACCGCGATCGCGGCGGTGATGGAGCTGATTAACGAACTGTACAAGTTCGAGGATCCGTCGCCGCAGGGGCGGGCCGTGATGCAGGAGGCGCTGGAGGCCCTGGTGCTGGTACTCTCACCCATCGTGCCGCACATCTGCCACGTGTTGTGGCGTGAACTGGGCCACGAACGCGCAGTGGTGGACGAGCCCTGGCCACGCTTCGATCCGGACGCGCTCACCCGCGATGCGGTGGAGCTGGTGGTGCAGGTCAACGGGAAACTGCGCGGGCGCGTCACGGTGTCGGCCACGGCCAGTCGGGAGGAGACCGAGCGGGCGGCGTTGGCCGAGCCGAACGTGCAGCGTTTCGTCGAAGGCAAGGTTCCCAAGAAAATCATCGTCGTGCCCGGAAAATTGGTGAACATCGTTGTTTGAGGGGAAGCGGCAGCCTGCGGCCGGACAACGCCAGGCGGATGTGATGGGGTGGAGGGGATTCCTGCTGGCATTCGTCTGCCTGTCGATCGTCGCGCTTCCCGGCTGCGGGTTCCGGCTGCGCGGCAGCGCGGAGCTGCCGGCCACGATCGATACGCTGTCGATACAAGCGGGCAATCCTTACAGTGAGCTGGTGGCGAACCTGCGCCGTGCCCTGCAGAGCGGAGGGCTCTCCATCGTGGACGATCCCAAGGAGGCGGACGCGGTGCTGCGCATCCGCGGAGAGAGCACCGGCCGCCGCGTGCAATCCATCAGCGCCGGCGGCAAGGTGCGCGAGTACGAGCTGCAGTACACGGTGAGCTTCAACGCCACCGACCGCGAGGGCCGCGAAACGGTGGCGCCCCAGACCATCACCCTGACCCGGGATTACATCTTCGACGAGACGGCGGTCCTGGGAACAGGGGAAGAAGAGGCCCTGCTGTATCGCGACATGCGGCAACAGGCGGTGGCTCAGATCCTGCGGCGGCTGCAGGCCGGGTACGCCAGCAGCGGCCCGCAGTAGCGGGTCCGCGCCGCACGTGGTGTCGCCCAGCCCATGCTGATCAAACCCGAACAACTCCAGGCCCACCTGAAAAAAGGCCTGAGTCCCCTCTATCTGGTGGCCGGTGACGAGCCGCTGCTCGTGCTGGAGGCCGCCGACAGCATCCGGTCCCAGGCCCGGGCCGAGGGCTACCGGGAGCGGGAGATCATGAACGTGGAGGCGGGGTTCGATTGGAATGCCCTGTTGGCTGCCTCCGACAACATGTCCCTGTTCGGCGACCGGCGCATCATTGAACTGCGGCTGGGGACGGGCAAGCTGCCGGAGGCCGGGGCGAAGGCGCTGCAGGCCTATGCCGCGCGCCCGGCGGACGATGCCGTGCTGCTCATCACCAGCGGCAAGCTCGACGGGGGCACGCAGAAGAGCAAGTGGTTCGAGGCCGTGGGCCGGGCCGGCGTCATTGTCCAGGTCTGGCCGGTGGAGGTGCGGCAGTTGCCGGCCTGGATCGCCCGGCGGCTGCGCGAGCGCGGTCTCAACCCCACCGAGGACGCCGTGGCGCTGTTGGCGGAACGGGTGGAGGGCAACCTGCTGGCGGCGGCCCAGGAGATCGAGAAGTTGGCGCTGCTGCACGGCTCCGGGCCGTTGAACGCGGAGGCGGTGGCGGAATCGGTGGGCAACAGCGCGCGCTTCGACGTGTACGGGTTGGTGGATTGCGTACTGGAGGGCAACGTCCCGCGGGCGGTGCGGATTCTCCAGGGCCTGGAGGCGGAGGGCACGGACCCCGTGCTCGTGCTGTGGGCGCTCGCCCGCGAGGCGCGCAGTCTGGCAGCGATGGCCTTTGAGGTTTCAAAGGGCGGGGCGGTCGATGCCCTGCTTGCCAAGCACCGCGTGTGGGAGCGGCGCAAGCCGCTGGTGCGCGCCGGGCTGAAGCGGCACAACGCAGCCCGCTGGCAGGCCCTGCTGCGCCAGTGCGCTCGCGTGGATCGGATCATCAAAGGCGCCGCCCCCGGCAGGCCCTGGGACGAATTGTTACACTTGAGTATGCGGATCGCCGGGGCGCATGTTCCTTTGCCGAAGCCGTTGCAAGGGGGCTGAGTTTCCGGCGGGGGAGATCGCGGGGCTTTTAACGCAAAGGCGCAAAGACGCAAAGAATTTATTGAGAAAATTACGACAGTCCGGGCAGGTTGCCGTACGGAGCGAGTAGCGTGGCGGAGCCGGAGAAGTCCAACCCGCGCAGTCCAAGGCCTTCTTGTCTTTGCGTTGAAGCTGTTTCCTCGGACGGTATGATTCGCTGATGAACCAAAATTTGTAAGTACGGGTACGGAAAATGAGTGCACAAGCCGAAGCGGCGAATTCGCAACTGGAAGAGTACATGCTGGATGTGGGCCGGCGCGCGCGTGCGGCGGCACGCGCCATGGCGCGCGCGGAGACGGCAGCCAAGGATGCGGCGCTGCTGGCTATTGCCGATGCCATTGAGCGCTCCCGGGAGGAGCTGATCGCCGCCAACGGCAAGGATCTCGCGGCCGGCAGGGAGAAGGGGCTGGACGCGGCCATGCTGGACCGGCTGGAACTCACCCCCGCCCGCATCGAGGCCATGGCGGAGGGGCTGCGCCAAGTGGCCACCCTGCCCGATCCCGTGGGGCAGATCTCGGACCTCAATTACCGTCCCTCGGGCATCCAGGTGGGCCGCATGCGCGTGCCCCTGGGCGTGATCGGCATCATTTACGAATCCCGCCCCAACGTCACGGCGGATGCCGCCGCCCTGTGTCTCAAGTCGGGCAACGCCGCCATCCTGCGCGGCGGCTCCGAATCGCTCCATTCCAACCGCGCCATCGCGGCCTGCGTGCGGGCAGGGCTGCTGCAGGCGGGACTGCCCGCCGACGCGGTGCAGGTCATCGATACTACGGATCGCGCGGCCGTGGGGATTCTGATCCGCATGAAGGACTACGTGGACGTGATCGTGCCGCGCGGCGGCAAGGGGCTGATCGAGCGCATCAGCAACGAGGCACTGGTGCCGGTGATCAAGCACCTGGATGGCGTCTGCCATGTCTACATCGACGATCGGGCGGACCTGGAAAAGGCGGAGGCGGTGGCGTTCAACGCCAAGTGCCAGCGCTACGGCACCTGCAATACCATGGAGACGCTGCTGGTGGCGGAAGGCATCGCCGAGCGCATCCTGCCGCGGCTGGCCGGGCTGTACCGCCAGGCGGGCGTGGAACTGCGCGGCTGCCCCCGCACCCGGGCCATCCTGCCGGACGCCAAGGAGGCCACCGAGGAGGATTGGTCCGCCGAATATCTAGGGCCCATCCTGGCGATCCGCGTCGTGGCCGACATGGACGCCGCCATGGAGCACATCGCCGCCTACGGCTCGCATCACACCGAATCCATCGTGACCGAAGACATCACCCGCGCGCGGCGCTTCCTGCGCGAGGTGGATTCCAGCTCCGTGATGGTGAACGCCTCCACCCGCTTCGCCGACGGCTTCGAGTACGGGCTGGGCGCCGAGATCGGCATCAGCACCGATAAGCTCCACGCGCGCGGCCCCGTGGGGCTGGAGGGCCTGACCACGCAGAAGTTCGTCGTCCTCGGCGACGGGCATGTGCGTAAGTAGTGACAAGGGGGCAAGCAACAGGTGGCAAGTTACCAGAGGCTCCAGTGACAAGTAACAAGTTACAAGGAAACCCTAAGGCTGGCTTGCTACTTGCCACTTGTCACTTCCGTATATGATCGGCATCTTCGGCGGCACCTTCGATCCGGTCCACCATGGCCACCTCCGCGCAGCCCTCGAACTGCTCCAGGATCTGGAGCTTTCGGAACTGCGCCTGATCCCCAGCCGCATCCCCCCGCACCGCGGTACGCCCGGCGCCACCCCGGAGCAGCGCCTGGCCATGTTGCGGGCGGCGGTGCGCGGCCAGCCGGGCTTCGTTGTCGACGAGCGGGAACTGCGGCGCGCCGGCCCTTCCTACACCGTGGATACCCTGCATTCGCTGCGGGACGAGTTCGGAGACACGCCCCTGTGCCTGATCGTCGGCGCGGACGCCTTTCTCGGATTTCCCACCTGGCGCCGCTGGACCGAACTCATCGAGCTCGCCCACGTGGTGGTCATGGATCGGCCCGGGTGGAACGCTCCCGCGGACGGGGTGCTGGCGGACCTCCTGCGGGCGCGATGGGTGAACACCCCGGCCCCATTGCGCGCCCAGAGCGCGGGCTGCATTCTGGTCTGGCCGGTGACGCAGCTCGACATCGCCGCTTCGCGCATCCGGGAAGAGATACGGCAGGGCAAGAGCCCGCGTTACCTGGTGCCGGACCCGGTGTGGGAGATGATCCGGACCGAGGGGATCTATCGATGACAAGCTCGGGCCGAAGGGGTTGTCTCGCCCCGGATGGTCCGTACTATAGGGCGATTGACGCCAACCAGGGGAACCCTGCATGCAAGCTGAGCAATTGAAAGAGATCGCGGTCGCGGCGCTGGATGACCTGAAGGCGGTGGACGTCAAGGTGCTGGACGTGCGCGGCAAGACCTCCGTCACGGACATCATGGTGATCGCCAGCGGCAACTCCGACCGCCACGTCAAGGCGTTGGCCGACAACGTGGTCGAAAAGGCCAAGGAGTCCGGCGTCCGCCCGCTCGGTGTGGAGGGGGAGAGAGAGGGCGAATGGGTGCTGGTGGACCTGGGCGACGTGGTGGTCCATGTCATGCTGCCGCAGGTGCGGGATTTCTACAATCTGGAAAAACTCTGGTCGGTGGAAGACCGGGCGGCGCAGGTGCAGCAGTTGTCGGCGGGCAGTTGAAGGAGAAGCTCAAAAGGCGCAAAGAGGGGATAGGGAAACGCTGTTTGTCTCTTCCGGACATTTCGATCGCGGGGAGAAATCTTGTGCCACTCCGGTTCGGGCGGCTGCAGCGAAAAGATTGCTCGCCGCGCCCGCGATGACAGCTTGTTCGGCGTTTTCAAAGAACCGAGAACCGGTATTTCGCTCATGAGCATCCTTTGTGTCTTTGCGTCCCTGCGTTGGCATCGCCGGCCGGCGGGATGCGCGCACCCGGTTCGAATGGCGTCCGTAACGAGCGGCCCGACATGAACATCCACCTGATCGCCGTCGGCGAGCGCATGCCGGCCTGGGTGCAGCAAGGTTATGCGGAATACGCCAGGCGTCTGCCGCCGGAATGCGCCCTGCGGCTCATCGAAATCGCGCCGGGCCGGCGCAGCAAGAGTTCCGATCCGGCCCGCGCGATTCAGGAGGAGGGAGAACGGATGCTGGCGGCCCTGCCCAAGGGGGCCCTGATAGTGGCCCTGGACGAGCGGGGCCGCGAGTGGTCCACCCTGGAGCTTGCCGGGCAACTGCGGAATTGGCTGCAGGGCGGACGCGACGTGGCGCTCCTGGTGGGCGGCCCGGACGGCCTGGCGCCGGCCTGCCGCAGCCGCGCCGCACAGGTCTGGTCGCTCTCCCGGCTGACCCTGCCGCACCCCCTGGTCCGCATCGTCGTGGCGGAGCAGCTTTACCGGGCCTGGAGCGTGTTGCAGAACCACCCTTACCATCGGGCCTGAACATGAGCGAAGCCTTCATCTATCTTGCCTCCGCCTCCCCGCGCCGGCGCGAGCTGCTGGAGCAGATCGGCATCTCCCATCGGCTTTTGAGCGTTGATCTCGACGAGCGGCAGCACGTCGGCGAAGCGCCCGAGATGTACGTTCTGCGGGTGGCGCTGGAGAAGGCGCGGGCCGGCTGGCGTATGCTGGAACCGCAAGCGCGGCGGCCCGTGCTGGGGGCCGATACGGCGGTGGTGATCGACGGAGAGGTCCTGGGCAAGCCGCGCGACCGGGCGCACGGCCTCGCCATGCTGGCGCGGTTGTCCGGGTGCAGCCATCAGGTGCTGACCGGCGTCGCCGTCGTGGGGGAGGGGGGACGGGAGCTGTCGCGCCTGAACGTCAGTACCGTCACCTTCCGCGAGCTGAGCGCCGCGGAACGGGAGGCGTATTGGGCCACGGGCGAGCCCGTGGACAAGGCCGGGGCCTACGCCGTGCAGGGGCGCGCGGCGGTTTTCATTTCACGCCTGGAGGGCAGCTATTCGGGGGTGATGGGGCTGCCGCTGTATGAAACCGCCGAGTTGTTGCGCGATTTCAGGATTCCTGTCCTCGCCCTGGACTGAAGCGCGGCCGGAACGGGGCGTGCCCCGTAATCCCACGGTACGCAAATCACAACCCAATAATCTATATAACTTTTATGGTTAGTCCGGAAGACCGAATCATCGTAGAACAGGCCATGAGCGAAGAGATCCTCATGAACGTCACGCCGCGCGAAACGCGGGTGGCGGTCGTGGAGAACGGGGTTCTGCAGGAGGTGTTCATCGAGCGCGCGCGCCGGTGCGGGCTGGTGGGGAACATCTACAAAGGCCGCGTCAGCCGCGTGCTGCCCGGCATGCAGGCGGCGTTCGTGGACATAGGTCTGGACCGAGCGGCCTTCCTCCATGCCTCGGACATCGCGACCCTGCACGTGGACGGGCGGCCGGTCGAGAAACGGAAGACCGAGCCGGTCATCACGGAACTGGTGCGCGAAGGCCAGGAAATCCTGGTGCAGGTGATCAAGGATCCTCTGGGCAGCAAGGGCGCGCGCCTCACCACCTACATCACCATCCCGTCACGCTACCTGGTGTTGATGCCGGACAACGACAACATCGGCGTGTCGCAGAAGATCGAGGACGAAGCCGAGCGCCAGCGCTTGAAAGACATCGTCGCGGCGCTGGTGGCGGAAGTCGGAGGGGAGTACGGCTATATCGTACGCACCGCGGCGGAAGGGGTGACGGCCGAGGCCTTGCACGCGGACATGCTGTTCCTGGACAAGCTGTGGGCATCGATCCGGGAGCGCGCGAACGCGGTCGGTGTCGGCAACATCGTCCACGAAGACCTGCCCCTGGTGCTGCGCACCCTGCGCGACTTCGTGGGAGCGGATGTGGAGAAGGTGCGGGTGGATTCCCGCGAGACCTACCAGAAGCTGCTGCGGTTTGCCCAGAAGTTCATCCCCGAGATGGCGCCGCGTATCGAGTACTATCCGGGCGGGCGGCCCATCTTCGACCTCTACGGCGTGGAGGACGAGATCCAGAAGGCGCTGGAACGCAAGGTGCAGCTCAAGTCCGGCGGCTATCTCATCATCGACCAGACCGAGGCCATGACCACCATCGACGTGAACACGGGCGCGTACGTGGGGCATCGGAACCTGGAGGAAACCATCTTCAAGACCAATCTGGAGGCCGCCCAGGCCATCGCCCGCCAGCTACGCCTGCGCAACCTGGGCGGTATCATCATCATCGACTTCATCGACATGTCCAAGGAGGAGCACAAGCACCAGGTGCTGAAGGCGCTGGAAAAGAGTCTGGAGAAGGACCACGCCAAGAGCACCATCAGTCAGGTATCGGCCCTGGGGCTGGTGGAGATGACCCGCAAGCGCACCCGCGAGAGCCTGGAACACGTGCTCTGCGCGCCCTGCCCCACCTGCGGCGGACGCGGCTCGCTGAAGACGCCGGAGACGGTGTGCTACGAGATATTCCGCGAGATCCTGCGCGAGGCGCGCCAGTTCGAGGCGCAGAAACTGTTGGTGCTGGCGTCGCAGGAGGTGGTGGATCTGCTGCTGGACGAGGAGTCCACCAGCCTGGCCGAGCTGGAGGAATTCATCGGCAAGCACATCAAGTTCCAGGTGGAAACCCAGTACACGCAGGAACAGTATGACGTGGTGCTCATGTAGTGGAACGGCTTCGTGTGACAATGGATCTGTCGTGCGAAAGATCCGCGGCCGCCTGTCCGCGCGGTGAGAAGAATGCTGTTTTTCCATGAATTTCCGAGATTCTCCTGTTGGAGTCCCATGCGTTAGGTCGTCCCAGCCGTGAAGCGATCGGATTCCATGGTTCGTTTCCTTCAGCGCCTGGCGCTTGGCTGCTGGTACGCCTTCGCCGCCCTCGTGGTGCTGGCGGCGGTGCTGCTCAGCCTGGCCCGGCTGCTGCTTCCCTTCGCGGATCGATATCGCGGCGACGTGGAGGCGTGGGCCAGTATCCAGCTCCGTCAGCCGGTGCGGATCGGGACCATCGACGCGGCCTGGCAGGGGTTGGGGCCGGTGCTCAAGCTGCAGGAGGTGCGGCTGCTGGATCGCCAGGGCGTGCGGACCGTGCTTGAACTCGACGAGCTCCGGCTCGGCATCAGTCTGCTCGACATCCTGCGTACCGCCCAGATCCGGCCTGACAGCCTGCAGGTGGTCGGGGCGCGCCTGACCATCGAGCGCCGCGCGGACGGCAGCCTGGTCCTGCAAGGGGTGGATCTGGCGGATACCACCGCATCCCGCGGGGACGCGGCCGGGGCCTCGGGCTGGCTGCTCGGGATGGAGCGGCTGGGCCTGCTGGATAGCGAGATCGTGTGGCACGACCGCCAGACCGGCGCGCCACCGTTGCGTTTCCCCGACGTCGCCCTCGTCCTGGACAACGAGGGGGCGCGCCATCGGCTGCACGGCAAGGTGAATTTCCCCGCGCGGCAGGAGCGCCGGTTCGAGTTCGTCTTCGAGTTCGAGGGCGATCTCGCGGCGCCGGCGGGCTGGGTCGGCAAGCTGTATGCGGTCGGCGCCGACGTTCCGCTGGAGGGCTGGCCCGTTGCCTTGCCTGGGGGGGCGCACATGGCGGGCGCCGCCGATTTCGAGCTGTGGACCGACTGGCGGGAGGCGCAGCCCGTCAAGGTGCAAGGCACCGTCGGTATCCGCAACCTGGCGGTCGCTTCCAGCGGTGACGCCCCCGTCGCCGTGGATCAGATTCAGGGGCAGGTGCTGTGGGCTCGGGAGGCGTCCGGCTGGCGGCTCGACGTCACCCGCTGCGTCGTGAGGCGGGGCGCGCGGAGCTGGCCGGAGAGCCGGGTGAGCGTTGCGGCGGTGACCGATGCCGAGGGGCGGCTGGGGTCCGCCCGGGTGCAGGCCGATTATGTCGCCGTCGAGGACGCCGTGGCGCTGGTGCAGCCCTTTGCCCAGGAGCCGTTGCGCGAGATTCTGGCGGAAGTGCGGCCGTATGGCGAGCTGCGGGATCTGGACCTTGCCTACCAGAGCCGGGGCGAAGACGAAGCGCCCGCATTTGCGGTGCGGACCCGGTTCATGCAGGTCGGGGGGTACGGCTGGGGGAAGTTTCCGGCGGTGAGCGGCCTGAGCGGGACGCTGGAGGCGGACGAGGCGTCCGGCAACATCATGTTCGACAGCCGCATGGTGCGCGTCGAGCTGGCCTACCTGTTCCGCCACGCGATCGAGGCGGCACGGGTGTACGGCAGGCTCGGATGGGAGCGCGGCCAGGAAGGCTGGCGCCTGTACACCGACGAGCTGGCGGCGGACAACGCTGACATCAAGACGCGCAGCCGCATGGCCCTCACCATTCCCCATGACGGGGGGCGGCCCTTCCTGGACATGCAGACGGCTTTCCAGGAAGGCGACGCCTCCCACGCCTACCGCTACCTGCCCGTCGGCATCATGCCGCCGGAGGTGGTCAAGTGGCTCGACCGGGCGCTGGTGAGCGGGCGTGTGACTTCGGGAACCCTGTTGTTCCACGGGCATCCGCAGGACTTCCCCTTCGACGGAGGGACGGGCAAGTTCGAGGTGCGGTTCGCCGTCGCGGATGCCGTGCTGGATTACGAGGAGGGCTGGCCGCGGCTTGAGGAACTTGAGGCGGAAGTCGTGTTCAGCGGCCGCTCCATGGCCATCCAGGCCGTGGGCGGCAAGCTCTACAACGCGGACCTGCTGCGGGCCGAGGCGGTGATCCCGGATCTGCACCGCGCCCGGCTGGGGATCGACGGGCAGGTGCGCGGGCCGGTGTCCGATATGCTGCGGGTTCTCAGGGAAGGTCCGTTGGCCGCGCAGTACGGGGGGTATCTGGAAGGGGTCCGCGCGGGGGGCAATGCGCTGCTGGATCTCGACCTCGCCCTGGACCTGCGCAAAGGCGGTAAACACCGGATCGCGGGCAAGGTGGACTTTCGCGATGCGACACTTGCCGCGGACCGTTGGGACGTCACGTTCACACAGGTGAACGGGCCGCTGCGGTTCAGCGACACCGGGCTCGCGGCGCAGGCCCTGACCGCCCGCCTGTTCGGGCAGAAGATCCGTGTTCGGGTCGATACCATCGACGCAGGGGCGGCCCGGGGGCGTCCGGCCACGGATATCACGATCGCCGGCCCCGACCTGTTGGCCTTGGCCAAGCAGTTTCAGATTGGCCTGCCCGCCGGCCTGCGGGGGAGCGCCGCCTGGGAGGCCCGGCTGCGGGTGCCGGCTGGCGCCGAAGGGTGGCGCAATGCGGCGGTGAATCTGGTTCTGCGCTCGGATCTCGCGGGCCTCGCCATCCCGCTGCCGGCACCGCTGGCCAAGCCGCAGGGGCAGCCCCGGGAACTGACCATCCGCATGCCGTTGACGGCCGCCGAAGCGCGGGTGATCTCCATCCGTTACGGTGAATCACTGGCCGGCGTGCTGGAGGTGCGGCGGGGCGCTGGCGGCATGGCGCTGCAGCGCGGTGAATTGCGCCTCGGGGGAGGCGAGCCGGAGCTGCCGCGCGCCCCCGGACTGCGGATCACCGGCCGCCTGGAATATCTGCCCCTGGATGCCTGGCGGGGCTGGCTGGCCAGGCCGGACGCTGCGGGTCAGGGCGCGGCCCTGGCGGGGCAATTGAGCCTTCTGCAGCTCGATATCGGGCGGCTGGAGAGCTTCGGCCGGACGTTCGAAGACCTGAAGGTGGTCGCCCAACGGGACGCCGCCGCGTGGGGGATCCGGGTGGAAGGGGCGGACGCAACGGGCGTCATCCGCGTGCCTTACCGGCCGGCGGGCGGCACTACGGTAACCATGGACTTCGAGCACCTGTACCTGCGCGCGGCGCGAACGGAGGCGGGTGATGGTGGCGGCGCGGATCCCAGACATCTCCCCCCCTTGCAAGTCACCAGCAAGCGTCTGGTGTATCAAGGATCGGACCTCGGCGCCCTGGAGCTGAAAATGTCGCCCCGGCCGGACGGAACCCGCCTGGAGCAGCTCCTGTTGCAGTCGCCCGCGTTGCGGATCGTGGCGCACGGGGACTGGACGTCGATCCAGGGCCGGCAGTCGTCCAGCTTCGCGATCACGCTGGATAGCACCGACTTGGCCCAGGCGATGCGGCTGCTGGGCTATGCCGCCGCCGTGGACGGTCCCGGCCCGGGCCGTATGGAGATCAGCGCCAACTGGCCAGGGGCGCCGGCCCAGTTCGATCTGGCGCGCCTGGACGGGCAGTTGTACATGAGGATCGGCAAAGGCCAGTTGCTGGAGGTGAATCCCGGCATGGGCCGGGTATTCGGCCTGTTCAGCCTGCACGCCCTGCCGCGGCGTCTGAGCCTGGATTTCAGGGATCTGCTCGGCAAGGGCTTCGCCTTCGACCGGATCGAAGGTCATTTCCGCATCGTCGACGGGGACGCCTATACCCACGATCTGTACATGGACGGTCCCGCGGCCTATGTCGAGGTGATGGGGCGTACGGGGCTGGGCACCCGGGATTACGATCAGGTAGTGACCGTGGTCCCGCGTGTCGGGAGCAGCCTGCCCCTGGCCGGGGCCCTGGCTGGAGGGCCCGGGGTAGGTGTTGCCCTGATGCTCGTGGAAAAGCTGTTCCGCACCCAGATCAACCAGGCGGCCCGGGTGCAATATACCGTCACCGGGTCCTGGGACGAGCCGGTCGTCGAGCGTGTCCAACTGGCCGCCGAAGACTGGCCCTCACCCGAGCGCTGATTTGTCCTGGATGCCGGTTTTGATGTTATGCTGAGTTTTATGAAAAGGCTTCTGCTGTTCGCTGCTCTTTTCTTTCCTTGGTTTTCCCTTGGTGTCGAACAGGAACTGCTGATAACGGCCGAGCAATGGGCCCGGCCCCGGCAGGGTGATGCTCTGTCGACGTTGGAACCGCTTGTGGCCGCCGTGCAACGGCTCAAGCAGCTTCCGCGCGGTCATCTCGTTATTCGACACCCGGCGGGTGAGGAAGGCATCCTGTGGGCGCAGGAATTGAGGGCGTGGCTGGTTGCCTTGGGGGTGTCGTCCGAGGATATCGGAATCGCGGCGGATAGTCCGCGCGAGGACGCCGTTTATTTGGAAGTACGCGGAGGAGTTTCGAGTTCATGATCGCTGTCGCCGCCATCCAGATGGCATCCGGACCAAACATAAACGCAAACCTGCTGGAGGCAGACCGGCTCATCGGCCAGGCGGCGGCGACCGGCGCCCGGCTGGTGGTGCTGCCGGAAAACTTCGCCCTCATGGGCATGTCGGAACAGGACAAGGTGGCGGTGCGGGAGCGGGACGGGGAGGGACCTATCCAAAGTTTCCTGGCCCAGGCGGCCGCCCGTCACGGCGTCTGGCTGGTGGGCGGTACCGTGCCCATGGTGGCGCAGGATCCGGGTAAGGTGCGCGCCGCCTGCCTGTTGTTCGACGATCGGGGCAACCGCGTCGCGCGCTACGACAAGATCCACCTCTTCGACGTCCATCTGCCGGAGACGGGCGA
Source organism: Gammaproteobacteria bacterium (assembly GCA_041672765.1). Classification (GTDB taxonomy): domain Bacteria; phylum Pseudomonadota; class Gammaproteobacteria; order JBAYZB01; family JBAYZB01; genus JBAYZB01. Next base: position 11,596 of record JBAYZB010000010.1, on the reverse strand, counting down.
GAACTATGTCGAATCTGAAACCATCGAGCCCGGCTCCGAGGTGGTGGTGGTGGATACGCCCTTCGGCCGCCTGGGGCTCGTGGTCTGCTATGACCTGCGCTTCCCCGAACTCTTTCGGCAGATGCTGGACCAAGGGATGGAGATCGTCGCCATGCCGGCGGCGTTCACCGCCATCACCGGCCGTGCGCACTGGGACATCCTGGTGCGGGCGCGTGCCGTGGAAAACCTCTGTTACGTCATCGCGGCGGCCCAGGGCGGTTATCACGTGAACGGCCGGGAAACCCACGGCGACAGCATGATCGTCGATCCCTGGGGGGTGGTGCTGGACCGCCTTCCGCGCGGTTCGGGCGTGGTTGCCGCCTCGATCGATCTGAAGCGGCTGGCCAACATCCGCCGCACCTTCCCGTCCGTTGACCATCGCCGCTTGCGCTGCCGGGTGGCCTGAGTGCCGGATAGGCAATGAGTACCGCACTGGATTTTGCGCACAAGGCGATTCTCGCTCCGGCCGGCCTGGAGCAGAAAGACCTCGCGCGGGTGCTGGAGCACCTGATGGGGCATGCCGTGGATGCGGCGGACCTTTACTTCCAGGCGAGCCGCCACGAGTCCTGGGTGCTGGAGGACGGCATCGTCAAGCAGGGCTCGCACAGCATCGACCAGGGCGTCGGTGTGCGCGCCATCAGCGGCGAGAAGACCGGCTTCGCCTACTCCGACGAGATCGTATTGCCGGCCCTGTTGCAGTCGTCCCAGGCGGCGCGCGCCATCGCCCGGTCGGGCCGGCAGGGCGCCATCCAGGCCTGGCGGGCGAGCGCCGGGCACAGCCTGTATCTGCCCATCGATCCGGTGGAATCCCTGAGCGAGGAGGAGAAGGTACGCCTGCTTCACGCGGTGGATGTCGAGGCGCGGCGGCTGGACCCGTGCGTCAGCCAGGTGATCGTGAGCCTGGCTGCGAGCCACAGCATCGTGCTGGTGGCGGCGAGCGACGGCACCCTGGCCGCCGACGTGCGCCCGCTGGTGCGCATGAACGTGAGCGTGATCGCCGAGCGCAACGGGCGGCGCGAGCAGGGCTCGGCGGGCGGCGGCGGCCGGGCCGGATACGAATTCTTCCTGGAAGATGAGCGGGCCTTGGGCTACGCCCGGGAGGCGGTGCGCCAGGCGCTGGTCAACCTCGAAGCCGAGGAGGCGCCGGCGGGTACCATGACCGTGGTGCTCGGGCCGGGCTGGCCCGGCGTGCTGCTGCACGAGGCCATTGGTCACGGCCTGGAGGGCGATTTCAACCGCAAGGGGACCTCGGCCTTCGCCGGGCGCATCGGGGAGCGGGTGGCCTCCGAGCTCTGCACGGTGGTGGACGACGGCACCCTCGCCGGGCGCCGTGGTTCCCTCAACATCGACGACGAAGGCACCCCAACCCAGTGCACCGTGCTGATCGAGAGGGGCATCCTCAAGGGCTACATGCAGGACAAGCTCAATGCCCGCCTCATGGGCACCGTCTCCACCGGCAACGGGCGGCGCGAATCCTACGCCCATCTGCCCATGCCGCGCATGACCAACACCTACATGCTGGCCGGCGCGCACAGCCCGGAAGAGATCATCGCCTCGGTGGAGCGCGGGCTGTACGCGGTGAACTTCGGCGGCGGCCAGGTGGACATCACCTCGGGCAAGTTCGTGTTCTCCGCGAGCGAGGCCTACCTCATCGAGAACGGCAAGGTCACGCGGCCGGTGAAGGGCGCCACTCTGATCGGCAGCGGCCCCGAGGTGCTCACCCGCGTCACCATGGTGGGCAACGACCTGCGCCTCGACAACGGCGTGGGCACCTGTGGCAAGGAAGGGCAGAGCGTGCCGGTGGGCGTGGGCCAGCCCACCCTGCGGGTGGACGGCCTGACCGTGGGCGGGACGCGGACCGGGTGACACCAGGCCCGAAGCGCGGCGCCAGGACGACGATCCGCCCGGCCCAGTCCCCACGTTCGGCTTGACTGACGGTGTGCCGACCAGCCCGGACCCTCTGCGCTCCTTTGCGCACCTCTCGCTGAGCCATCCCTTTCTCCCCGGGATTTGGCGACGATCGGCGCCGCCGGTTCCACTCCGCGCGTCGGAGGGCGATCCGCAGGCGGGCGAAGACCGCTTCCCCGGCCTACATTTAGGGCGTGTCCGTCACTCTGCCCACGCCCCGAATGCGCCCGTCAGGATCATCGTCCGCTGCCCTGCATCCGCTGTCGCCCGTCCGCGTCACGGCGCTGCTGTGTATCGCCGAGATCCTGAGCATGACCTCGTCGGTGGCCTACCCGGCGCTACTGCCGACGCTGCGCGATGCATGGTCCATCAGCAACTCGGCCGCCGGGCTGATCAGCGGCAGCTACTTCGCCGGCTACATGGTGGCGGTGCCGATCCTCACCAGCATCACCGACCGGATCGACGCCCGCCGCGTCTATCTCTTCGCGACGCTCCTGGCGGCCGTCGGCGCCCTCGGCTTCGGGCTGTTCGCGCGGGGGGCGGCCAGTGCCGTCCTGTTTCAGGTGCTGGCGGGGGCGGGGCTTGCCGGCACGTACATGCCTGGTCTGCGGATCCTCTCGGACCATATCGAAGGGCGGCGGCGTAACCGCTACATCGCCTTCTACACATCGAGCTTCGGGCTGGGCACCAGCGCCTCGCTGCTGCTCACCGGCGCCGTTGCGGCGGCATTGGGATGGCAGGCCGCATTCATGCTGCTCGCCCTGGGGCCGGCCCTCGCGGGCGTGCTGGTCATCCTGGTGCTCCCGCCCGCGCCGACCCGCGCCGTCCGGCGGCAACCCTGGCTCGATTTTCGCCCGGTCCTGCGCAACGGCGCGGCCACAAGCTACATCGTGGGCTACGCCGCGCACTGTTGGGAGTTGTTCGGACTGCGATCGTGGCTGGTCGCCTTCCTCGCCTTCAGCGCGAGCCTGCAGGCAACCGACGCGAGCCATGTATGGAGTGCCGCCGCCGCGGCGGCCGTCATCAACCTGCTCGGCCCCATCGCCAGCATCCTGGGCAACGAACTTGCGGGTCGCGGCGGCCGGCGCCGCACCATTGCGCACATCATGCGGGGCTCGGCCTTGATGGCGCTCGTGGTCGGTTTTGCCGCCCCGTTGCCGTGGCTCGTCGTGTTCGCGCTGGTGAGCGTCTACTTTCTGTTGGTGATGGGCGATTCGGCAGCGCTCACCGCCGGCCTGATCGCCGCCGCCGACCCGCAGCGGCGCGGCGCGGCTATGGCGTTGCACTCGTTCATGGGATTCGGCGCAGGGTTCGTTGCCCCGCTGGTGTTCGGTGCCGTGCTCGACAGCGCAGGGGGCGGCGCCAATCCGATCGCCTGGGGCCTTGCCTTCGCCAGCCTCGGCCTGGGTGCGGCCGTAGGGCCGCTCGGTTTCGCGCTCTACGAGCGGCGCACCCGCCGCCGTCACCTGCGCGCGAATTGAGGCGCGGCGGAGTCGCCGTTAGCGGTCGATGCCCTGTAGAATCCCAGTCTTCACAGAGGAGCAGGTTCATGTCGGATATCGCAAATCCCGAATCATTGCCGGACAAAACGCGCCTGGAGGCGCTGGTGCGCGAGATCCTCGCCGAGGCGCAGGTGCAGGGGGCGAGCGCCGCCGAGGCGGGGGTGAGTTTCGATGTGGGGCTGTCGGTGACGGTGCGCCTGGGGGAGGTGGAGACCCTGGAGTATCACCGCGCCCGAGGGCTTGGAGTGACCGTGTATTTCGGCCAGCGCAAAGGCTCGGCCAGCACTTCGGACATCAGTCCCGCGGCGGTGCGCGAAACGGTGCGCGCGGCCTGCGGCATCGCGCGCTACACGGCGGAAGACGCGTGCGCGGGCCTGGCGGACCCGGAGCGCCTGGCCCGGGAGATTCCCGATCTGGAGCTGGATCATCCCTGGAACATCACCGCCGAGCGGGCGATCGAGCTGGCGCGGGAGTGCGAAGACACGGCGCGGGCAGCGGATGCGCGCATCACCAATTCCGAGGGGGCCAGTGTTGCCACGCACCGCAGCCTGCGGGTCTACGGCAACAGCAACGGCTTCATCGGCGGCTATCCCAGCACGCGCCACAGCATCAGTTGCACGGTGGTGGCCCGGCAGGGTGACCGCATGCAGCGCGACTACTGGTACAGCGTGGCGCGCGAACATGCCGGGCTCGAAAGCCCCGCGGCCGTGGGCCGGCGCGCGGCGGAGCGTACCGTGCGGCGCCTGGGCGGGCGCAAGCTCGCCACGTGCAAAGCGCCGGTCCTGTTCGTGCCGGAGTTGGCGCGCGGCCTGCTGGGGCACTTCGTGGGGGCCATCCGCGGGGCCAGCCTGTACCGCAAGGCCTCGTTCCTGCTGGATCATCTGGGCAAACAGGTGTTTCCGCCGTACCTGCGCATCCATGAGCAGCCGCATCTCAAGCGCGCCCTGGGCAGCGCCCCGTTCGACAACGAGGGGGTGGCGACGCAGGCGCGCGACGTGGTGCGGGACGGCCGGCTGGAGGGCTATGTGCTGGACAGTTACGCGGCGCGCCGGCTCGGGATGCAGACCACGGGCAATGCGGGCGGGGTGCACAACCTCACGGTCGAACCGGGTACGCTGGATTTCTCGGGGTTGTTGCGCGAGATGGGGACGGGCCTGCTGGTGACGGAGCTGATGGGGCAGGGCGTGAGCATCGTGACCGGCGATTATTCGCGTGGCGCCGCCGGGTTCTGGGTGGAGAACGGCGAGATCCGGTACCCGGTGGAGGAAATCACCATAGCCGGCAACCTGCGCGACATGTTCCGGCAGGTGGTGGCGGTGGGGAACGATGTGGATACGCGGAGCAGCATCCGCACCGGCTCCTGGCTCGTCGAGAGCATGACCATCGCCGGCGCCTGACCGCCTTCAGTAGCGTAGTGCCGGTGGGTACGGTCCACCGTTCGCCGGTCGCTAAGGCGTTTTCAGTGGCCGATGCCCACCCTCCGTTGCGCCGGAGGTTTCCGCCTTGGGAGGCAGCCAGCGCGGATCGGGCGCGGGCAGATGCGCCAGCCGCGCTTCCAGCAGGTCCAGTTCCGCTTGCGGGGTAGCCCTTTCAATGGCGGGAAAGAGTTCGCGCTCCTCCCAGCGCACATGGTCGTACAGCGCGGTGCCCAGCTCCACGAGCCTCTCCAGAGGCGCCGATTCCGCTTCGGTTACTTCGCGCCAGAGCCGCGCGATCAGCGCGTGCTCCCGCAGCAACCGTTCCCGCCAGGCCGGCGCGATCCGGTCCCAGGGCAGATGCCCCTCCTCGGCGGCGAAATGCCCGGCCAGCGCGTTTTCCCAGAAGCCTTGCAGGCACGGCCGCACGGCCATCCAGTTCTGTTCCAGCCAGGATGGCGCGGCCTGCCGGTAGCTCTGCAGCCGTTTGGCATAGACGAGGGCAAGGTGATGGTCGCGGCTCAGGGCCTGCAGTCCGTCATGGCGTTGCATCTGCGATTCCTGCTCGTGCGGGGCGATGGTGCCGGTTCGTGACGGATCATACTGTAACGGCGCAGCCCTGGGGCGAATTTGTCATGCAACAAATATCCGCTCCGCCAAGCTGCCGGTCAGCCCGCCTTGTATGCCGCGCCCGGCGAAATGGCGCCGTGGGGCGATCAGGCGGGCGGTGTGATACTTGTCCTTCTTGGATACACTGCCGCGGTTGAGACGGCAGCCGCCCCATTCCATACGTTCCACGATGGCGGTCCGCGGGCTGCGTAGCGCACCGATTGTAGCGGCCCGATAATCTCCCCCGAGCCGATGACCGCTGGATCGAAGGTACCGTCCATGTCGGCATCCGGTCCCATGAAGTTTCGTGCAGCGCAGTCCGTGTAGAGAGCTTGGACGGTGGTGTGGCGGAGCGCAAGCCGCCCGCCGGCATCGGCTACAGTGCCCGGTTTCCCTCTGTGGGCGTGAAGGGATGGCAGACGCCGCCTTGCGTAGACGGAGCTCCAAACACCGAATCTCGCCTACTTGCCGTTATGCGCGCGCCGGAATTGAGACCTGCGTCACCGGCGCGGAGAACCGCGCTCGGTAACCTCCACCGGCCGAGTATGGGTATCCGCGGGAGGCGGATGCCGTGTGAACGGCAGGGATTGCAAGTCCGGCAATCTTTCGAGCGAATCATGCAGAAACCTTCCCGTCACGAGTCGCCGCCCCGCCAGAGTCATTGGGGGGTGCTGCGCATGCTGCTGCCGTACCTGATGGAGTATCCTTACCGGGTCGCCATCGCCATCGTGCTGCTGATCCTGGCCAAGCTCAGCAACGTCGCCGTCCCGATCGCACTCAAGCACATCGTCGATGCGCTGAGCCAGCCGCAGGCGGCGCTCACGCTGCCGGTCTTCCTGCTGATCGGGTATGCGCTGCTGCGGTTCGCCAGCGGCCTGTTCAGTGAGCTGCGCGATGCCTTGTTCGCCCGGGTGACCCAGAACACCATCCGCAATATCGCGTTGCGCGTGTTCAGCCATCTGCACGAGCTGTCGCCCCGGTTTCATCTGATGCGGCGGACCGGCGGCCTGTCCCGCGACATGGAGCGCGGCACCCGCGGCATCGGGTTCCTGCTCAGCCTCGCCCTGTTCAACGTGGTGCCCACCCTGGTGGAAATCGCCATGGTGGTGGCGGTCCTGCTGTTCAATTACGACCTTCGCTACTCGCTCATCATCGTCGCCACGTTCGCGCTGTACGCAACCTTCACGCTGCACGTCACGGAGCTGCGCACGGTGCACCGTCGCGCCATGAACCGGATGGATTCCAAGGCCAACTCGCGCGCCATCGACAGCCTGATCAACTTCGAGGCCGTGAAGTTCTTCGGCAACGAGCAGTACGAGGCGCGGCGCTACGATCGCAACATGCGGGTCTGGGCCAAGGCGGCGGTGCGCAATCAGACCTCGCTGTCGTTCCTGAACTCCGGCCAGAGCGGCATCATCGCGCTGGGTGTTGCGGCGGTCATGCTGTGCGCGGGGCATGGGGTCGTGCAGGGCAGCATGACCATCGGCGATCTCGTGCTGGTGAACGCCTACGTCATCCAGATCTGCCTGCCGCTGAATTTCCTCGGTTTCGTCTACCGCGAGATCCGCGATGCGCTCACCGATACCGAAAAACTGTTCGCCCTGCTCAAGGAGAAGCGGGACATCGAAGACCGTCCGGGGGCGCCGGATCTGGTGGTGACAAGGGGCGAGATCCGCTTCGAGCACGTAAATTTCGGCTACGAGCCCGATCGGCAGATCCTGCACGACGTGGACTTCGTCGTCCCCGCAGGCAGCACCGTGGCGGTGGTGGGCGGCAGCGGCGCGGGCAAATCGACGCTGGCGCGGCTGCTGTTCCGCTTCTACGACGTGACGGGCGGGCGCATCCTGATCGACGGCCAGGACATCCGCGACGTCACGCAAACCAGCCTGCGCGAAGCCATCGGCATCGTGCCCCAGGACACGGTGCTGTTCAACGACACCATCGCACGCAACATCGCCTACGGCCGCATCGGCGCCTCCCGCGCCGAGATCGTGCAGGCCGCCAAGGCGGCGCATATCCACGACTTCCTGGAGGCGCTGCCCGACAAGTACGAAACCCTGGTCGGCGAACGCGGCCTGAAGCTCTCCGGCGGCGAAAAACAGCGCATCTCCATCGCCCGGGCGATCCTCAAGAACCCGCCCATCCTGATCTTCGACGAGGCCACCTCCGCCCTCGACTCCCGCTCCGAGAACGCCATCCGCGAGGAGATGCGCGCCCTCTCCAGGAACCGCACCACGCTGATCATTGCCCACCGGCTGTCCACGGTGGTGGATGCGGACAAGATCCTGGTGATGGAGCGGGGCCGCATCGTGGAGGCCGGGAGCCACTGGGAGCTGCTGGCGCGCAACGGGGTGTATGCGCAGTTGTGGGCGTTGCAGCATGAGAGGAGGCGGGAGGAGGCCGGTAGTGGTTCTTCCGGCGGAAGGGAGGCGGTGCGGGGTGGGGAACCGGGATGTGCGGTGGAGGTGGCGTGATTTCTGTTGGGCTGCTGTCGTCTTAACGTGTGGCTTGCGCCACGGGATGGATTTTTGATGTGGGGTCCTGCCCTTGCACGGCGCGAAACCCCGCATCTAAAAAATCCTCAGCAAAATTCACTTCACTCTAACCATGAGTAGGTTCATGTCCGGTTGGCACCGGGGAATCCAGTGCAATCTGCAATTACTGCACATCTTCATCCGGCCATCATCCGAAACGCCTCCTCCCATTCCCGCGTAAATCTCCCGATGTCGAAATGCTCCAGCGCATGGCGCCGTGCGCCTTCGCCCAGGTGCCGTGCGTGTTCCCGGTCGCTCAGCAGTGCGCGCATGCGTTCGATCAGCTGGTCGGTATCGGTGTCGACGTAACCGGATACCCCGTTCTCCACCGTCACCGCCATCTCGGTGGTGGCGAGTCCCACGATCGGCATGCCGATGGCCATCGCCTCGCACACGGCGAGTCCGAGGCTGGTGTAGCGGATGGGGTTGAAGAAGAAACGGTAGCGCGCTGCGAAGGCGGGCAGGCGGTCGTGCTGGATTTCGCCGAGGCCTCCCTCCACGTTTTCCGCGCCCATGCCGACGAGATCCAGCGGAATCGCGCGCCGGGTGTTGCGGTAGATGTCGTAGCCGAGGCGGCGGCCGCGCTGTTGGAGGTGGTTGATCGCGACGATGCCGCGCGCAAGTTCCCCCGTATAACGGACAGCGTCAGGCACCATCACGCCGTGCCGGATCACGCGGGTGGGCGTGCGGCCGCTGTCCCACATCAGGGCGTTGAAATGGGTAACGTGCACCAGCAGTATGTCGGGGTCGTCCACCGGATGGCGCGTATAGACGGGATGCTCGCGGGGCGGATCGTGCTCCAGGTAGATGCGGGGCAGGCGTCGTTGTGCCGCGGACAGCAGTTGGTATTGGTCGTACAGATAATGCGAGCGCGCCTGAAACAGGATGCAGTCGAACTGCGTGTGGCGAACCTGGTCCACCGGCAGGTCGTACACGTTGTCGCCCCAGGGGAAGTGTCCCCAGCGCCCCGCGTAGCCGGTACTGCGCTCGGGCTTGGAGAGCAGATAGAAGTCGACGGGCGTCTGCGTCAGGTAATAGAGATAACTGCCGTGGATGTGCCAGGTCAGCACGCGCAGGCGGCGCATGGGTTCACTCCCTGCAATAGTGATCCAGGAGCTGCAGGGCCTGTCGGGTCACTTCGTCCGGAACGACCCGGCGCGCGCACGGATGCCCGATGGGACAGACGGCATGGCTGCACGGCCTGCACCCGATCGCGTGGAAAACGGCCCGGTGGCGTTGCCTGTCGAGCGGCGCCCAGCGCTGTGGGGACGAGGCGGAGTAGATCACGACGCTTGGCACGCGCAGGGCGGCGGCGATATGCGAGATGCCGGTGTCGTTGCAGATCAGCAGATGGGCGCCGCGCAGCAGCAGCGCCAGGGAGCCGAGGGTGGTCTGCCCGGCGAGATTGAGGCTCGGCGCCCGCATGTGATGGGCCACAGTGGTGGTCAGGCAGGACTCGGAGCTGGAGCCGGTCAGCACGATGCGCAGGCCCTGGGCCGCGAGCGCGTCGGCCACCGCGGCGAAGCGTTCGGGAGGCCAGCACCGCGCGGGGGCGCGCGCGCCCGGATGGACGCAGACGTAAGGCGGGTCGGGCAGCCGCGCCATCTGCGCGAGGCGCACGAAGTCGTGCCTGTCCCGTGTCAGGATGGGGAACTCCAGTTCCTCGCCTCGGGGTGGAATGCCGAGGTGCTCGACGAGCCGCAGCATGCGCCGTACTTCCGGTTCGTGCTGTGGATAGGGGATGAACCAGTGCGTGTCGGGACAGTGATCGGTCGCGTCGCAAAAACCGGCGGCCAGGGCCGCGCCCAGCGACAGGACGAGGCGATTCGAATGGGTGCCGCTGCCGTGCATTTGCAGGGCCAGGTCGAAGCGCCGCTCCCGGGCAGCGGCCAGGAATGCGCGCAACTCGCCGGGGCGAGGCGTGCGTTCCGGCAGGCCGGGGGCGCCGGGAAAGGGGATGAAATCGGTCAGACAGTGTCCGAAGCGCTCGACGAAGCTTTCGGCCCAGGGCAGGCCGAGCAGCGTGATGCGTGCCTCGGGCAGCGCGGCGCGCAGCGCGCGCAGCGCGGGCACCGCGCACAGCATGTCGCCGAGCTGCAGCGCGCGGAACACGGCGACCCGGCGTGGCGGAGGCTCGCCGAGCCGATGGGGGAGGTTCGCTGTCGCGCCGTGGGCGCCGGCATCGGGCACGGCTGTTTTCCGATCAGAAAATCCCGTGATAGACCGCACAGGAGCCGCATATCGCCGGCGGATCGTCCGAGGAAAGCCGGTGGCGGAAGGATTCGTACGGCTCTCCATTCCATATAGCCGAAAATCCCCGCTCCGCCATGTTACCGAAGTTGATGCGGTCAGGAGTGGCCACCATGCAGCAGGGCATGGCCAGGCCCTGGTAGCTGATGTAAGGGCCGCGCCAGGGCCAGTCGCAGCGCCGTCGGCCGGGCGTGTGCGGCGGATGGGGGCGCGGGCGGGCGCGAGGAAGGCGCAGGTCGATGTCCAGTCGCGCGGCGGCGGCGCGCGCCTCTGCAAAGTAATGTTCGATGCGTTCCAGGTCCTCCTCCAGCAAGGTCTGATCCTGCACGAACGCCCGCATCGGCCGGTAGTGGGCGGGCAGGGTAGATTCGCCGAAGTCGTGGCACAGATGCTGGACGAACAGGGTATCGACGCCATGGGCGTGGGCGAGCTGCACGAGGGCGGGCAGTTCGTGCAGGTTCTGGCGCATGACGACCGTGATCACGCGGATGCGTGGCGTGTCGGCGCCGAGGCGTCGGCGGGCGCCGATCAGCAGGTCCAGGTTGCGCAGCACGCGATTGAAGTGTGCGCGTACCCGGATGCGCTCGAACACCTCGGCCGAGGCCCCGTCCAGCGACGCGTGCAATTCGGCGAGGCCGCTGGTGACGCAAAGTTCGGCACGGCGCGCGTTCAGCAGCGTCAGGTTGGTGTTGGTGGAGACCCGGATGCCCCGCGCCGCCGCATAGGCCACCATGTCGAAGAAACGCGGGTGCATCAGCGGTTCGCCCAGTCCTTGCAGATGGAGTTCGGCAAGATCGGGAAGCTGATCGATGATGCCGCAGAACGTCTCGAAGGCCATGAAGGCGAGCGGTCCGTGGGGCGGGCCGTCCTGACGGAACTGGATGGGGCACATCTGGCAGCGCAGGTTGCACTGCCCGACGGGTTCGATCTGCGCGAAACGGGGCGATTCCATGGTTCGGGCCCTTGCTAGAAGAGGGCCGCGCGAAACCGGACGGCGCCCACCACGCGCCAGAATACGGCCAGCGGCGGTATCAGCGCGGAGGTCACCGCCATCTCGGCCACGTGCGGCCAACGGCGCGAGGTATGGCGCAGACGGTGCAGGCAGAAGCGGCCAGTCAGCAGGCCCCACACCGCGCCGGTGCCCAGGGCGATCGCGGAATAGCCGCCGGCCGCGGCGCTCAGCGTGGCGAGCAGCGCCGCCGAGATGCCGTAGTAATCCCAGCGCGGCGCGGCGCGGATCTTCTGCCGGTACAGGCGCGCGTGCTTCTTGTAGAGCAGCGCGTCGAACTGGATCTTGCGCTGCTGGCGGAGACTGATGCCCCAGGGCGCGGGGCGCACC
>JBAYZB010000009.1:0-35929 GCA_041672765.1 Gammaproteobacteria bacterium | reverse complement strand
AGCGGTGCGAGCGCGAGGCGGGGTTGCCAAACTCCCCGTCGCGCGTCAGGTACCGCCCCATCGCCGCCGCCACCCGCTCGTCCACCGGCGTCGTCGCCGCGTAGTCCAGGTATATCGGTAGTTTCATCAATCTATCTATGCCTATTCAATTGCCCCGGCAGAACCGGGATACAGCTCCGGCGGCACCGTGAGACTTAATCGTCATATGATACCAGCCGCCACCCCTTGGAGTCCTCGCATCACTCCTGCGAGCGCCTCGCAGAAACGATCGATGTCTTGTTCCGTCGTGTCCTTGCCCAAGCTGATGCGGATGGCGCTGCGCGCCAAATCGCGCTCGACTCCCATCGCCATCAGCACATGGCTCGGCTCGCTTTTTCCGCTGGCGCAGGCCGATCCGCTCGACACGGCAATTCCACGGCGATCCAGGGTCATCAACAAGGTCTCGCCATCAATGCCGGGAACACCGATCTGCACGGTGTTCGGTACACGGTCCGCCTGTTCCGCGAAAATGACTACGCCCGGCAACCGCTTCAGGAAAGCCTCCAGGTGGTCCCTCAGCTCGCGCATATGCACACAGCGCTGTTCCAGCTCTGTCGCTGCCAGTTCCGCAGCCATCCCGAATCCGACAATGCCCGCGACATTCTCGGTACCGCCTCGCAGACCGCGCTCCTGCCCCCCACCGTGAAGCAGCGGGGCCAATTCGAGCGTCTTGTCCACGATCAGGGCCCCCACCCCTTGCGGTCCGTAAATCTTGTGCGCCGAGAGGCTCATCATGTGTACGCCACTCGCAGCGAAATCAATGGCCAGCTTGCCGGCCGCCTGTACCGCGTCGGTGTGCACCAAACCGCCGGCCTCGCGTACAACGTCCGCAATCGCCGCCACATCCTGGATGACACCGGTCTCGTTGTTGACCATCATGACCGATACCAGCCGGGTACCCACACGCAGATGATCCCTGACGCTACACGGCGCGACGCGGCCTTGGTCATCGACCGGGATGAGGTTCAATTGCCAGCCCTGCTCTGCCAAGGCCCCCGCCGGTTCGAGCAGTGAAGCGTGCTCCACGGCGCTCACGCTTACCCGGCCGCGCGGCAACTTTGCCGCCGCCCCTTTCAGGGCCAGGTTGTTTGCCTCGGTCCCTCCGCTGGTGAATATCACCTGGGAAGACTGCGCCTTGACCAGGGCTGCCACCTGTTCACGCGCCTGATCTATGGCGGCCCGCGTCAGACGGCCGAATTTGTGCACGCTGGACGGATTGCCGTACACCCCCTTCAGGTAGGGCTCCATGGCGGCGGCAATCCGCCCATCCAACGGCGTCGTGGCGTTGTGATCAAGATAAATGGGCATTGGACCTCGCGAGTCCTTACCTTACTGGCTGGAGATATCCTCCAGCCGGGTCTTGCTCCGAGGATGCGCCAGCAACCGATCCTGGCGCACAGCCACTTCCATGACCCCCTTTCGCTCCATCAGTTTGCCCAGGGTGATGCTGCTGAGAAAGCCATGAATCTGGTCGCTCAGGTCGGTCCACAGTTCATGCGTCAGGCAGCGCTCATCGTCATGGCAGTTGGCCTGCCCGCCGCAGCGCCGCGTATCCACCTTTTCGTCGACCGCGGTAATGATATCCGCGACGGCGATCTCATGAGCAGGTCGGCTGAGCCGATACCCTCCGCCCGGGCCCCTGGCGCTATCCACCAGACCGCGTCTGCGCAGGCGGGAGAAAAGCTGTTCGAGATAGGAGAGGGAAATCCCCTGCCGCTTGGAGATATCGGCCAGCGTAATGGGACCGTCCTTATAGTGGATCGCCAGATCCAGCATCGCCGTGACAGCGTAACGCCCTTTTGTCGTAAGCTTCATCTGCAGTATCTCACCATTTTCTAATAAAGTAACCGTAACCACTCAAAATGGTCAACCATTGACACTGATATATTATTTCCACTCAACCTCCCTGGCCATTCCTCTTATAACCGATCGGTCTCCGGCTTTTTTTCCTCTCGCTGTTTTTCCCCCTCGCCGGGTGCCGTACTACTGATCTCGCAGATGCCGATGTCCGGAATCCGGACATCGCCCAGCTCGGCTCCCAGGCTCTTGAGGGCCTGACACATGGTTTCCAACCTTTGGTCCAACAGGTGAATGTGGTCGAGCATGCAGTTAATGGCGTGGGCGACCGGATCAGGCATGTCCTGAGTGGTGCCGTAGGCATCGAACCCCATTTTTTTCGCTATCGCTTCCCGGTTTTTCTCCTGCTCGGACTTGCTTATGACGATGCGTCCCGGCACACCAACCACGGTGGAACCTGCCGGCACATCCTTGAGCACCACTGCATTCGAGCCAATTCGGGTGCCATCGCCAATGGTGATCGGCCCTAGAATCTTCGCTCCCGCACCGACTACCACATCCCGTCCCAGGGTCGGATGCCGCTTACCCTTCTGCCATGAGGTCCCACCCAGCGTCACACCATGGTAGAGGGTGCAGTCGTCCCCGATTTCAGCCGTTTCGCCGATCACCACTCCCATGCCATGATCGATGAAGAACCGCCGCCCGATCCGGGCGCCGGGATGGATCTCGATACCCGTAAGCCAGCGCATGATGGCAGAAATCCAGCGAGCCAACCACTTGAAGCCGGCCTGCCACAAGGCGTGACTGACCCGATGCGCAAGTACGGCATGAATCCCCGGATAGGTCGTCAGCACCTCAAAAACCGTACGAGCTGCCGGATCCCGTTCAAACACGCAACGGACATCTTCACGAAGTTTATCGAGCATTGGGAGTCCTGAATTCCGGATGCAGCGTCAATCGGGCGAGCGACTATTATAAGGGCTCAGAAGATATTTATTACTGATAACGTCAAGCATTGATTCCCATCAATGTAAAGATCGGGCACATCGAAACGGCGCAGGCGCCCGCCCCGGCGGCATCAAAAACAATAATATGAACAACAACCTAAAATACGATCTGGCGATGAATCTGCGCGGTCAGGATTTTTGTCCGATTTTGGTTTCGACCGCGGTCAAAATGCCCCGCAGGATGTTCATCTCGTTCTGGTCCACATGAGAACGGCCAAAAAGCCGCCGCATGCGGCGCATGAGGTGGCGCGGATTATCCGGATCGAGGAAGGCGATTTCCACCAGAACCCGCTGCAGGTGCTCGTAGAACCTCTCCATTTCATCGGCCGAGGCGAGTTTCTCGCCCTCCTGCCCATCCCGAACAGGTTCTATCCCCTCCCGCTCGGCCATCATCACCTCGTATGCAAGCACTTGGACCGCAGCACCGAGATTTAATGAACTATAAGCCGGATTGGCTGGGATATGAACAAGATAGTTGCATCGGTCCAATTCTTCGTTGGACAGTCCCGCGTGTTCGTTCCCGAACACCAGCGCCACCTCCGTGCAGGCGCTCTCGGCAACCGCCAACTTCCCCCCTTCGCGTGCATCCAGCAGCGGCCAGGGCAGCTTGCGCAGACGCGCGCTCATACCCAGCACCAGCCCGCAGCCGGTCAAGGCCTGATCCAGCGTTTCACAGACCACCGCGGCGGCCAGAACGTCATCGGCCCCGGAGGCCCGCGCCGTCGCTTCGGCGCTCGGGTAGTGCTTCGGCCGGACCAGGTACAGGCGGTCCAGAAACATGTTTTTCATGCCCCGCGCCGCTGCCCCGATGTTGCCCGGATGCGAGGTATCTACCAGTACTACTCGGATATTCGAAAACATGGCGCTCAAGATACAGGGTGGCGTACGCTCCCCGCAAGGGAAGCGCGGAGGACGCGCACTTCGTCCCGGATCTCTGATATGCTTTGCATTAATGCCGTGCTCCGGCCCAATCCAAATCCTTACTAGTCACAAGCAAAGCTCTCCGATCATGCATCCGATGCTCAATATTGCGGTGCGCGCAGCGCGCAGCGCCGGGAATTTGATCGTGCGTTATATCGACCGGCTGGACACCCTCTCGGTCACATCCAAGAAGCGAAACGACTTTGTCAGCGAGGTGGATCGCCTGGCGGAAGACGAAATCATCCGCATACTGCGCAAGGCCTATCCCAGCCACGGCATCCTCGCCGAGGAGACCGGGGCGCACGAAGGCGACGAATACGTGTGGGTCATTGACCCGCTGGACGGCACGACCAATTTCCTGCACGGGTTCCCGCAGTTCGCGGTGTCTATCGCCCTGAAGCACAAAGGCCGCATCGAACAGGCCGTGGTGTACGACCCCTTGCGCCAGGAGCTTTTCACCGCCTCCCGCGGCGCCGGCGCTTTGCTCAACGACCGCCGTGTACGGGTATCCAGGCTGCCTGGCCTGGAAGGCGCGCTACTCGGCACCGGCTTTCCGTTCAAGATGCAGCAGCACCTGGACGCTTACCTCGCCATGTTCAAGTCCCTCTTTCCGGAGACCGCGGGAATCCGCCGCGCGGGCTCTGCCGCGCTCGACCTCGCCTATGTCGCCGCCGGGCGCCTGGACGGATTCTGGGAGATCGGTCTCAGCGAGTGGGACATGGCGGCCGGCGTGCTGCTGGTCCAGGAAGCAGGCGGGCTCGTGGGTGACTTCGGCGGGGGACACGACTTCCTTGCCACAGGGAACGTCATCGCCGGAAGCCCCAAGGTCTTCGCCGCGATGGTCAAGGCAATACATCCCCATCTGACGCCGGAGTTGGCGAAGTAAGCTCCCGCTCCACATCCATAGCGCAAGGGAAGTGCGCGCTGTTCATGTCCTCAAGTTTGCCCGTCGTCGTCCGATACAGACATCGATATGGGGGAGGACAGGAGCGATGACGAGACCGACCGCACGCAAGACCGCCGTTGACGCCAATCACAAAGCGCTGGAACTGGTCATGCGCGACGTTCTGGGAGGCTTGGAGGAACTGGCGAC
Organism: Gammaproteobacteria bacterium; assembly: GCA_041672765.1. Lineage (GTDB taxonomy): Bacteria > Pseudomonadota > Gammaproteobacteria > JBAYZB01 > JBAYZB01 > JBAYZB01. The sequence goes on along the minus strand of JBAYZB010000009.1, from coordinate 31,072 downwards.
CCTGGCCGGTTACGAAGCCGCCCCGGGCAGCATCGAGATTCTCTCCATCGAGCGGCCCGCCACCTCACCGCATTCCCCGGATTCGGGCCGTCCTCACCCGAGCGTTCCATCTTGCAGGCGCCGTCTTCCGATATCCCTTCGACTCGTCCCCTGCGCGGACCTGGGGCTGCCATCGCCTGAGAAGCCGTCGTTAAACCTTGCGTAGGGCAGCCAACGGCGTGGCCGGCAGGATGGGCACCCTACTCGCCTCGTCGGCCAGGTTGCGCTCACACGTAATTTAACCTACGGGATTCCCGCCTCGGGAGTTGCCAACAGCTTCTAAGGACGACTGTCCGCCTCGGCCCCTTCCTTCTTGACCGGCGCAAAATCGGCGCGGCTGACACCAAGCAACAGTGCGGCGGCGCTGGCAATGTAAATGGTGGAGAAGACGCCTACAAAAAGACCGATGGTAAGCGACAGGGCGAATCCGAACAGCGTGCTCCCGCCAAAGAACAGCATCGGCAACAGGATCAGCAGCACGGTGACGCCCGTCATGATGGTGCGGGACAGGGTCTCGTTGACGGAAAGATTGATGATGTCCGCCGTGCTTCCCTTCCGCACCTTGCGGAAGTTCTCCCGGATGCGGTCGAAGACCACGATGGTATCGTTGACGGAATAGCCGAGCACGGCAAGAACCGCTGCAAGCACCGTCAAATCGAACTCGATCTGCCACAACGAAAACACGCCGAGGATAATGATCGGATCGTGCACCAGAGCGAGAATGGCCCCAATTGCCATACGCCTCTCATAGCGCATCCAGACATACGTCAGGATGCCGAACAGGGCGATGAGCATCGCCAGCCCCCCCTGTTCGCGCAGCTCCTCTCCCACCTGTGGCCCGACAAACTCGACGCGGCGCATCTCCACCTGCCCCGGTGCCGCTTGCGACAGTGCGTTGTATGCCCGGGCGCTCACTTCCTTGCTGTCCTCTTCGGCGCGCGGCGCCAGACGCACCATCACCTCGCGCGTGGTGCCGAAGTGCTGCACCACCGCCTCATCGAAGCCTGCATCACTCAAGGTCGCACGCACTTCGTCGAGTTCGACTGGTTTCTCGTAGACCACTTCGATCAGCGTTCCCCCGGTAAAGTCGAGACCGAAGTTGAAACCTCGCACGACCATGGAAACGAGTGACACGACGATCATGACCAGCGACAGGGCGAGGGCGTACTTGCGCTGGCCCAGGAAGTCGATGGATGTACGCTTCTTGAAAAATTCCATAGCTGTTGTCCGGAGCTTGACTGCCGTTTATACGAGATGCGCCGCGATGCTCATATTCCGATGGGAAGCCGCTTCAGCCTGCGGCCGCCGAAGAGCAGGTTCACCATGGCGCGCGTGCCCAGGATGGCGGTAAACAGGGTCGTCATGATGCCGATGGACAGCGTCACCGCGAACCCTTTGACCGGTCCGGTTCCGAACATGAACAGCACCAGCGCGGCAACCAGGGTCGTCAGGTTGGAGTCGGCGATGGCGGTAAACGCCCGATCGAACCCCGCATGGATGGCGGCCTGCGGCGTGTTGCCGTTACGCAGCTCCTCACGGATGCGCTCGTAGATCAGCACGTTCGCGTCCACGGCCATGCCGAGCGATAGCGCGATACCGGCGATCCCCGGCAACGTCAGCGTTGCCTGCAGCATCGACATGACGGCGACAAGCAACACCATGTTGAACAGGAGCGCGATATTTGCGATCAACCCGAACACGCTGTAATAAATGGTCATGAAAATCGCGATCAGGATCAGGCCGATGATCGTCGCCTGCTTGCCCTGTTCGATGTTCTCACGACCAAGGCTCGGCCCGATCGTGCGCTCCTCGATGATTTCGAGGGGGGCGGCCAACGCGCCCGCACGCAACAACAAGGCGAGATTGCGCGCCTCCTGCGAGCTGTCGAGGCCCGTGATCTGGAAGCGCTTGCTGAGCCGTTCCTGGATGCGCGCGACGTTGATCACTTCCTCGACCGTGGAGCGATGCTTGACCTGCTCCCCGTTGACGGTGCGCGTTTCGGTCTTGCTCTCGATGAACACCACCGCCATGAGCCGCCCCACGTTGTCCTTGGTGGCGTCGCTGAACAGGCCGGCGCCCTTTCCGTCCAGGGTGATGAAAACCGCGGGCCCTCCAGTCTGCTGATCAAGGCCGGAGGATGCATCGGTAATGTAATCGCCGGTCAGCATCACGCGGTTCTGCAGCAGCACGGGCCGCCCTTCCCGGGTCTGGTACAAGCGTGTGCCGACGGGCACGCGCCCGGTGGCGGCCGCCTCCGCCGCGTCATGCCCTTCGTCCACCAGGCGGAATTCCAGTGTCGCGGTCGCGCCGAGGATTTCCTTGGCCCGTGCGGTGTCCTGCACGCCAGGCAGTTCCACCACCACCCGATTCTCGCCCTGTTGCTGGATGACGGGTTCCGCCACGCCGAGTTCGTTGACGCGGTTGCGCAGCGTGGTGACGTTCTGCTGGACCGCGAAGCGGCGAATGGAGAGCGTCTCCTGCTCGCTGAGCACTGCGCGCAGGAAGTACTCACCTCCCGCATCGCGTTCGCTCACCACCAGTCCCTGCACCTGGTCGCGGATCAGTTGGCGCGCCTTCTCCCGCTCGGCGGCGTCGCGGAACCGCAGCTCGATGCCCGCCTTTTCGCGCCCGATGGTCACATAGCGCACCTTCTTGTCGCGCAAGAGGGTGCGCAACTCGCCTACGTAGCGCTCTTCGGCCTGACGCACCGCGGCGTCGATGTCCACTTCCATGAGGAAGTGCACGCCGCCGCGCAGGTCCAGACCGAGATACATGGGCAGGGCGTTGAGCTTTTGCAGCCACTGCGGAGTCGCGGGCGCGAGGTTCAGCGCCACGACATGGCCCGACCCCAGCGCATCCGTCAGAATATCCGCCGCCTTGAGCTGCGACTCGGTGTCCGCGAAACGGACCAGCAGCCTTCCTTCGCTGATCTCCACGGGCCGATGCGCAAGATTGGCCTGCCGCAGCGCATCCTCTACCGCCCGTGCCGTAGCGTCATCGACGGTCGAGCGCGTGGATGAGACCTGCACCGCCGGATCTTCCCCATAAAGGTTCGGCAACGCGTAGATCACCCCCGTAATTAGTACGGCTAGAATCAGCAGGTACTTCCACAAAGGATACTGGTTGATCATGACTCGGCTTCCGGAAACAGGGACTGCCTTCCGTGCAAAATGGACTGGGAGGATGAGTTACAAACTCTTGATGGTACCCTTGGGCATCAGCGAGGCGACCATTTGCTTCTGGACCCGGACCTGCACTCCGTCGGCCACTTCCAGCACCAGGAAGTTCTCGCCGACCTCGGTCACCCGCCCGAGCAGACCGCCGTTGGTCACCACCTCGTCGCCTTTGGCGAGGGATTCCACCATCTGCTTATGTTCCTTGGCCCGCTTGGCCTGCGGCCGGATGAGCAGGAAATAGAACACGACGAAGATAAGGATCAGCGGCAGGAAACTCATCCAACCGGGTTCGGCGCCTGCTGCCGGGGCGGTTTGCGCCCATGCATCGGAAATGAGAAAACTCATAAAGCTTCCTTCTTATACCGTTACCAACAGAAATACGAGCCAAAGCGATACCCTGACGGACCGCCAAATGGCGCTATTATGACACAAGCTCCCGCATGTGCGCGCGTTTTGCATAGAACTCGCGCACAAATCCGTCCAGGCGCCCCGCCGCGATCGCTTCACGCAGTCCCTTCATTAGACGTTGGTAATAATAGAGATTGTGAATCGTATTCAGGCGCGCCCCGAGGATCTCGCCGCACTTGTCGAGGTGCCGCAGATAGGCCCGCGTGTAGTGGCGGCAGGTGTAACAGCCGCAGTTTTCATCCAGCGGACGGTTATCGTTTTTGTAACGGCTGTTGCGGATGCGGATTTCGCCGGCCTCGACGAACAGGTGCCCATTGCGCGCGTTGCGGGTCGGCAGGACGCAGTCGAACATGTCGACCCCGCGGCGCACCGCCTCCACGATATCCTCCGGCGTCCCCACGCCCATCAGGTAGCGCGGCTTGTCGGCGGGCATCAACGGCAGGGTGTGCTCCAGGACGCGCAGACGGTCCTCCTTAGGCTCGCCGACCGACAGTCCGCCCAGGGCGTAGCCGTCGAAACCGATGTCCAGCAGGCCCTGCAGCGAAGCCTCCCGCAGATGGGTATAGACGCCGCCCTGCACGATGCCGAATAAGGCCGCCGGATTGTCGCCATGCGCCTGGCGGCAGCGGGCCGCCCAGCGCAGCGACAGTTCCATGGAGTCGCGCGCCTCCTGTTCCGTCGCGGGATAGGGCGTGCATTCGTCGAAGATCATGACGATGTCGGAGCCGAGATCACGCTGCACCTGCATGGACTCTTCCGGCCCGAGAAACACCTTGCCGCCATCCACGGGCGAGCGGAACTCCACCCCGGCCTCGCGGATACGGCGCATCGCCCCCAGGCTGAAGACCTGGAAACCACCGGAGTCGGTCAGGATCGGGCCGTCCCAGTGCATGAACCCGTGCAGGTCGCCGTGCAGCCGGATCACATCCGTGCCCGGGCGCAGCATGAGATGAAACGTGTTGCCCAGAATGATCTGGGCGCCGCTTTCCCGCACTTCCTCGGGCGTCATGGCCTTGACCGTGCCGTAGGTACCCACCGGCATGAATGCGGGCGTATCCACCGTGCCGCGCGCAAACGTAAGCCTTCCCCTCCGGGCGGCTCCATCCGTATCCAGCAGCTCAAACCGCATGAAGATGCCTTCCATCAAGTACCGCGGGTAACGAACATCGCGTCACCATAACTGAAAAACCGATACCGTTCCGTTACCGCATGCCGATAGGCCGCCATGACCTGTTCGTAGCCGCCGAACGCGCAGACCAGCATCAGCAGCGTGGATTCCGGCAGGTGGAAATTGGTGACCAGGGCGTCCACGCATCTGAAACGATAGCCGGGATAGATAAAGAGCCGCGTCTCGCCCGCGAAAGGAGCGATCGCGCCGCCCTGGCACGCGCTCTCCAGACTGCGCACCGCCGTGGTGCCCACGGCCACCACACGTCCGCCGCGCGCGCGCGCCGCCCGCACCTTTTCGCACACCGCCGCCCCGACTTCCACCCGTTCCGCATGCATGACATGCCGCTCGATGTCATCCACCCGGACCGGCTGAAACGTCCCGGCCCCCACGTGCAGAGTGACGAAAGCGGTATCCACCCCCATCGCCGCCAGCCGTTCCAGCATGGAACGGTCGAAATGCAGGCCCGCGGTCGGCGCCGCCACCGCGCCGGGGCGACTCGCATAAACGGTTTGGTAACGATCCGAATCGCCAGCCTCCGCGGACCGCTGGATGTAAGGCGGCAACGGAATGCGCCCCACCTGCTCCAGCACGCGCAGCACCGGCTCGGAAGTCTCGAAGCGCAACTCGAAAAGATCGTCGTGGCGCCCGAGGGTCGTCACCGGCACCCGCTCTTCCAACACCAGCCTCCCGCCCGGCTTCGGCGCCTTGCTCGCCCGCACATGAGCCAGCACCCGATGCTCGTCCAGCACGCGCTCCACCAGCACCTCCACCCTGCCGCCGCTCTCCTTGACACCAAGCAGGCGGGCCGCGATCACCCGCGTGTCATTGAAGACCAGCAGGTCCCCGGGACGCAGGAGTTCCGGAAGGGCGCTAAAATAACGGTCCCGTATGGTACCGGTCTGCCCCTCCAGGCACAGCAGGCGACTGGCGCCGCGCTCCGGCAGGGGATATTGCGCTATCAGGTCATCGGGGAGTTCGTAAGAAAAGTCGCTGCGGCGCATGGTGCGCGATGGTAGCATACCGACAGACGTACCACCCGTTTTCCGGCTCTCGGAATCGAATGTCAGCCCTGGGAAGTCGCTTGCCGGATACGGTGAATCCTCTTATAGTTCGCACTGTGCCTTGCCGAGGTGGCGAAACTGGTAGACGCGCCAGACTCAAAATCTGGTGGTGGCGACACCGTGCCGGTTCGATTCCGGCCCTCGGCACCAACACCGCAATCGCACGCAGTTTGTCATCCCGCATCTCGCCGGAAGCCGGAACGGTTCTGAAGGACACAAGCACCAACAGCCGATACGCCTTTGGCGGTTCTTCATTTAAGCCAATAGAGCAAGACTGAATGGTTGGTACCCGTTTTACATTGGAAGTACGACCAAGAATTCCTCAACGGCTGGAACGGCTGAAGGAACTCGCCAACGACCTGCTTTACAGTTGGGATCGCCAGGTACGCGGGCTGTTTTATAGGCTGGATCCCGACCTGTGGGAGTCCTGCCGGCACAATCCTAAGGTTTTTCTGCGCCGCGTTTCGCAGCAGCGCCTGGAAGAGGCGGCGGAAGACCGCATCTTCATGGAGGATTACAACCGGGTCCTCTCCTCCTACGACACCTATCATCAGGAGCAGATCCACTCGGGAATCAAACGGATACTGGACCCAAAACATGATTTGGTCGCGTATTTCTGCGCCGAGTTCGGCTTCCATGAAAGCCTGCCCATCTATTCGGGCGGGCTCGGCATCCTGGCCGGCGATCACTGCAAGGCGGCCAGCGACCTGGGAATTCCCTTCGTTGCGGTAGGGATGCTGTACCGCCAGGGCTATTTCACCCAAACCATCGATGGCCACGGGAATCAGATAACCCATTACACTCCGACCAATTTCGAAGACCTGCCCATCAGCCCGGCCCTGAACGCCAAGGGCGAGGAGGTCCGCGTACAGGTGGACCTGCCCGGCCGGCCGGTCACGATCAAGGTGTGGAAGGTGAAGGCCGGTCACATCACGCTGTATCTGTTGGATACGGACCTGCCCGAGAACTCCCCTCCGGACCGCTCCATCACCTACCAACTGTATGGCGGCGACATCAACACGCGCATCCAGCAGGAAATCGTGTTGGGGATCGGCGGCGTGCGCGCCCTGCGTGCATTGGGGCTCCACCCCACCGTGTGGCACATCAACGAAGGCCACTCGGCGTTCCAGATCCTCGAGCGCTGCCGGGAACGGGTGCAGAATCAGGGCCTGGATTTCGCAAGCGCGCTGGAACTGGTGGCGGCCGGCACCGTCTTCACCACCCACACGCCGGTGCCGGCGGGCCACGACATCTTCCACCACAGTCTGATCAGCAGCTATTTCTCCGATTACATCAAAGATCTCGGTATCGAGATGGCGGAGTTCCTGCAGTTGGGCGCCAGCCCCGGCAACGAGGGCGGATTCAACCAGACCGCCCTGGCGCTGCGCGGTTCCCGTTTCCACAACGGCGTGAGCCGCATCCATGGCGATGTCGCATCGCGGATGGAAGGCTACATCTGGCCGCAGATCCCCCATGAGGAAAATCCCATCCGCTACGTCACCAACGGCGTGCACGTGCCCACGTTCCTGGCGCGCGAGTGGGCAAACATGTTCGACATGCGCTTCGGCGGCGAGTGGCGCAACGAACTGCTCCACGAAGAATATTGGCACCGTATCGACGACATTCCCGACCACAGCTACTGGAGCCTGCGCCAGTCGCTCAAGTCGGAGCTGCTGGAGGACGTGCGCCGCCGCGCGGTGCTGCAGCATCGGCGCAACGGCTGCAGCGAGGCGCAGATCGAGCGCCTGACGCGCTATCTGTCCCCGCATGAAACCGACATCCTGACCTTCGGCTTCGCGCGTCGCTTCGCCACCTACAAGCGCGCCACGCTGTTATTCACGGACCCGGCGCGGCTCGCGCGGCTGCTCAACGACCCGCAGCGCCCGGTCATCCTGATCTTTGCCGGAAAGGCGCATCCGCACGACCTCCCGGGCCAGCACCTGATTCAGGTCATATACGATTTCTCGCGCCGTCCCGAGTTCGAGGGGAAAATCATCCTGCTGGAAGGCTACGACCTCGCCCTGGCGCGCAAACTGGTGACCGGCGTGGACGTCTGGATCAACAACCCGGAGTATCCGCTGGAGGCGAGCGGCACGTCGGGCCAGAAGGCCGGCATCAACGGCGTTATCAACCTGAGCGTGCTGGACGGCTGGTGGGGCGAGGGCTACAACGGCGAGAACGGCTGGGCCATCACGCCGCACGGTCCGCAGTACGACGCCTCCTACCGTAACCGCGAAGAGGCCCAGGAGCTCCTGGACATTCTGGAAAAACAGGTGATCCCGCTCTACTACGGCCGCAACTCCCACGGCTACTCCGAGAACTGGGTGAAGATGTCCAAGGCCTCAATGAAGTCCATCATGCCGCGCTTCAACTCGCAGCGCATGGTCATGGACTACGTCACCAGTTTCTACGGCCCGGCCACCCGCCAGCGCAGCACACTGCTGGAAAATGGAGCCGCCCCCGCCCGCGAACTGGCGGAATGGAAGCGGAAGGTGGCGCGCACCTGGCCCGGCGTGCGGGTGCGGCTGCTGAACGAAGCGCCGCAGGAAATCATGTCGGGGACCACCCTGCCGATCCGGGTGGCGGCCTATTTGAACGAGCTGTCGGCGGAAGACGTGGTCGTCGAATGCCTGGTGGGCACGGAGACCGAAAACGAAGAATTCGCCGTGCACGACCGCTTTATCCTGACTGCCGTCGGACAGAACGAGAACGGCGAGACCCTCTTTCATCTGGATCTCTCCCCTTCGTTGCCCGGGCTGCAGTACTACAAGCTGCGCATCTATCCCTACCACAGGTTGCTCAGCCATCCCTTCGAGACCGGCTGCATGCTATGGCTGTAACAAGTGGCAAAGACGAAGGTCTTGCCGCTTGTCACTTCACTCTCCCGTACATCTGCAGGAGCCGCCGCAGGCGCGCCGCCATATCATGCGGTACCTGCCCCCACTCGAACCGCCATCGCCAGTTGCCTTCCACGGTTCCTGGGATGTTCATGCGGTGTTCGCTGCCCAGCCCCAGCACGTCCTGCATCGGGATGATGGCGAAGTCCGCCACGGACATGAGAACGACACGAATCAGGGGCCAGGGCATCGGTTCCTGCGGCCCGCCCAGATAATCGAGCAGGTAGGACCGCGTCCTCTCGTCCAGCGACGCGAACCAGCCCAGGGCGGTGTCATTGTCGTGGGTGCCGGTGTAGATCACGCAGTTCTTGATGTGGTTGTGGGGCAGGTACGGGTTGTACGCGCTCCCGTCGAAGGCGAACTCCAGGATCTTCATGCCCGGCAGGCCGTAGTCGTCGCGCAGGGCCTCCACTTCCGGCGTGATGATTCCCAGATCCTCCGCCACCAGCGGCAGCGAACGGAACACACGGCGCAACGTGTCGAACAGCTCCCGTCCCGGCGCCTTGACCCAGCGCCCCTCTATCGCAGTGGCCGATTCGGCCGGAATCTCCCAGTAAGCCTCGAAGCCGCGGAAATGGTCGATACGCACCAGGTCGAACAGATCCAGTTGGCTGCGCATGCGCTCCACCCACCAGCGGAAACCGTCCGCTTGCAGCCGCTCCCACCGATAGAGCGGGTTGCCCCAGCGCTGGCCCGTGGCGGAAAAATAGTCCGGCGGCACCCCGGCCACGACCCGGGGCGTGCCGTCGCTGTACAGGTCGAAGTACTCCCGATGGGCCCACACGTCGGCGCTGTCATGGGCGACGAAGATGGGCACGTCGCCGAACAGCAATATGCCGCGGGCATTGGCATATTGCCGCAGCTCGTGCCACTGCCGAAAAAAAACGAACTGCTCGAACCGGAACCGCTCGATCCAGGGCGCGAGCCGCGTCCGCGCCTCTTCCAGCGCAGCCGGGTCCCGGTCCCGCAGGGGCGCGGGCCAGGCGACCCAGCTCCGGTCGCCCTGTTCCTTGCGCAACGCCTGATAGAGGGCGAAATCCTCCAGCCAAAAGCGGTGCTCCGTCAGGAATGCCTGGTAGTCGGCCAGGTCCTCCCGGGAGGCACGATCCACAAACCCCCGGTGCGCCTGGGCGATCTGCGTGCGCAGGTAGGCCGCGATATCGCCGGTATCGGGCATGGGCGTCGAATCGAGCCAGCCGCGCTGTGCCAGCCAGTCGAGACTGATCAGCAGGGGATCGCCGGCATGTACCGACAGGCATTGATACGGCGAGCGGTCGCCATGGGTGGGACCGAGCGGCAGGGTTTGCCAGATCGACATACCGCTCTCGGTCAGGAAGTCCACGAACCGGTAGGCGTCGGGGCCGAGATCCCCGTTGCCCGGCCCTCCGGGCAACGAGGTAGGGTGCAGGAGGATTCCCGCCCGGCGCCGGTCCAAGATACGGGATTGCGGTATCACGCTTGGGCCTGTCCGTGCCGCATCACCCCGCCGAGCTCGGGCGAGCCGCCGCCTTGCGTAAAGACCCGGGCCAGATATTCCGGCGGTTCTTCCCCGAGCATCTGATAGAGGTTCGCCAAGTGCAGACGGTAGAGCCGCTCGAAGTCGCTCACGGTAGCCGCGGGATTGTAATCGCCGAACCACCAGAACCAGTCGGAGCCTTCGCAGACCGCCAACTGGCGCTCCGCCGCCGCCAGTTTTTCCCCGGCCAGCCTGCCCGCCGTCACCGCCTTGTCAAAGGCCCGCTTGGCATCCCCGAGCATGTCCCAGCCGCGATTCTTGTCGCGGTCTCCGATCCAGGTCGAGAAGGTCCCGTAAACCCAACTGCCCGCCACCACCTGCGGTAATTGAGCGACCGGCGCGCCGCCTTCGAGGCACTGCGAGAAGGTGGTCAGTTTGAGCCGGGGGTGCTCCGCCAGACGCTGGTACAGGGCGCTCAGGAAGTAGTAGCCGTTCTCCGGATAATATTCCCAGGCGTTTTCGCCATCGAGGATGATGGACACCACACTGCCCGGCTGCTGCCGGGCCGCGTTGGCGATGTTCTCCAGGTGGTGCACCAGGTTCGCCACCGCGTCGTCCGCGTGCCAGCTCGAATAGGTGAACCCGATGAGGTCCGACAGCCCGTCGTCCCGGAAGAAACAGGCCAGCCGACCGTGCGGCAACCGATAGGGCAGATAGAGGCTTTGCTCGCGCGGCGCGGTTCCCGGCATGGCGGTGGCCGCCAGGCTATTGCGCAGCACCGTCTCGCCGGTCGCCGCCCAATGAAAACCCTCTTCTTCCAGCAATCGCAGGGCCAGGGCGCTTACTCCGCCCTCCGCCGGCCAGCACCCTGCGGGCTTGAAGCCGAAGTGCCGCTCGAAGGTCGCGATCGCCTTGCGGACATGCCAGCGCGCCCGCTCCTCGCCGCCCGGATACCGGTCCAGCACCGGGAGATGGGCGTCCGGCATGGCTTCCCGGGCGCTGTCGATATCCAGCAACAGCGGCAGGATGGGATGGCCGTAGGGCGTGACCGACAGCTCCACCTGCCCCCGCTCGGCAAGCTTCCGATAACGTTCGACCACGCCCGTCAGGAGTTCGCCGATCACTTCCAGCAGCACGCGCCGGTCGTGCAGGTTGAACGCATGCCCCTTGTCCATGAGCCGCTTGACCCGCTCGTCCGTGCGGCGCACAGTCTCGCCCACCCAGGCCAAGTGGTACCACATGAGCAGATCCACCAGGAACTGCTCGGCCGCGTAGATCATGGACTGCGGGTGGCTGTCGAACCAGCCTGCCATGTCCGCCAGCCGCCGGTACTGCGGAAAGCGGTTGATGAGCCGCTGCTCGTTGGCTCGCAGGCAGTCCTTCATCAGTGCGATGCGCTGTTCGGGCGACGCCGGCAACACCGGCCGGTTCAGGGCCGCCAGCAGTGGATCGCGCAGCGCGCCGCTGTTGTTCAGGAACCCCTGAATCTGGCGCACGTAATCTTCGATCTGATCGAGCAGGACAGGCGCGAAATTGACCACGGCGCGCGCCTCCGGGTTCGCCTCCAGGTGCGCTGCCATGTCCACGTAGTCCTTGATGCCGTGCAGGTAGGTCCAGGGCAACTGGTATTCGCCGCTGATGAGGTCCCGGTACTGGGGCTGGTGCATGTGCCAGCACAGCACCACCTGCAGACGCTGCTCAGCGGACATGATGCAGTTCCTGCCCCAGCATTTCCGCCGTGACTAATACCACCCCTCCTTGCGTGACGTAGAAGCGTCGGGCGTCCTGCTCCGGGTTTTCGCCGATCACCGTGCCCGGCGGAATCTGGCAGCCCTTGTCAATCACCGCCTTGGTGATCCGGCAATGGCGGCCAATGTCGACGTTGGGCAGCACCACGGAATCGACGACCCGTGCGTAGGAATGCACCTTCACGTTGGAAAACAACAAAGAATGCTGGACCAGGGCGCCGGAGACTACGCATCCGCCCGAAACCATGGAATCCACCGCCATGCCCCGCCGTCCGTCGTCGTTGAACACGAATTTCGCGGGCGGCAGTTGCTCCTGGTAGGTCCAGATGGGCCAGTCTTCGTCGTAGAGGTTCAGCTCGGGCGTCACCCCGATCAGTTCCAGGTTGGCTTCCCAGAAGGCGTCCACCGTCCCCACATCGCGCCAATAGGCCTGCCGCCCGCTCTGCACGTCGCGGAACGGATACGCCATGACCCGGTATTTCTGTATGGCGTTCGGGATGATGTCCTTGCCGAAGTCATGGCTAGACCCGGGCATGTCCGCATCCTTGATCAGTTGCTCGTACAGGAACGATGTGTTGAATACATAGATGCCCATGGATGCGAGGGCGACGTCGGAGCGCCCCGGCACCGGTTCCGGGTTGGCCGGTTTCTCCATGAACTTGCGCACGCGCCCGTCGTTGTCCACTGACATCACGCCGAAGGCAGTGGCGCGCTCCAGCGGGACTTCGATGCAACCCACCGTCATGTCCGCGCCATGCCCCACGTGGTGAGCGATCATGGGACCGTAGTCCATTTTATAGATGTGATCGCCCGCAAGGATCAGGACATAACTCGGGTTGTGATTGCGGATGATGTCGAGATTCTGATACACGGCATCCGCCGTCCCTGCATACCACGAGGTCTCGATACGCTGCTGCGCGGGCAGCAATTCGATGAACTCGCCGAATTCGCCGCGCAGAAATCCCCAGCCCTTCTGGATATGTTGGATCAGGGAGTGGGCTTTGTACTGGGTCAGCACGCCGATGCGTCGGATCCCCGAGTTCATGCAATTGGACAACACGAAGTCGATGATCCGGAACTTGCCGCCGAAGGGTACCGCGGGCTTGGCTCGCCACAAGGTCATATGCTTGAGACGCGACCCCCTTCCGCCTGCCAGAATCAGGGCCAACGTGTCACGGGTCAGGCGACTGACGAACCGCGGTGTCTGACTTACATTCATGAAAGCTCCATTCTTTCGTAATCAATCAGCTTATGGATGGATTTATCCGACTTATTGACAAGCCATTCGGGAACCCGAGTTGTCAGCTCCCCTAATCCCTTCAAATACTCATGCTTATGCTACCATCTAACCTGACTCAAGATGGACCCCCGTGGGCAAAGATAGCGTAGTCGCAACTCAATTACAGTCTTGGTTCGGAAACGAGAACAGCAAATGAATGCAGTAGTCGCAGCAATCTCCCCGGCATTACAGGACATACTGGAAGCGCGCCATCATGATCCCTTCTCGGTACTGGGCAAGCACCCGTACGGTCAGGGAGAAGTGGTACGTGCCTACATCCCCGGCGCCAGCCAGGTCACCATCGTGGAAGGAGGCCGGGCCATGCAGCGCATCCCCGAGACCGACCTGTTCGAATGGTACGGCAAGGCCGGAGAACTGCCCGCCCGTTACCAACTGGCCTGGACGGATGCAGGCGGCCGCGAGCACATTGCTTACGATCCCTATTGTTTTCCTCCCCAACTTAGCGAGTTCGACCTGCACCTGTTCGGCGAGGGACGTCACTGGCACGCCTATCGCTTCCTCGGCGCCCATGTCCATATAGTGGATGGAATCGAAGGCGTACTGTTCGCCACCTGGGCGCCCAATGCACAGCGTGTCAGCGTCGTGGGCGACTTCAACAACTGGGACGGGCGGCGCCATCCCATGCGGGTGCGCGGCGGCAGCGGGGTATGGGAACTGTTCATCCCGGGCCTCAAGCCGGGAGCCCTTTACAAGTTCGAGATCCGCAACCGCGAATGGGGGACCATCCATCTCAAGTCGGACCCCTACGCCCAGCAGTTCGAACTGCGCCCCAGCACCGCGTCCATCGTGGTTTCCAACGAACCCTATCCCTGGAAAGATCACGCCTGGATAGAAGCGCGGCAACAGGCCGACTGGCAACACATGCCGATGTCGATCTATGAAATCCACCTCGGCTCGTGGAAGCGGGACAGCGATGGCAATTTCCTGAACTACCGGGAAATCGCCCACCGATTGGTGGACTATATCAAGCCCCTCGGCTACACCCACATCGAACTGCTGCCAATCACCGAGCACCCCCTGGATGCCTCCTGGGGCTACCAGACCAGTGGTTACTACGCCGCCACCAGCCGCCACGGCACACCGGATGATTTCCGTTATTTCGTCGACTATCTGCACCAGAACGGCATCGGCGTGCTGCTCGACTGGGTGCCGGCGCACTTCCCCAAGGATGCCCACGGCTTGGCGCGCTTCGACGGCAGCGCCCTGTACGAACACGAGGATCCGCGCCGCGGCGAGCACCGCGACTGGGGCACGCTGATCTACAATTACGGCCGCAACGAGGTGCGCAACTTCCTGCTCGCCAGCGCCATCTTCTGGCTGGAGGAGTTCCACATCGACGGGCTGCGGGTGGACGCGGTCGCCTCCATGCTGTATCTCGACTACTCGCGGGAGCCCGGCGACTGGCTGCCGAACCAGTACGGCGGCAAGGAAAATCTGGAGGCCATCGATTTCCTGCGGGAACTGAACCACGTAACCCATGGCCAGCACCCCGGCACGGTGATGATCGCCGAGGAATCCACCGCCTGGCCCATGGTCTCGCGGCCGGTCTACCTCGGGGGCCTGGGCTTCAGCATGAAGTGGAACATGGGCTGGATGCACGACACGCTGGTCTACATGAGCAAGGACCCCGTGCACCGGCACTACCACCACAACCAGCTCACCTTCGGCATGCTCTACGCGTTCACCGAAAACTTCGTGCTGCCCTTCTCCCATGACGAAGTGGTGCACGGCAAGCGCTCGATGCTGGACAAGATGCCCGGAGACGATTGGCAGCGCTTCGCCAACCTGCGCACCCTCTACACCTACATGTTCACCTATCCGGGCAAGAAGCTCCTGTTCATGGGCGCCGAATTCGCCCACGGCCTCGAATGGAACGAAGGAAGGGAACTGGACTGGTACCTGCTGGACTACCCCAACCACCGCGGCGTGCAGCTCTTGATCCGCGATCTCAACCACCTCTACCGCTCGCAGACTGCACTGCACAAATGGGACTTCGAACCCCAGGGCTTCGAATGGATCGACTGCAACGACGCCGCACAGTCGGTATTGAGCTATCTGCGCCGGGATGGGGACGATGTGGTCGTCGTGGTACTCAACTTCACGCCGGTGCCGCGGGAAAACTACCGGATCGGCGTACCACGCCCCGGCTATTACCGCGAGATCCTGAATTCCGATTCCATTTATTATGGCGGGAGCAACATGGGCAACGGCCCCGGCGTGATGGCCGACGACATCCCCTGGATGGCGCGCCCGTATTCCCTGAATCTCACCCTGCCGCCGTTGGCGGGTATCGTGCTGAGGCCGGAGGACTGAGGAAGCTGCGCGTCCCTACCCCTCGCAGGCCGGGCAGACGCAACGTAACCCGACATGGCCGTTTGTCGGGTTACGACCCGGCGGCCTGTCCCGCTCCAGGTACGTGCTTGCGCTCCCAGGCACTATCATTGCGCACCACCTCGTACCTGGCCCAGGCCATGAACATCTCCCTGTCACAGACGAACTCCTTGCGCCGGTCCGGGCCGACGATCACCTTGTAGCGCACCAACCCCGCCTCGTCGCAGATCCGCAGCAACTGCCGCACGCTCCAGCGGTTGCCGAAATCGCCGTTGCTGTAATACCCGCCGATGCAAAGTTCCGAGATGGCCATGATTACGATTTCAGCGGCCCGGAACCAGGGAGTAAATATCCCGGAAAGGTCGAGCCTCCCTTACCCGATCGGGATACTTGGTTGCTTGATTCCCCCACAGCGTTTTCAATTTGACGCAATGCCGACAGGGGCAGGGCGCGCCGCGAAGCTGCGCGTGGCTGAGGGATATTTCTCTACTCTTTGCGAGCCTTTTACGAGCCGGTTTTCTTCGCGTGCTTGGGCCGGAACGCCTCGATCACCGCGGGATCGGTTTCGATATAAGGCCCTTCGATGAGATCGAGGCAGTACGGCACGGCGGCGAATATTCCGTCCAGACACTCGGCGATGGCCGACGGTTTGCCCGGCAGGTTGATGATGAGCGAACGGCCCCGAATGCCGGCGATCTGCCGAGACAGGATGGCCGTGGGCACGTACTTCAGCGATACCGCCCGCATCTGCTCCCCGAACCCGTCCAGGATCTTGTCGCACACAGCCTCGGTCGCCTCCGGCGTGACATCCCGCAAGGCCGGCCCCGTGCCTCCCGTGGTGACCACCAGACAACACCGTTCCTCATCGCACAACTGCCTGAGCGCGGCCTCGATCTGTGCCTGCTCATCCGGCACGATGCGCGTTACCGGCTCCCAAGGCGTCGTCAACGCCTTCTGCAGCCACTCCCGGATGGCGGGCCCACCCTGATCCTCATACTCCCCTCGGCTGGCCCGATCGGAAACCGTTACGATACCGATACGTACTTCTTGTTCCGTCATTGCGTCATTCCTGCTGCTGGTTTCATTGAATCTCCCCTCGGTACGGCGGCATCCGGTCCCGGGGCCGTCACCCTGCCACCGGCAGCCCCGCCTCCCGCCCAGAATAAGGCATCGACGAGCCAAGGCCGATACCTCAAGTGATAGATAAAGCGGGCAAGCCCGCGGGGCGTCAACACCAGAATAGCAGGATGCGGCCGGATTGCCGTATCGCGCAGGGCTGATGCCCAACGCCTTTATCGACCTCAAGAAGCGGCATCATGGAACGCCCATTCGCCGCGATCACAGGCCGCTTTGTGCACCGCCGCGCCAAACCGGCCTGCACAACTGGCCGCTCCTCACAACCATTCAGCGGGAATACAGCCCGGTCAGGCTCGCCTCCGCCAGGACATGGGACCGTGCCGCCGTCTCCACCTCGCGGCAATGCGCCTGCGGCGGCAGATCGAGCCGGTCCACGTCGAGCGCCAGCACCCGGAACTGATAGCGATGCGTGCCATGCCCCGGCGGCGGGCACGGGCCACCATATCCCGTCCGCCTGAAATCGGTTATGGCCTGACGCGTTCCGTCCACCATTGCATCCGTGGGATAGCCTTCCGGGAGCCGAGCCCGGTCGGGCGGGATGTTGTAGAGTGCCCAGTGCCACCAGGTGCCGCCCGGTGCGTCCGGGTCGCTGCACAGGACCACGAAGCTGCGGACCTGATCCGGCGCCCCCGACCAGATCAACGGCGGCGAAAGGTCGCCGCCATCGCAGGTGTGTCTATCCGGAATGCGCTGGCCGTCCGAAAATGCGGGGCTGATAAGCTGCATTGCCATGCGCCCTCCTGGCTTGAATCCAAGCATTTAACCCAAAGCGCCAGGGCGTAACCCGACGAATCGCCTGCGTCTACAACTCTTTGCGCCTTGGCGCCCCGGTGTCGCGTCTTTCCTTTAACGTCCTGTAGCAATTACGCAAAGCTGCGCAACCGCACCGGCACCCGCCGCTGCCCCCAGGCACCCGGCTTTGCCTCGAACACACCGGCGCAGGCCGTGCCACATGAACCGCATCTTCCCTGCGCGTCCAGGTTCCACTCCGTGATCAGATGCCAATCACGCCCGATCAGTCTGGTCCCGCAGGAGTGACAGTAGGTGCTCTCCCCCGCCTCGTCGTGCACGTTGCCCGTGTAGGCGTAGCGCACGCCGTTCTTCATGGCGATGCCGCGCGCCCTGGTGAGCGTAGCGGGCGGCGTGGCCGGGTGGTCCATCATCTTCCAGTCGGGATGGAAGGCCGTGAAGTGCCAGGGAACGCCCGGCCCCAGATGCTCCACCACCCAGCGGGTCATCTCCTCAAGCTCCCGGTCCGAGTCGTTCTCGCCCGGGATCAGCAAGGTGGTGAGCTCCAGCCATACGTTGGTCTCGCGCTTCAGATACATCAGGGTGTCGAGCACGGGCTGCAGATGGGCGCCGCAGATCTTCCAGTAGAACTCCTCGGTGAACGCCTTGAGGTCCACGTTGGCGGCATCCATGTAGCGGAAGAACTCGCGGCGCGGCTCGTCGCAGATATAGCCCGCGGTGACCGCCACCGACTTGATCCCGTACTCGCGGCAGGCCTGCGCGGTATCGATGGCGTACTCCATGAACGGAACGGGATCGTTGTAGGTATAAGCCACGCTGCGGCAGCCCAGCTCGTGGGCGACCCGGGCGATCTTTTCCGGCGCGGCCTCGTCCATCAGCCGGTCCATTTCCCGGGACTTGCTCATGTCCCAGTTCTGACAGAACTTGCAGGCCAGGTTGCAGCCCGCCGTCCCGAACGAGAGGACCGGCGTGCCGGGCAGGAAATGGTTCAACGGCTTCTTTTCGATCGGATCGATGCAGAAACCGCTCGAACGCCCATAGGTATTGAGGACGATCTGATCGTCCTGTCGCGCGCGCACGAAACACAGCCCCTGCTGCCCCTCGTGCAGTTTGCAGTAGCGCGGGCAGACGTCGCACTGGACGCGCCCGTCGTCGAGCATATGCCAGTACTTCGTCAGCACCGGCTTGATGGGAACCGCGGTAGTTGACACACATCCTCCTGGACCGGAGCGGCCGGCCCGTTCATTTTGAAGACAGGCGATTTCGGCCCTGATATGCCATGCGATCATGGCACGGTGCATACAGGTTCGGGACCGCCATTGAACAATAAAGATGGGGACTGCGCCGGAGGAGTTCAATCGCCGCGCCTGCGCGATCCGCTTGAAACCGGCCGCGTTCGGCTATATGTTCCATATTCCGCCAAGACTTCCTCCAGTGTGCGAGATCGGACATGGCTACCACACGAAGCCCCGCGGTGGCCGGCATGTTCTACCCGGCCGCCCCACGCGAATTGCGCACGATGATCCACGCCTTCCTCAACGCGGCCGAAGACTCGGAAACGGCGCCGAAAGCGGTGATCGCTCCCCACGCCGGCTACATCTACTCCGGGCCCGTCGCCGCCTCGGCCTATGCCCGCCTCGCGAAGGCGCGCGGCACAGTCAAGCGGGTGATCCTGCTGGGTCCGTCGCATCGGGTCGGTTTTCTCGGCCTCGCAGCGCCCAGCGCGGACTATTTCGCCACGCCGCTGGGCACTATTCCGGTAGACCGGGAGAGTCTGGAAAAAGTTCTTGCCCTGCCCCAGGTCCAGGTGCTGGACCAGGCCCACGCGCAGGAGCACAGCCTGGAGGTCCACCTGCCTTTCCTGCAGGAGGTGCTGGGTGAGTTCACCCTCGTCCCCCTCGTGGCGGGGGACGCGAGCGCCCAGGAGGTGGCGGAGGTGCTGGAACTGCTGTGGGGCGGTCCGGAAACCCTGATCGTCATCAGCACGGATCTGAGCCACTATCACGACTACCATACGGCCCAGAGAATGGACGCCGCCACATCGCGGGCAATCGAAACACTGCGCCCCGAAGACATCGGCTACGACCAGGCCTGCGGGCGCGTTCCCCTCATCGGGCTGTTGGAAGTGGCGCGGCGGCGCGGCCTGCATATCAGAACTGTTGATCTGCGCAACTCGGGCGATACCGCGGGCCCTCGGGATCGCGTAGTCGGTTACGGCGCCTATGTCCTCGCTTAGTCTCGACCTCGATCCCCAAGACCAAAACCGCGCCTGGAACCTGTCCCCGGAAGAGCGCGCATTCCTGCTGAACCTGGCAAAGGACTCCATCCGTTACGGCCTGGAGCACGGACGGCAGATGCCGCTCGATACCGCCACGTGTCCGGCCGCGCTCCAGGCACCGGGCGCGAGTTTCGTCACCCTCCATTGCGATGGTAAATTGCGCGGCTGCATCGGCAATCTGATGCCCGCGCGCCCCCTCGCCCTCGACGTGGTCGGCAACGCCTACGCTGCGGCATTTCGCGACCCGCGTTTCCCGCCGCTCACGGCATCCGAATTCGATGCGTTGACCATTCACATTTCGCTGCTGAGCCCCATGGAGCCTCTGCAGTTCGAATCGGAGGAGGAACTGCTCGCCCAGTTGCGGCCGGGGACAGACGGGCTGGTCATCGAAGAACCTCCTCGGCGCAGCACGTTTTTGCCAACGGTGTGGGAATCGCTGCCCAATCCCCGTGATTTCCTGCGCCATCTCAAACTCAAGGCAGGGCTCCCGGCCAATTATTGGTCCGAGACACTGCGGGCGCTGCGCTACACCGTCGAATCCATCCCGTAGGCAACCGAACGGCGCTGGCCGGCAATCCAGCATGATCGGCGCTCAAGCCGCGGCACGTGCCTGCCGTTAAGGAATGGTAAACCGCGCAACGGCCATTGCCAGCGATTGTTGGAGTACTTGAATCAACGACCATGCGGGTAGACCTCCCACAACATGGGCAAGACGCCATCAGACTCACCGGCGCCGGCCGCGCATCGGGGGCGTGGCGGATCGGGCAGATCCTGCAGGCCGTCGCCCTGGGGTCTTCCGCCAAGGGGCAGGTGACGCTGCAGATCGGCAACAGCACCCTGGATGCACGCACCTCGCTCGCCATCGCCGCCGGGCAGCACCTGAAGCTCGAAGTCCTACGGCTGGGACATCAGCCCGTCCTCAAGCTGCTGGACATGAGACCGCCGCTCTCCGATCCGGCCTCCGCGGCCTTGCGCAACGCCCTGCCGCGTCAGGCAGGGATCGGGCCGCTGCTGGCCAATCTGGCGCTGCTGGCCAGCCAGTCCCGCTCCTCCGGGATCGGCGCGCTCGCTGCCAACTTCCTGCAACTGCTGCCCGACAAGGAGGCGGTCACCGCCGCGGACCGGCTGCGCCACGCCCTGCTGAATTCCGGGCCGTTTTTGGAGGCCAGGCTGGCCCGCCTGGCCGCTGGCGGTCACGACAGCGGGCTTGGCCAGGATCTCAAGGCCGGACTGCTAAGGCTGCTGAGCGCCCTGCTGGGGCAGTCCCCAGCCCTGCGCAGCGGAACGGGCACGGCGGACACCTCGGCCAATCCGCTCGCCCCCCCGTTTCGGGGCGCATTTCCGCAACCGCCAGGACCCAGCCTCCCGACGCTCGGCAGTAACCCTTCCGCGGAGCAAATCCGGACGGAACTTTTGCATCAAACCGAGGGCGCGCTGGCGCGCCTGCAGCTCACCCAACTCTCCTCCCTGCCCGCGGACCACGAGCAGCGGACCGTGTGGATGACGGAACTGCCGGTTCGGAATGGCGCCGACAGCGACATTTTCGGACTGCGCATCGAGCGGGACGACGGCAGGGCCGGCAAGGGTCGCCGCGGCCACACCTGGACCGTATCCCTGGCCTTCGACCTGCCCGGCCTGGGACCGGTACGTGCCAGGATCGGTCTGAGCGGCGAGCAGGTCGTCTCCGCAGCGTTCTGGGCCGAGCAGACCGAAACGATGCAGCTATTCCAGGAGCATCTGGCCGATCTGCATCGGCAGCTCGAAGCGGCCGGGCTCGAAGTCGGCGTGCTCGCCTGCCACAGCGGCACCCCTCCCACACCCGCCGAAGACACGCCGCGGCTGTTGGACGAAAGGGCATGAAACGGAAAGACCAAGACAAACCCGGCATCGCCGTCGCCCTGCGCTATGACGGCCACGGCGCACCCCGCGTCACCGCGAAGGGCAGGGGTTGTGTCGCGGAGAACATTCTGGAACTGGCCCGGGCGCACGACATTCCCCTGCAGGAGGATCCAGCTCTGGCGGAACTGCTCGCCAAGGTGGACCTGGGCGACGAGATTCCCCGCGCGCTGTATCATGCCGTGGCGGAAGTCATCGCCTTCGCGTATCTGTTATCGGGCAAGGCCGCTCCGAACCGGCAGGGCGAATGACGCAGCCGCCGCGAGCGGGGCACAGAGCCGACACGGCCCCAACACTACATTGATATTCATGAAGATTTGACGTAACGAGGGCGACCGATTACATTGCTTTGAAGTACGGTGCCTCCACGACACCTGACAAACGCCCACGAACACGACAAGAATACGCGAGCTGGTATGCGGCATATGGGGAAACAACAGCCCAGGCTAGTGGGGGATACACCTTCGACGGACGAGCCCGAGACGGTTTCCGGCATATCGTCGTCCCAGGGCCGCCCCTCCGACGGCAGGACATTCAACCTGCTGAACGAAGTTCGCAGGATGGGCATCCTCGTCGTCGACGACATGCCCACCAATCTCATGCTGCTGCGCGCCATGCTGGAAAACGGCGGTTTCCACAACGTCCTCTGCTTTCAGAGCGGCAAGGATATCCTGGGCTATCTCACCGAAAACGACGTGAACCGCGCGGACATCGGTGCCGTACTGGTGGACATCGTGATGCCGGATATGGACGGCTATGCCCTGTGCCGCCAACTGCACTCCCTTCCCGAGTGGGCCGATGTCCCGGTCATCATGATCACCGCCCACGAACGATGGCAGGAGCAGACCGTACACCTCGCCTACGAGAGCGGGGCGACGGACATCCTGTTCCGGCCGGTGCGGCCCACGGAACTGCTGCCGCGGATCATCTCCGCGCTCTCCCTGAAGCGCGAACGTGACCTGCGCCGCCACCGCGAACAGGAACTGGAAGCGGAGCTGGCGGAGCGCAAGATCATGGAAGCGCGCCTGCAGTACCTGGTCGGACACGATGACCTGACGGGACTATACAACCGGCGCCGTCTCGAACAGGCACTGGAACAGGCGGTTCTCGCTGCGAGCGAAAAGGGGCAGAGCAGCGCCTTGCTCTACCTGGATCTGGATCAGTTCAAGGTCATCAACGACAGCGAAGGCCACATCGCGGGCGACCGCCTGCTGGTGACCGTCGCCAACATTCTCCGGCAGCGCATCCGCACCTCGGACATCCTGGCACGCATCAGCTCGGACGAATTCGGGCTCCTGCTCGAAGACACCGATGTGGCATCCGCCCGACAGACGGCCGAGGAGGTGCGCCGCAGCCTGGAGAACCACCGTTTCGAGATCCACGGCAAGACCTACCATATCGGCATCAGCATCGGCATGACCATGATAGGCCCGGATGAAACGGTAACCTCCAGCGAAGCGCTCGCCCGCGCCGACCAAGCCTGCTTCATTGCGAAGAGCCGCGGGCGCAACGTGGTGCATCTATACAGCCACGACGATACCGAGATGCTCGCCCTGCAGAGCGACGCCCATTGGGTACCGCACATCCGCGATGCCTTGGCACAGGACCGCTTCACGCTCGTGTTCCAGCCGGTGGTGAGCATCGCGGACGGCTCGGTGCGGCACTTCGAAGCACTGCTGCGCATGGTCGGCAACGACGGGGGCCTCATCCAGCCCGGAGAGTTCATCGTCGTGGCGGAACGCATGGGGCTGATCCACGACATCGACCGCTGGGTGGTACGACGCGCCCTCGAAGTAATGGCCGGACTTGGCCAGGACTATGCGGACGTGTCGTTCAACATCAACTTGTCCGGGTACGCATTCCAGGACCCATCCCTGGTGCCGCAAATACAGGACATGCTGAGCGCCACGGGACTGGCGGCGGATCGCTTGACCTTCGAGATCACGGAGACGGCCGCCATCGCCAATCTCAACAAGATGCGAGCCATGGTGAATCAGCTCCGCGCACTGGGCTGCCGCTTTGCGCTGGACGATTTCGGTACCGGATTCAGCTCCTACAACTACCTGAAACAGTTTCCGGTGGACTATCTGAAGATTGACGGATCGTTCATCCTGGGGCTGGCGGACGACCCGGTGGACCAGACCCTGGTGAAATCCATGGTGGAAGTGGCCCGGACCCTGGGCAAAAAGACCATTGCGGAATTCGTCAGCGACCAGAGGACTATGGAAATCCTGCGTGACTACGGAGTGGACTACGCCCAGGGTTACTACATCGGGATGCCGCTGGTGGAAATCAAAAGGCCCTGAGGGGCGCGGGTCCGCCTTGTTGCGATACCCGGCGGCGGTCTACCCGGCCCGCTTCATCCCGTGCAGCATGACCAGCAGTTCCGCCTCTCCCCTGGTAAGGGCGCAGGTGGTCATCAAATCCTTGACGTCGGCCCCATTCTGCACCATACGGATCGCCTGCGCGTAGGAACGGTTGCCGCCGTCCCGCAGCTCGAACTGATCCTGGCGCTCGGCAATCCGGCGCACGTGCTGTTCCAACTGCCCCAGCTCTTTCCCAACCCCGGTATTGGCCGTGGAAAGCGCGGCGAAATCCATTCTCAGCGCGCGTAACTCCGCCTCACACGCCTGAAGCCGAAGGCGCAAACGGCGATGCAGGACAAGCACGCCCGCAACCGCGACACCCGACAGCCCCGTCGCCGTCAGCAGCACGTAGAACCAGATACTGTTCATGCAGGATGCCCGTTACGCATATTCGTCGATATGTTGCCGGCCATCATCGTCCTCGTCCTTATCGGCGTCCTCCCGTCGTTCCCGGCGCGGCGCAGCCGGCGCCGGTTTTTTCACCTGCTCCTGCCGATCAGGACGCGTCGGCCACACGGGACGCAGCGGATTGATGATCTCGGTCGGATCGACCATCTCCGCCGGCGGCTACAGCGCCGCCACCTCCGACCACTCCTCATCCGAGAGCAGCTTGTTGAGATCCACCAAGATCAACAGTTCGCCGCCACGGCTCGCCACCCCCTGGATATACTTCGAGCTCTCGTCGTTACCCACGTTCGGCGCGGATTCCATCTCTGAGGCACGCAAATCCACCACCTCGGCCACCGCATCCACCAGGATGCCCACCACCTGCTTGTCCGCCTCGATAATGACGATGCGGGTGGAATCGTCCGGCTCCTTGGGCATCAGCCCGAAACGCTTGCGCGTGTCGATGACCGTCACCACATTGCCGCGCAGGTTGATGATGCCGAGGACGTAATCCGGCGCACCGGGCACCGGCGCAATTTCCGTAACACGCAACACCTCCTGGACCTGCATGACGTTGATCCCGTACGTCTCGTTGTCCAGGCGAAACGTGACCCACTGCAGAATCGGGTCTTTAGCGCCTTCATGGTTCATGTTCTTGCTCCTGCTCTTAACGTTGTCAACTTTCTGCCGTGCTCCCCAGACAGTGCCTGTCTTGCAGGATTCGCGCCAGCCACTTCAAGCCTTCTTCCGCGTGCAGCTCACCGCTCGCCCGTCGCCAGCATATGGGCGAAGGCCTCCGTGTCGAGCAACGCGCACATGCGTTCGATGACCGTACCGGCAAGCCAGGGCCGTGCGCTGCGCGAGGTCCGCCAACGTACGTCCCCCGGCGCCAGCGTGACCACTTCCGACACCGACTCGCATGCCAAGCCCCAGCGTCCCTCGTCGATCAAAATCATGTTGCGCAAGCGCTCCTGCGCCGGCGGGAGTATCCGGCAACGACGGTTTTCCGGCAGCACCAGCAATGCTGTATCGATCACCTTGACGCTCTGTCCCTGGTGACGCAGAAGGCCCAAAAACCAGGGCGCATGTCCCGGCATCGGGGTGATGTCGTTCGACCAGGGCAACACGCCGTTCAGTTTCACCAACGGAACCGCCAGGGTAAGCCCCGCCACCTTGAATAGCAGGCATTGAAAAGGCCGCTCGGCCCATTCCGGCACGACAGGAGCGACGGCTTGCTCGCCGATGCCCGCCTGAACGGGCGCCGCCTGTTCGGCCGGAGGCGCCGGAACCGGTTCCGGCGCCATCTCGGCCCGAACCGGGGCCGACTCCGGTTCGCTTGCCGTTTCCACGGCCTCGATGACCGGGCGCAACAGCGCATCCAGATAGGTCTGCAGCGCGAGCTGCTGATCGACCACCGTGCGGACCTGTTCTGTCTCTCGCGTCTTCATACCGATGCCACCTTCAAGACGCGCGGCGTCCCCAGCAGATAGTCCAACAGATCCTCATACGCCCGGCTGCCCCGGGTCGCCGGGTGCAGCAGGGGCAGCGGCGCTCCTGCCCGGCTTGCTTCACGGAACTGGGTGTCGATGGGTATCACGGCATCCCATGTCCGTGCCGGATAGCGCTCGCGCAGCTCCCGCAGGACCTGCAAAGAAGCCCGTGTGCGCCGATCGAACAAGGTCGGCACGATCACATAGGGCAACACCGTTTCCCGCGACCGCTGGATCATGGCCAGGGTATGAAGCATGCGCTCCAGCCCCTTGAGGGCGAGGAACTCGGTCTGCACGGGAATCAGCAGCCGTTCGCAGGCGGCCAGCGCATTCACCATAAGCACTCCCAGCATGGGCGGGCAATCGATCAGCACGTAATCGTAACGCCCGGCCACCTGCGCCAGCGCCCGGAAGATCACCAGCCCCATGCCGCTCTTGGCCCCGAGTTGGCGGTCCAGAGTCGCCAGTGCCGTGGAGGCCGGCAGGATATCCAGACATTCGAACTTCGAGGACCTGATGAGCGGAGCCGGATCGCCGCCGCTCTTCTGAAACAACACGTAGACGCTGTCCTCCACCTGATCCGGATCGAATCCGAGATAGGTGGTGAGCGAGCCATGGGGGTCCAGGTCCACCAGCAACGTGTGTTGTTTCCGCGCCGCCAACAGGCCGCCCAGGGAAATGGCCGTCGTGGTCTTCCCCACCCCGCCTTTCTGGTTGGCAATGGCCCAGACCTTCATAGCGTCTACTCCCTCCCTTGCGGCGACAGGGATGGTGCCGGCTTGGCCGGCAACGCAATGGGCGCCGGCAACTTGATGGGCGGCTCGATCGCCTGATTGGATGTCTTGTCGATATCGTTGACGGGTTCGCCCGCGCCGGTGGCTCCCCCGGTCGTCCCGCCGTTTGCAGAACCGGCGGCAGGTTGCAGGACCGATCCGGAAGGAACCGCCTCCGGCGCATTTTCGTACGCCGTGGATTCGGGCGCGGTGGCGTCATTTATCGCCCCTCTCAATTCCGACAACTGCTGGTCTTGAAGCTCGGCAAGGACCACGATGACCACGCGGCGATTCTTGCTACGCCCCTCTTCGGTGCTGTTGTCGGCGACCGGGTGATACTCCCCGAAGCCTATGGCCGCCATGCGTTGCGGATCTATGTTTGCTTTCGTAAAAAGGTGCACGACGCTGGCGGCACGAGCAGCGGAAAGCTCCCAGTTGGACGGAAACGCGAGCGTATTGATCGGGACATTGTCGGTGAAGCCTTCCACGTGAATGGAATTGGGAAACGGACGCAGGATCTCCGCCAGCCGTTCCAGTATTGGCAGCGCGCCCGCCGAGAGCCGGGCGCTGCCACTCGGAAACAGGATGCTGGTGTTGATCTCCACCTCGACCCAGCTCGTGCTGCGCCGCACCTTGATCAAGTCCTTGTCAATCAGCGACGCCATGGCCTGTTCAATTTCCTCGGTCATGCGCTTCATGGCCTGCTGCGCGCGTTCCGCCTCTTCCGGCGTGAGCGTCCGCACCGGATCATAGCGCGTGCGCAGCACCGGGAAATTCGGCAGATCCACCACATTGGGGTTCTTGATCACGGAGGTGTTGGCGTTGACTGGGGAACGGACGAATTCTCCCACCTGAATGGGTTCCAGCGATTGCGGCGCGTTGCGAAACGCCGCCACCAGGGCATCGGAGAGCACGCGGTACTTGCCCTCGTTGATCGACGAGATCGAATACATCACCACGAAGAACGCGAACAACAGCGTAATGAAGTCGGCGTACGAAATGAGCCAACGCTCATGATTTTCGCGCTCTTCGTGTTTCGGCTTGCGGGCCATATCGATTCATTTGTTAAGTGACAAGCGGCAAGTTACAAGAAAACACTCCTCACCACTTGCCACTGTTTTCAATGCAAATATCCTTGAAGCTTCGCCTCGATATTGCGCGGATTCTCCCCTTCCGCGATCGAGATGATGCCTTCGATCATCATCTCGCGGAACTTCACTTGGCCGTGAATGATGCCCTTGAGCTTGTTCGCGGCGGGAAGACAGAACACATTCGCGAATACCAAGCCATAAATCGTGGCCACGAAGGCCACGGCGATACCCGAACCCAGCTTGCTGGGATCGGCCAGGTTGTTCATCACGTGAATCAGCCCCATGACCGCACCGATGATGCCAAACGTCGGCGAATAGCCGCCCATACCTTCGAACACTCTGGCGGCCTGCAGGTCATAGTGTTCTTTCGTACTGAGGTCCACCTCCAGCACGCTGCGGATGGTTTCCGGCTCACTGCCATCCACCAGCAACTGCAGCCCCTTGCGCGCGAATTCGTCCGGTTCGTTCTCGGCAATGGTCTCCAGGCCCAGCAACCCCTCCTTGCGCGCGATATTGCTCCAGCCGACGATCTTGGCGATGGCGTCCTTGGGCGAAAGCCGGGGAGGAAAAAACACCCACAGCAGCATCCTGAGCGCCTTCAGAAACGTGGGTATTGGCGTCTGGACCAGGATCGCGCCGACGGTGCCGCCGATGATGATCAAGAACGCAGTGAACTGCAGCAGCGACTCGACATGCCCCCCTTCGAGGGCATTTCCGCCGATGATCGCGCCCAGAGCGACGATGATGCCTGCAAAACTCAGGATATCCATGAATCACACACTCTGAGCCAGTTCCGGCCCGATCTTCGCCAGCGGCAACACACGGTCCGCCAGCCCCGCCTCCGCCACCGCCGCGGGCATGCCGTACACCACGCAACTCGCCTCATCCTGCGCCCACACGCTGGAGCCGCCCTGTTTCAGGAGACGCGCGCCCTCACGCCCGTCCGCTCCCATGCCGGTGAGCACGACCGCCAGAACCTTGCCTGGGAACATCTTGGCGGCGGAACCGAAAGTCACATCCACGCAAGGCCGGTAATGCTGCCCCGGTTCGCTCTCGCAGATGCGCACGATCGCAGCGGAGGGACGCCCCTCGATGATCATCTGCTTGCCGCCAGGGGCCAGCAACGCCCTGCCGGGCAGCAGCGCGTCCCCATCCGCGGCCTCCTTCACCTGGATCTTGCAGAGCTGATTGAGCCGTTCCGCAAAGGCCGGA
Source organism: Gammaproteobacteria bacterium (assembly GCA_041672765.1). Lineage (GTDB taxonomy): Bacteria > Pseudomonadota > Gammaproteobacteria > JBAYZB01 > JBAYZB01 > JBAYZB01. The sequence goes on along the minus strand of JBAYZB010000009.1, from coordinate 2,105 downwards.
GTGAACGCCGCCGGCATGTGCTGGATGAGCACAAGCGGCACCGGGAAGTTCGCCGGCAATGCCCCCAAGACCTGCTGCAGCGCTACCGGCCCCCCGGTGGAGGTGCCAATCGCCACCAGCCGGACCTCCCCGGGCCGTATGGCGGCCTTCACAGCGGGTATGGAAGCAGCGACAGGGCGCGGCTGCGCAACCGCGGGAGATGTGAGGCTGTGCGCCCGCATTTCCCACCGGTGCAAACCGCGCGTCGCGATGGCGCGCACGCGGGCGCACAGCACCCGCCGGGCCTCGTCCCGATCGAGCGAGATATCCTCGAAACGTTTCGGCAGGAAATCCGCCGCACCGGCCTCCAGGGCGTCCAGGGTAGGCTTTGCGCCCTCATAGGTCAGCGAAGAGAACATCAGGATCGGCGTAGGATGCCGCGCCATGATGCGGCGCACCGCCGTGATGCCGTCCATCACCGGCATCTCGATATCCATGGTTACCACGTCGGGCCGCAGTTCCGCGACCTTGTTGATCGCCTCCTGTCCATCGGCCGCCGTACCCACCACTTGCAGCAGCGGGTCGGAGTTCAGCATCTCGGTCAAACGGCGTCGGAAAAATCCGGAATCGTCCACCACCAGCACGCGGATCGGCATCAGCCTGCCCCCCGCACGCACTGCAGACGGTACGGCCGGCCCGTCACGCTCCGCATTCTCAACCTGTTAAAAAACACACCAAGCTCCTCAAATTCTGCCCGCATACGCCTTCATCAGGCTCGGCACATCCAGTATCAGCGCAATCCGGCCATCGCCGGTGATCGTGGCCCCCGCCAAGCCGGGCAGCCCGTGCAGCAGGGCACCCAGCGGCTTGATGACCACCTCTTCCTGCCCGATCAACTGATCGACCACAAACCCGACGCGCTGATTGGCAAAATAAACGACCACTACATGCGCCAAGCCGCTGGTGGAAATTCCCCGCTCATCCCGCACCAGCCACTGCCGCAGGTAAAAGATCGGCAACGGTTTCTCGCGCACCATCACCACACGCTGGCCATCCACCACCTTGGCGCTGCCCAGATCGAGATGGAGTATTTCGCTGACACTGGCCAAGGGCAGCGCAAAGGTCTGGTCGCCCAGCATCACCATGAGCGTCGGCAGGATGGCAAGCGTCAACGGGACCTTGATCGTGATACGCGTTCCCTTGCCCCTCTGGGAAACGATGTCGATCTTGCCGTTGAGCTGGGCGATCCGGGTCTTCACCACGTCCATGCCCACGCCGCGGCCCGATACGTCGCTGATCTCCTTCTTGGTGGAAAGACCGGGAAGGAAAATCAGGTTGTAGCATTCGTGCTCATCGAGGCGCGCCGCCGCGTCGGCATCCATCAACCCCTTTTCCACCACCTTGCGACGCAGCACCTCGGGATCCATGCCGGCACCATCGTCCTCGATGGACAACAGGATGTGGTCCCCCGCCTGCTCCGCGGAGAGGGTCACGGTGCCGGCGCGCGGCTTGCCGGCCTTCACCCGCTCCTCCGGCGCTTCGACGCCGTGATCCACGGCATTGCGCACCAGGTGCACCAGGGGATCGGCCAGGGCTTCCACCAAGTTCTTGTCCAGATCGGTCTCCTCGCCCTGGAGTACCAGGTTCACTTCCTTCTTGAGGCTGCGCGCCACATCGCGCACCACCCGCGGAAACCGCCCGAACACCTTTTTGATAGGCTGCATTCGGGTCTTCATGACCGAGGCTTGCAGATCTGAGGTCACCACCGTCAGATTGCCGACAGCCTTGGCCACCTGTTCGTCGTTGACCGACGACTTGAGCGTGGCGAGACGGTTGCGCACCAGCACGAGTTCCCCGACCAGATTCATGATCTCGTCGAGCCGGCGGGTGTCCACGCGCACCGTGGTATCCGACTGCGCAGCATTCGCACCGGCGGCAGCACCGGCCTGCCCATCGGCCTTGCCCGCCCGTACCGCCTTCTTTGCGGGTGTCGGCGCCGGTTTCGGTTCGGGCTTGGAATCCGGCTTGGGCGCGGCCTCGGCCTTGGGCGACGGTGCCGCAGCCGACGCGGCGCCGGGAGGCTTGCCCTGTCCATGCAACTGATCGAGCAGGGCCTCGAATTCATC
>JBAYZB010000008.1:0-37142 GCA_041672765.1 Gammaproteobacteria bacterium | reverse complement strand
GTAGCTGAACATCCCTTCTTGCTGAAAATCGGTGCCGCGCATCGTTGTTCTTGGACTCATTTCGATGGACTGCATTCTACCGACCTCCGATCCGCCTGTGGATCGGGGTTTTTCAACAACCTGCTAGGATGGCGCGGTCTTGCGTGCGTTGAGGAAATCCTCGATCACGCGCCTGGCGGGCAGGACGCAGCTCTTGTCCAGCTCCATCGCGGTGCGCAGCGCGGTAACGCCGGCCGGGTCCCAGCGGGCCAGGAGAAATCGGCCGACGACGAAGTTGAGCTGCGGATTGTTCCGATTGATGGCCAACAGCTCTTTGTGCAGGGCCGCGGCGCTTTGCGGATCGAGTTGCCGTTCCGCGATGAGTGCGTATTCCAGCGCTTCGCGATCGCTCAGGGATGCCCTTCGGATATGTTCGCGCAGGACGCTCAGCCGCTGATCGGTCCGGTCCGGGTCGGCGTTCTTCGGCGATTGTTTCCAGAAGGGAAGCGACTTACGCAGCCACTCCCGGTTCAGGCTTTCCACGAACCGGGGAGCGGACGGGCCGAGGTAGGCGGAGGCGGCGCTCTGGCCGGACGCGGCGGGTAGCCAGTACTGTGCGTGGCCGATCGCCTCCATGCGCTCGCGCAGCGGCGGCAACGTATCGGTGTCGCCGGGATGTTCGGCACAGGCCGCGCTTAGCCAACGCTCGGCGTCGCTTTTGCGCATGCCCCTGCGGATCGCGGTTTCCATGTCCGCGAAGGGCGCGCGCGGGCATTTATCGCTGCTATAAACCGCCGGCCAGAATCTCTCCTGCACGAAGCGCTTCCAGGTTTCCATGGCGAACATGGATTCCAGCACGTCCACGTCGGAGCAGATGTCCAGGCTGTAGCTGTCGCCTTCGAGCTCATCGCGGCGCGCGGCGTAAAATGACAGGTACGAAAACAGCGGCGAGTACCAGGAGAAGAACGCGTCCAGCACCCAATAGGCCGCGGCAGAGTCGGCGAGGGCGATCTTGCGGTACTGCTTCCATACCTGCCGGAGGTGGTAAATCCTCCCGGTCAGCGGATTCTGCGTCAGGGAAAGTTGCCCGATCTTGCGCGCCAGCGCGGTCTTGAATTGCTGGGGAGACAGGCTCAACAACACCGGCAGGCCGATCAACAGGGTGTTTGTATAGCGCAATGGAAAGCCGCTGGTCGGGGTGCGCACCAGCTCCAGCACGAAATCGCTCTTCAGGCATACGCGGTGGATCGCGGGGCTTCCGTAAACCCGGCGCAGTTCCTCGATGAGTTGAAACAGCGCGGGAGCCTCAGCGGCCTCCACGGGATGCCGGCCCGGCAAGGGAAATCGGATGCGGGCCAGTTGATAGCTCACCAGGACCGCGGCGGCCGCGGCCAGCGCCTCGCCGGCGGCGAGGGCCCACTCCGCCGGCGAACCCGCGGTGGTCAGCAGGCCGGGCAGGTCCAGGAGCAGGAGGACGGTGAGGGCCGGAAACGCGGCGAGATAAACGAAGCCGAGGCACGCGACGCAAACCACCAGCGCCAGGTATAGGCGCGGCCAATGGTGGGCGAACCCCTGGAGGCGCGTTTTTCCTCCGGGGGGCATGGCCCGTTGCGGCGGGTTGGATGGTGCGCTCGACATGACCGGACGGATCGTTGTAGGTGCTTGTCCGCGCGATCCTAAGCCGGGGCGGATTCATGCACTACCACCCATGTCACAGATTCCGGGGCAGGCTCCTGGTGGGGCGTGTGCGGCGTGCGGGGATTGCCTCCCGGTCGCGACCGATTGCGAATTATCAATGAAGTACCTGAGTTGCGCGATGGATCATGCACCTGCGTGTTTTCATGTTGATTCGCGTGCCCGGACGATACCACGTCGTTCCACGTGCAGAGCCGGAAATGTCCCGCCAGCGTCTCGGCCAGGCGAGAACGGCGGACCGGTTTTCCCGTCCCGTCAGGACGCTTCCACCAAAGGTGAGGTGCGTAGCAGCTCGATGGCCGCGCGGTTTGCGCAGGGCCAGGGGCGGCGTTCAGCCATGGGGCTGCCGGGCTTTCCATCATTAGCGACATGAGATAGAGGATCTTTGATGGCTCACATCGTTGTGCTGGGTGCAGGCACTGGGGGGATGCCGGCCGCCTATGAGTTGCGGGATGCTTTTGGCAAGGAACACCGGATCACGGTGATCAATGCGTCGGAAGACTTTCAGTTCGTTCCGTCCAATCCCTGGGTGGCGGTCGGCTGGCGCGAACGGAAGGACGTCACGTTTCCCATCCGTCCCTGCCTCGAACGTAAGAGCATCGATTTCATCGCCAAGCGCGTGGTGCAGATCGAGGCCGACGCCAATCGGCTGCAACTGGAGGACGGTTCGTCCGTCGCCTACGATTACCTGGTGATCTGCACCGGGCCGAAGCTGGCCTTCGACGAGGTGCCCGGCGCGGGACCGGAACAGGGGTTCACCCAGTCCGTCTGCACCGTGGACCATGCCGAGCGCTGCTACGAAGATTTCAAGAAACTGCTCGCCGATCCGGGGCACGTGATCGTCGGCGCGATGCCGGGCGCGAGCTGTTTCGGGCCCGCCTACGAGTACGCCATGGTGCTCGATACGGCCTTGCGCCGCCACAAGATGCGTGATCGCGTGCCTATGACCTTCGTCACCAGCGAACCCTACATCGGCCACCTGGGCCTGGGCGGTGTGGGGGATTCCAAAGGCATGATGGAGTCGGAACTGCGTCAGCGCCATATCAAGTGGATCACCAACGCCAAGGTCACCAGGGTCGAAGCGGGGAAGATGTTCGTCGATCAGTACGACGACTCCGGCGCGGTGGTGAAGCAGCATGAGCTGGAGTTCAAGCACTCCATGATGCTGCCCGCCTTCAAGGGCGTGGATGCGGTGGCCGGGGTGGAGGGGCTGTGCAATCCGCGCGGGTTCGTGATCGTGGACGCGTACCAGCGCAGCCCGAAGTATCCCAACATCTACTCGGCGGGCGTGTGCATCGCGATCCCGCCGGTGGAGACGACGCCCGTGCCCACGGGCGCGCCGAAGACCGGCTACATGATCGAGTCCATGGTGACGGCGATCGTGCACAACATCGAGGCGGCTATCGCGGGGCGCGAGCCCACCTGGAAAGGCACCTGGAACGCCATCTGCCTGGCGGACATGGGCGACACGGGGGTCGCCTTCGTCGCCCTGCCCCAGATCCCGCCGCGCAACGTGTCCTGGATGAAGAAAGGAAAATGGGTGCACCTGGCGAAGGTGGCCTTCGAGAAGTACTTCATGCGTAAGATGAAGAAGGGCAGCTCGGAGCCCATCTACGAGAAGTACATGCTCAAGGCCCTCGGCATCTCGCGCCTGAAGGATTAGCACCCGCCTCGACGCCGCGCGGGCGGTGCGGATCAGGAGGTCCGCGCCCGCGCGGCAGATCGCCTCAGATCTCGATGCCGATGAAGCTCTGGACGAGCGAGCCGAAGAGATAGGCGATGGATGCCGCCACGAATCCCGCCATCAGCATCTCCGCGATCTTGCGCTTGAGCGATACGCCGGACACCAGCGAGATGAACAGCCCCACGAGGGCGAGGGCCAGACCGGCGAGGATCACTGCGCCGAGCAGGGCGGAGAGTGCGTTGGATGCCAGGAAATAGGGCGTAACGGGGAAGGCGATGCCGAAAAGGTAGGCGATGCCGGTAAACAGCCCCGAGCGGACTTCGTGCTCTTCCGTCTCGGGGAGCAGCAACTGCGTAAGCGCCTGCCGGTTGCTCCCGACACGGGTGGCGATCTCCTGCGCCAGTTCCTGCGGGACGCCGGATTCGGCCAGTCGCGCGCGATATTCCGCAACCGCCCGCTCGGGCGCGACCTCGAACAGGATCTCCATGCGTTCCTTGGCGCCTTCGTTGATCTGCCGTTGCGAGCGCACCGAGATGAACGCCCCGATGCCCATGGAGAGCGCTCCCGCGATGCCGACGATCAAGCCGCTGATCGCGATGATCTTGGGATTGTACCAGTAGACCGCGGTCAGCCCCGCCACGGCGCCGAGAATTTCCACCAATCCGTCGTTCATGCCGAGGACGAAATCGCGCACGTTGGCCAGTCCCAGCCGCCGCGACTCGTCGCGGAAGGACTGTTCGTGTTCCATCTCGTCCACGATGATGCCGCGCAGCGCCGCCTTTTCCTTCTCCGTCAATTCGCAGGTGGTGAGATATTCAAAATACCGCTTCAGGGTATTGGATTCGCCCAGTTCCAGTGCGGACACCAGCAGCGCCGGGTTCACGAACCTCTGCAGGAGACGCAGCAAGGCCATCCGGACGCGGTTGTTTGTTATCCGGGGGGGCACGGTGCCGCGCGATTCGAGCACCTTTTTCCAGAAGTTCGAATGATTGAGCTCGAAGGTGGCGATGCGGTTCAGCAGCGAGTGCAGGCGCGGCTCGCGCTCGGAATTCGCCAGCTCCAGATAGGTCATGTGATCGACAATTTCGTCGCGGTAGAAGGCGAGTGCCTGTTTTTCGATCGTGCTGTTCATGGCGCCGTACCCTGAATCCCCATGTTCCGTACCGGAATCATCGCATGGCGCAGGTGCGCGGGACGCGCTCAGGACGGAACGGACTTGGCCACGGTTCCATCGGGCCGAATCAATCGCTTATTTGACGATGATCGTACAAAGAAGAGGGTAGTTCAACCCGGAGCGTCGGCGCACGCGGCGTGGGAAGACGACGATGACGATGATCAACCGCGGTGAGAATCAGTTCGTCAGAATATGGTCATAGCATGTAGTGCGCCGAAATACAGTTAGGCAGGATATGATGAAATCGATTGCAATGTCCAGGACTGGAAAGCGTCTCGGCTATATTTGGATGCAATACCCGGTGTTCGACATGACGCGAAATGCGGATCAGGCAACTGCCGTGGTCGAAACGGGACGGCGTTCCCGCGCGGCAGCCATTGACGCTGACAAGAGAGGGGCATGGCGGGCCATGCCCCTCCGGGGGAGTCGACGATGGACATTGCAGCGAAAACCGAAACTTGGCAGGGGCCGCTGACGGCGGAAGACCTGCGCAAGATCGATGCGTATTGGCGCGCGGCCAATTATCTCTCGGTCGGCCAGGTCTATCTCATGGACAATCCGCTGCTGCGGGAGCCGCTGCGCGACGAGCATGTGAAGCCCAGACTGCTGGGGCACTGGGGAACGGTGCCGGGGCTCAATTTCATCTATGCGCATCTCAACCGGATCATCAAGGAGCAGGACCTGGATGTCATTTACGTCACCGGGCCGGGCCATGGCGCTCCCGGGATCATCGCCAATACCTATCTGGAGGGAACCTACACCGAACTGTACCCCAACGTAGCGCGGGATGCGGAGGGGCTGAAGAAGCTCTTTCGACAGTTCTCGTTTCCGGGCGGCATCCCGAGCCACACGGCGCCGGAAACGCCAGGCTCCATCAACGAGGGCGGGGAACTCGGCTATTCGTTGTCCCACGCCTTCGGCGCCGCTTTCGACAATCCGGATCTGATCGTCTGCTGCGTGGTGGGCGATGGCGAGGCGGAGACCGGCCCGCTCGCCACCGCGTGGCATTCGAACAAGTTCCTCAATCCAATCCACGACGGCGCGGTGCTCCCCATCCTGCACCTGAACGGCTACAAGATCGCCAATCCCACGATATTGGCGCGGATCAGCCGCGAGGAACTGGAAAGCCTGTTCGTGGGTTACGGCTACAAGCCCTGGTTCGTGGAAGGATACGAGCACGACGCGATGCACCAGGTGATGGCAGCGGCGCTGGATCAGGCGATTGCGGAGATCAAACAGATTCAGCACGAAGCGCGCTCCAGGAGAAAAGCGGAGCGGCCACGCTGGCCGATGATCATCCTCGTATCGCCGAAGGGATGGACCGGCCCCAAGGAGATCGAGGGCGACAAGGTCGAGGGATACTGGAAATCGCATCAGGTGCCCTTCGGGCTGGTGCGCGGAAACCCGGATCGCATGCGCTATCTGGAGGCCTGGCTGCGAAGCTACAAGCCGGAAGAGTTGTTCGATGCCGACGGGACGTTGCGCGCGGAACTGGCGGAACTTCCGCCCAAGGGCGAACGGCGCATGAGCGCAAACCCGCACGCCAACGGCGGTGTGCTGCTCAAGGATCTGATCATGCCGGACTTTCGCAAGCGCATGATCGACGTGCCGAAGCCGGGCCAGATCGCGGCCGAGTCCACGCGCGTGCTGGGCGGATTCCTGCGCGACGTGATCAAGCTCAACAAGGACAGCCGCAATTTCCGGCTGATGGGACCCGACGAGACCACCTCCAACCGCCTCGACCAAGTGTTCGAAGTGACGGATCGCACGTGGGTCGCGGATCGCCTGCCCGAAGACGATCACCTGGCGCCGGATGGCCGCGTGATGGAGATCCTGAGCGAGCACACCTGCGAAGGCTGGCTGGAGGGCTATCTGCTGACGGGGCGTCATGGCTTCTTCTCCTGTTACGAGGCGTTCATCCCCATCGTGGCCTCCATGTTCACCCAGTATCAGAAGTGGGTGAAGGTAAGCAAGACGGTGCCGTGGCGGCGTCCGGTGGCCTCGCTCAACTACCTGCTCACGTCGCACGTATGGCGGCAGGATCACAACGGTTTCTCGCACCAGGACCCGAGCTTCATCGACCACGTGATGAACAAAAAGGCGGACATCATCCGCGTGTATCTGCCGCCCGACGCCAACACGTTGCTTTACGTCGCGGACCAGTGCCTGCGCAGCCGCAACTGCGTCAACGTGATCGTGGCGGGCAAGCATCCCGCGCCGCAGTGGCTGAACCAGGATGCCGCCGTCAAGCATTGCACGGCGGGCATCGGCATCTGGGAATGGGCGAGCAACGACCTGGGGCAGGAGCCGGACGTGGTGATGGCTTGCGCCGGCGACGTGCCGACGCTGGAGACCCTGGCCGCCGTGGACCTGCTGCACCAGTACGTGCCGGAGCTCAGGGTCCGGGTCATCAACGTGGTGGACCTGATGACCTTGCAGCCGAAGGAGGAGCATCCGCACGGCCTGTCCGACCGGGATTTCGACACGCTGTTCACGACCGACAAGCCGATCATCTTCGCGTTCCACGGCTATCCGTGGCTGATACACCGGCTCACCTACCGGCGCACGAACCATCGTAATCTGCACGTGCGCGGCTACAAGGAGGAGGGGACCACCACGACGCCGTTCGACATGGCGGTGCACAACGATATGGACCGTTTTCACCTTGTCGGCGACGTGATCGACCGCGTGCCGAAGCTCGGCCATATCGCGGCTTATGCGAAGCAGACCATCCGCGGCAAGCTGATCGATCACAAGGAGTACATCACCCAGTACGGAGAGGATATGCCGGAAGTGCGTAACTGGAAGTGGCCGTACTGACGGCGTACGATATGAGCCCTTTTGACGACCATGCTGGCGGTTCTCGCCGTACGCGGGATCCGCCGCAAACCGTCAGGCGTATAGGGTGCGTGGGCCGCGCTGCTGATGCGTATGGCTCGGCGGCTTTTGTCGTCAGCGACTTGTCCACGATCGATCGATTCTCCTCGGCGGTGCGCGGCAGCGCGCCATGCCTGTATTTTTTGAGACAGAAATAGAGGAGCGGTTATGAGTTCCCGATCTGCGCAGCCGGAAAAGGGCTCCACTACGCATCTGCTGACGCCCACCACGGACCCGGTCTGGACCGTGGTGGAGGAAGGCTTCAATCTGGCCCTCGAACACGAGATTGAATCGCTTTTCACCGTCGCGAATGGCTACGTGGGTACGCGCGGATCGCTGGCGGAAGGCAGCCCGATGTCGGCGCCGGCCACGTTCATTGCCGGCGTCTACGACATCGATCCGCAGCGTTCCATTCCCGAGCTGGCGGTGGCGCCTGACTGGACGCAGGTGCAAATCTCCATAGAGGGCTGCGAACTCAAGCTCACTGGAGATGAAGGCCCGGCGCACCGGCGCATCCTCGATATGCGGCAGGGCATGCTTTGGCGCGAGTGGCGCTTCACGGACCCGGCCGGCAAGATCACGCGGATTCGAGGGTATCGTCTCGCCTCGCTGGCGGATCGTCACGTGCTCGTGCATTCGGCGCAGTTCACCCCGGAAAACTTCAGCGGACACCTGCATCTGGAGGGGCGGATTCTGCCGCCGGCGAAGCGGCCCGGGCATGTGGAGCTGATTCCCGTCGATTCGGGTGTCAGCAAGAGGCGCGACGGCGCCATCCGCTTGCTGGAACTGCACACCGGCACCGGGGTGCGTGTGGCGTTCGCATCGTTGCAGCGGGTGCGGATGGAGGTTGACGGCAAATGGGTGACGCCGCCCATGCGGCGCGCGTACGAGCGCAAGGACCCGCTGCGCCTGGACATGGAGATCGGGCGGACTTATCGCGTCGATCGGCTGGTGGTGGTCTATACCTCGCGCGACACGGATGATCCGGTGGCGGCGGCCAAGGCGCATCTGAAGCGGTTAGGAGAGGATGGCGTCGATGCGGTGGCGGCGGCCCATGTGCGTGAGTGGGAGGCGCGTTGGCGCCTGGCCGATGTGACGATCGAAGGCGACGAGGCGGCGCAACGCGCGCTGCGCTTCGCGCTTTACCACATGATCAGCTCGGCCAATCCGGAGGACGAACGCGTATCCGTCGGCGCCCGCACGTTGAGCGGTGCGGGCTACAAGGGGCATGTGTTCTGGGATACCGATATTTTCATGCTGCCGTTCTATGCGCACACACATCCCGAAACCGGACGGGCGTTGCTGATGTACCGCTACCACACGCTGGCTGCGGCGCGCGACAAGGCGCGGCGTTTCGGCTACCGCGGCGCGCTCTATGCGTGGGAGTCGGCCGACACCGGTGAAGAGACGACGCCTCCGTACGTATTGACCCCCGACGGGGAGTTGATGCGCGTGCTGTCCGGCGTGGAGGAACACCATATCAGTGCCGACGTCGCTTACGCGGTCTGCCAATACTGGCGGGTGACGGGCGACGATGCCTTTTTCCTGGAGGCGGGGGCCGAGATCCTGTTCGAGACGGCGCGGTTCTGGGCGAGCCGCGGTGAATACGGGGAAGATGGCCACTATCACATCCGGGGCGTCATCGGGCCGGACGAATATCACGAGAGCGTGGACGACAACGCCTTTACCAACGGGTTGGCGCAGTGGAACATGGAACAGGCGGCGGTGGTGGCGGAACTGCTGGAGCAGGGCTGGCCGCAGCGTTGGGCCGAACTCGCTCAGCGGCTGGAGATCACCGATGCGGAGCGGGCGGCGTGGACGCAGGCCGCCCGCTGCATGTATATGGGGTTCGATCCGCAAACCGGCCTGCTGGAGCAGTTTCGCGGTTATTTCGGGCTGGAGGATATCGACCTGAGCCAGTACGCAGGGCGTACGGCGCCCATGGATGTCCTGCTCGGGCGTGAGCGCACGCAGGGCTCGCAGGTCGTCAAGCAGGCCGACGTGGTCATGCTGATCTACCTGCTCTGGGACCGCTTCGATCCAGCGGTTCGCGCCGCCAATTTCCGCTATTACGAGCCGCGTACCGGGCATGGCAGTTCGCTGAGTCCGGCGATCCATGCGCTGGTTGCCGCGCGTCTGGGCGATCTCGAATTGGCGGCACGCTATTTCCAGCAGGCGGCCGAGATCGATCTGGGCAACAACATGGGCAACGCGGCCGGCGGCGTGCACGCCGCCGCCTTGGGCGGCCTGTGGCAGGCCGCGGTGTTCGGGTTCGCCGGCGTGCATGTGCGTGACGACGGCCTGGCCATCGTTCCTCACCTGCCGCCGCAATGGCGCGCCCTGCGTTTCCCGCTGCAGTGGCGGGGTTGCCAGTTGCGTTTCCAGGTTGAACGGGCGGTGGTCGAGGTTGCGCTGGTGACAGGGCCGCAGTCCGTGGAGGTGGCGGTAGGCGATCGGGCGCCGATCAGTGTTGCGCCGGGACAGACCATGCGCTGGGAACTCACCGCCCAGCATTCATGGAAGGAGGTGGCGGCATGAGCGCAGTACCAAGGTCGAACGAAGCCGTTTCCGTCCTTTTGCCGTTGGACGGCACGCCCCAATCGGTCGCGGCATTTCCGGTAGCGGCCAAGGCTGCGGAGATCACCAATGCGACGCTGCACATCGTACACGTGACGGAACAGCCCACACCGCTCGAAGCCCTGCGCGAGAAACTGCATCTGACGAACCTGCGCCTGACAGGAATCGTGCTGGACGTCATCCAGGGGAGCGCGGCGCCCGAGGGCATCGTGCGGGCCGCACAGGAAAAAAACAGCCTGCTGATCGTGATGACCACCCATACCGGGCCGGCGCGACCCGAGAGCGGGTTGGGGTCTGTTGCGGAGGCGGTGCTGCACGAAACGAACCGCCCGGTGCTGCTGGTGCCGCCCGACCGGGTGTCCGAGGGCTGGCAGATGCGCCGGGTGCTGCTGCCTCAGGATGGCACGCCCGGGGCCGCCGAGGCCCTCGAACCGGTGGTGCACCTGGCCCATTATGCCGGGGCTACGTTGCTCATTCTGCACGTCTCCGGCAAAGGGGAGATTTCGCCTGACGAAGAAGAGGAAGCGTTGCCTGTGCCGCGCTACATGGATCAGCCCCAGTACGAGTGGTCGGTGTGGAGCAATGAATTTCTCGACCGCATCCGCGGGCTGTGCCGGCTGCCGGACGATTTCGAGTTGCGGTTTTTCCTGGCGAAGGGGCAGGCGGGTTCCGAGATCCTGCGGGTAGCGGAGGAGCGGCGCGCGGACATGATCGTGCTCCCTTGGCGCGGCAGCCTTGCGCCGCGCCATGCGCTCATCGTGAAGGCGGTCACCCGTCGCGCCCCCTGCCCGGTCCTGATCCTTCCCTATCTGGCGGAGTGAGGAATCGCCCGGCGCGGGTTGTCAGGCGTTCGTGCGGGGTTCGGGCTCGACGGCGACTTCCGCCAGATCCGACACGACGACGCTCGCGCCGGCCGCCTCCAGCGCCTCCGGGTGTCCCGTGCGGTCCACCCCGATCACGCACTTGAACTGCCCCTGCCGTCCGGCCTGCACGCCCGAGATCGCATCCTCCACCACCACGGCCCGGCCCGGATCGATACGCAGGCGGGTGGCGGCCTCCAGAAACGTGTCCGGGGCGGGCTTGCCTTTCAGGCCGAGGTGTGCGGCGTCGGCGCCGTCGACTCGCGCATCGAACAGGTCGTTCATCCGGACAGCGTCCAGGATGGTCGCCGTATTCTTGCTGGAGGAAACCACGGCCGTCTTGAACCCGCCGGCACGCAGATCCCGGATCAGATCGACGGTTGAGGGATAAACCTCCACGCCGCCCTGGGCGACCATCTGCAGAAAGAGTTCGTTTTTCCGGTTGCCGAGGCCGCACACGGTTTCCTTCTGCGGGGGATCGTCGGGACTGCCATGGGGCAGATGGATGCCGCGGGAGGCAAGAAAGCTCGCGACTCCGTCATAGCGGGGCTTGCCATCGACATAGCGCCGGTAATCGTGATCCATGTCGAAGGGGCGAAAAGGCTCTCCATGCGCTGCAGCGTGGCGCTGCAGGTATTCGTCGAACATGGCCTTCCATGCGGCGGCATGGGTCTTCGCCGTCCGTGTAATCACTCCATCGAGATCGAATATGACCGCATCATAGGCGTCGCGGGCGATCGTAACGGAAGCGGATTTGGCTGCCATGAATCCTCCGGATGAGATGGATGACGAATGCACATGTCATGGTGCCGGCTTGCATTGGGTACGACAGCAAAAGGCTCGGACGGTTTCATGCGCGCTGCCGGCCGACCCCGGTCGCGGAACGGAGGGTGGGGATTACAGCTCGATGCCTCAATGGAGCGTGGAACCGTCTTCAACGCAAAGACGCCAAGGGCGCAAAGCCAAGTCGCAGGGCGGGCATCGCCCGCCGGAAACGCGTTGACGACCGGAGAATGGTGGGCGGTGCCCGTCCCGCACCCATGCCGTTGCCGCCGGGTGGCGGGAGGATGGCTTGCCGGAGCTGACAGGAATTATGCGTGTATGCCTGCCGCGGGATGACGATGTGGCTGCGCTTCGAGGCGCGGGCCGCGCGCACCGCGGATGTCCCTGGTGGGCGCGGCCCTCCCGATGGGACGGCTATTCCCGGATGGCAGGTGGGAATGACGGGGACAGGTGGCTCAAACGCCGTGCCGCCCGCTCGCATTCGGTCCACAATTCGGTGCGTGGCGGGCCGATACGCAGCAGGGACTCCAGCCGCAATTCCGCCTGGGCCTTCAGGAAATAAGGCCCCTGCAGGCCCTCGCGGGCCGCAAAGTACCAACCTTTCCCGATAACGTAGAACGGACGGCTTGAGGTGGAGGATTCGTTGGAATGATCTGGAATGCCATACATAGATGCCCTCCCGATGCCGCGGTAGTTGGACCTCTTGTCCGGTGCTTGCGGCGCGGCGACGCAGCAGCACGGCGCGGTGTCATCCCTGGCGATATCCGTTCATCCAGGCTTCCCAGTCTAGCCGGCGGCGCGAGAGCGGGGTATGAGAGAGCAATGGAATCTTTTGTAAGAGATTTCTGACTGCGGGAGGATCAGGCGGCGCGCTCGATCAGATCCGGGCCGTCGTGGCGCGGATTGTTGACGCGGCGGGACACGCGCCATGCTTCCATCGCTTGGGCCGGATATGGCCGCAGCAGCGGCAACAGCCGTGCCGGGTCGCGTTGATCGGGGTCGAGCCAGGCGGTGTGGCTCTCCGGCGGAAGAATGACCGGCATCCGGTCGTGAATGGGACGCACCAGTTCGTTGGCCTCGGTCACGATGATAGTGCAGGAGTCGATGCGCTCACCGCCGGGTTGTTGCCAGGATTCCCACAGGCCGGCGAACGCGAAGGGTTCACCGTCGCGCAGCCGGATGTAATAGGGTTCACGCCCCGAACACTCCTGGCGCCACTCGTAGAACCCGTCCGCGGGAATCAGGCAGCGGCGCCGACGGAAGGCGTCGCGATAAGCGGGTTTCTGATGCACCGTCTCGGCCCGGGCGTTGATCATGCTGTAGCGGTTGTCCGGGCCGGCGGACCATGCGGGAATGAGCCCCCAGCGCAGGGGGACCAATTCGCGCATGCCGCTCGGGGCGACGCGCACCGCCAGGATGGGCTGGGTGGGCGCGGCATTGTAACGAGGCGCGGACTCGACCGTCGCGGCGGCGCCGAACATGCGGGCATACCGCTCAACGGGTGAGGATTGCACAAAACGACCGCACATGGTTCAGAAAGGACTCGGCGTGTTCCGGTTCGGCCATCCCGCGTGGCGGCGGGTCGCACTGGCTCCCAATCATAGCGGCAGACGCCCGGGAAGGTAACCGGCGACGGGCATGCCGGGCCCACTCCAGGGACACGGGTGCCATCAGCTCTTCTTCGCGGTCTTGGCGAAGAAAGGCTGCATTTGCTGAACGACCGCGTTGCTGCCGCAGCGGGGGCACTTGATGTCCTTGCTGTCGTGCTCGCTCACGTGCAGGACCAGCGAAAACTTGTCGCCGCAGTTTTTGCACAAGTATTCGTAGGTTGGCATATCAGCCTCGTCGCGATGACGTCTCGTTACTCAGTATAGTGTCCACACGAATCACGGTCGGCACATGGATGACGGATCCGCGCACGCCGGCCGCTGGAATGACTGGGAAAGGCGCCGTCCTGCCATAATGAAAGTCCGGGATCGGAGCGATGCGTTTCTCCGTAGACCTGGAGCGAGGAGACCATGCCATGACTGAAGGGGAAGGGCTGCAACGCCGGGACGTGGTCACGGCCTTCCTGCGCCATGGAGGAAGGCTGCTGCTGGTGCGGCGCAGCGAGCGGGTCTGGAGCTATCGCGGCGACTGGGCCGGGATCAGCGGCCATCTTGAGGCGCCCACCGCACTGGACCAGGTGTTGCGTGAGATTCGGGAGGAGAGCGGATTGAGAAACGATCAGGTGCGGCTGATTGCCGCCGGGGAGCGCCTGGAAGTCCCCGCGCCGGAACTCGGCACCCTGTGGGTGGTGCATCCGTTTCTGTTCGATGTCGATGACCCGGACGCGGTGCGCCTGGACTGGGAGAACGTGGAAGCGAGATGGGTCGCTCCTGACGAGTTGCCGCAATACCGGACCGTGCCCGCCCTGGCCGCGGCATTGGCCGCCTGTCTCGAAGCGGAGGCGGCCAGCCGTGGATGAGCACGCCTTGCGGGAACGCATCCGTCCCGTCGTCGAGGACCGGACCCACGGCGCCAGCGAGCTCGCACGCATTTGTCTCGCCATCGGCGCGGAAGTCGCATTGCGCGAAGAGGCGCGCAGCAGCGCGGAGCTGCACGAGTGCCTGGAGCGGCTGGCGGCGGCCTTGCGCGCCGCGCGGCCCAGCATGGCGCCGGTGCACAACCTGCTGCAGCGCTGGCTGGAGCGGTTGACGGGGCTTTCGGAACTGGAGTTGGCTGCGGCACGCCAAGCGGCCGCCGCGGCGGCCGACGAGGTGGCGCAGCAGGCGCTGCGCGCGACCCGCGAAACGGTGCGGCGGGCCTGCGACTTCATCGGCGGCGGCAAGACCATCATGACCCACAGCCTCAGTTCCACGGTGCGCGAGGTGTTCCATGGCCTGAAGGACCACGATGTGCGCGCCATCGTCAGCGAGGCGCGGCCGTTGTGCGAAGGGCATGCGCTGACCGCGCAGTTGGCGGACTGGGGCATCCCCACGACGCTGATCACCGACGCGCAGATGGGCCTGTTCGTGCGGCAGGCGGATCTGGTGCTGGTGGGCGCCGACAGCCTGACGGAGGACGGCGCGGCGGTGAACAAGGCCGGGACCTATCTGCTGGCCCTCGCGGCGCGGGACCAGGGCATCCCGTTCTACGTCTGCTGCGAGACCTTCAAGCGGCGCGTGCCCGGGATGGGAGCGCTGGAGCTGGAGGAGATGGACCCGGCGGAAATCGCCGCGCCCGGCCGGCCGCAGGTAACGGTGCGCAACGTGTATTTCGACCTCACACCGCGCCGCCTGATCAGCGGCTGGATCAGTGAGCAGGGAGTTCAGGTGTGGGAGCAACATGGGTAGGCCGGGCACCGCTCACCGGAATGCTCTGAGCAAACGGTGCCTTGACGCAAAGACGCCAAGGGTGCAAAGACAAGAAGCGCGGGTTGGACTTCCGGCCCCGACACGCTCCCGGTCCGTACGGCAGCCCGCTTAGGCTGCCGTAATTCTCAATCAATAAATTCTTTGCGCCTTCGCGCCTTTGCGTTGACCGCTTTTGTGCAGGTAGCGCCGGCAAGCAGCCGGGATGGAGTGAAACGGAATCCCGAATTGCCGTACGACATGAACGGGTCCTAGCAGATTGTTGGTCGAATGTGAGAGATTTGTTCGTGGCTGTAGAATGCTCCAAAGATTTGTCAGGCCGGTGTGCATCCGGTGGGAGGGTGCGATGAACCTCAGTATCGGCGAATTGCTCATATTACTGGTGATCGTGGCGTTGCTGTTCGGGACGAAGCGGCTGCGCAACCTCGGGGGAGACCTGGGGGCGGCCATCAAAGGTTTCAGAACGGCCATGCGTGAAGGTGAAAAAGCGGGCAGGGAGGTGACAGGCGATGAGCCGAAGCGGCTTCGGGCAGACGGCGGGGAGCCGGCGGCGGCTGTTGACAGGGATTCGTCGGAAACGAAGTAGTTTGTATAGGGTGGGCATCGCCCATCGCAAATGCCTTGGCAACCGGGCTTAAACGCAAAGACGCAAAGATAAGCAGGGCTTTGTCCTGCGCCGCTGTATCAGGTCCGGGGCGTCGATCGGCGCGGCCACGGGCCACTCGCATCCCGTGGCGGCAATCCCGTTTCGGGCAACCGTCCTAATCGTACCCGTGATCTGTGTGGGACTCGATCGGCTCCACGTGGATGGTGACCGAGGTCCGCGCCAGTTTCCGCTCTATTGCCGCTTCGATGCGGTCGCACACTTGGTGGGCGTCGCCGATGGAGGTGTGCTCCGGCATCAGGAGATGGAAATCGATGAACCGCTTCGCCCCCGCCTTGCGCGTACGCAATGCGTGGTACTCCGCGCCCGGAGGAAGTTCCGTCTGGATCGCCGCCTGGATCTGGCTCAACTCCTCATGGGGGAGCGCCACGTCCATCAGTCCATCCAGCGAGCGCCGCATCAGGCCAAAGCCCGTCTTGAGAATGTGCAGCGCCACCAGCACCGCCATGATCGGGTCGATTATCTGCCACTGGGGTGGCGTGAGCAGCACGACGATCAGGCCGGCGATGATGCCACCGGTGGTCCATACGTCCGTGAGCAGATGCCGCGCGTCGGCCTCCAGCGTGATGCTGTCGTGCTCGGCGGCGACCCGGAGCATGATCTTGGCGGTGACGTAGTTCACCGCCGCCGCCGCCGCCGCGACCAGCAGCCCGATACCCAACTGCTCGATCGGTGCGGGATGCAGGAACCGGTCGATGGCCGCGTACAGGATGGAGACGGCGGCCACCACGATCAGCGCGCCCTCCACGCCGCTGGAAAAGTACTCGGCCTTGTCGTGGCCATAGGTATGGCGGGCGTCGGCCGGCTGCGCGACGATGGAAAGCACGCCGAAGGCGACGAGGGCGGCGACGAGATTGACCAGCGACTCGGCGGCGTCGGACAAAAGACTCACGGAGCCGGTCAAAAAATAGGCGCTGAACTTGAGCGCTATGGTGGCAATGGATGCGCCGACGGACAGCAGCGCCATGCGCTGGGTGTGGGTCATGCGGCTGTTTTCACTGGGCTGGTTTGAATGATGGCGGGTCTATGCGAAATCCTCGGCGGTATGATACCCGGCCCGTCATCGGTCCGGCTACCTGGGGCCGGTTACCGTGGCAGGCCGAGCGGCCGGTCCCCGGCCAGATGCTGAACGCCGTGGCGTTCGAGCCCATCGGGCATGACTGGCGTGTGAGGGGGACTGGGGATTATCTTCGCCCGGTGTTCACGCCTTCCGGCGCCGCTGCCAGTAGATGTAGCCGATCACCGTAGCGGCAGCGAAGGCGACCGCGCTCCAGATCACGAGCGCCATGTTGTCCCGGACCCACGCCTGGTTTTCGCCGATCACGTAGCCCAGTACCAGCAGCACCGCGTTCCACATGCTGGCCCCCACCAGCGTGTAGAGGATGAAGCGGCCCATGTGCATGCGCCCGAGTCCGGCGGGCAGCGAGATCAGATGCCGGATGCCGGGCAGGAAGCGCCCGGTGAAGATGGAGATCTCGCCGTGGGCGCGCAAAAAACCCTCGGTCTTGTCCAGATGCGCCTTGTCGATCAGCACGTACTTGCCAAACCGCAACAGGAACGGACGGCCCAGCCACAGGGCGAGATAGTAGCTTCCCACCGATCCCGCCACGCTGCCGGCGTTGGCGGCGAGCAAGGCAAGCCATGCGTCCAGCTTGCCAGTGGCCGCGAGATAGCCGGCGGGGATCATCACCAGTTCGGAGGGCACCGGCAGGATCGAGCTCTCGGCCGCCATGAGCAGGAAGATGGCGAGATAGTCCAATTGCCCCATTAATTCAATAAGATATTCAGTAAATTGCTCGCTCATGGCAGTTGTTGTTGGCTATTGTGGATCGGGGATCGGCAGGCCGGAGAAACGGATGGCGGGCCGGGTATTTATAGCATCAATCGGGCACTGCTGCACGGCGGCCGCTGGCCGCGCAGGTTGCTGCCTGCATACCGGCAATGATAGAAAGACGGGTTTTGGCAATCTGGCGGAGAAGAATGAACATGCTTGGTATTGCAGGAGCGCCGCGCAGCGGCGTGGCATTGGCGCTGCTCTGGCTACTGTGTATGGGGGCCGTGGCACACGCTGCGGAGCCCGACGCACTCGTGCGCGTGACGTTGCTGCACGTCAACGACGTATACCAACTCGCTCCCGTGGAAAAGGGGACGCGCGGCGGGTTGGCGCGTGTGGCGGCCATCCGGAACGCGCTGCGCGCGGAGGTGCCGAACACGCTGCTGATGTTCGGTGGCGATACCCTGTCTCCTTCCGTTGCATCGCGGCTGTTCGAGGGCCGGCAGATGATCGCGGGATGGAACGCCGTCGGTTTGGACTACGCAGTGCCGGGTAATCACGAGTTTGATTTCGGCAGCCCGGTGTTCCGGGACCGGATGGAGGAGTCGCGCTTCGTGTGGCTCGCGGCGAACGTGCGGGACAGGGGCACGGGGAAGCCGTTCGGGACGGCGCGGCGCCATGCGGTGCACGACTTTGGCGGCGTCAAGGTGGGTTTCTTCGGGCTCGTTACGCCGGACACGGTGTACTCCTCCAGTCCGGGGCCGGACGTGGAGTTTCTCGATCCGGTGGAGACGGCGCAGGAGGTAGTGCAGGAACTGCGTGGGCAAGGCGTGCGGGTGATCGTGGCCCTGACGCACATGAGCCTGCCGGAAGACCGCAGGCTGGCGCGCAGGGTGCCCGTGGATCTGATCCTGGGCGGCCATGAGCATATATTGCTGCAATCATTGAGCGGCAGGACGCCGATCTTCAAGATGGGGGCGGACGCGACGAACGTGGGACGCATCGATCTCTATCTGTCGGCTGCCACGGGCGAGCTGCGGCACATGGATTGGGAAGTGCTGCCGGTGACCGCGGAGATCCCGGAAGACCCGGCCGTCGCGGCGCTGGTGGCCGATTACGAGCGCCGCCTGCACGCCAAGCTGGGGGAAACGGTGGGGCATACCGCGGTGCCGCTGGATGCGCGGCAGGCAAACAACAGGCGCGAGGAGACGAATCTTGGCAGTTTCATCGCGGAGACCTACCGGAAGTGGACGCAGGCGGAGTTGGCCCTGGTCAACGGGGGATCGATTCGATCCAATGCCATCTACGCCCCGGGGCCGTTGAGCCGGAAGGACATCCTCTCCATCCTTCCCTTCGAGAATCCCGTCGTAAAGGTGGAGGTCAGCGGCAAGGTGGTGCGCGCGGCGCTCGAGCACGGTTTCGCCCTGGTCGCCGAGCAGCCCGAAGCTGGGCGTTTTCCCCAGATCGCCGGGATGCGGGTGGTGTTCGACGCGAGCCGGCCGCCGGGGGCGCGCGTGGTGAGCGTGGTGACCGATGCCGGGCCGCTCGAAGACGACAGGATGTATACGCTCGCGACGAACGAATATCTGCGAAATGGCGGCGACGGCTACACCATGCTGCGCGCTGCGCGTTGCCTGCTCGGTCCGGAGGACGCTCAGGTGGGGTCGGCGGTCGTGATGGCCGACATCACAGGAAAGACTATCGCGCCGCGAACGGATGGGCGGATACGCCGCCTGGACGGCATGCCGAAGTAAGCGGCCAGAGCGGCCCTCGCCCGGTGTCTCAGCGGGGCCGGGGCTGCCTGTTCGCTATACTGAATTTCGTCGGCCGGGAGGGATGGGGCCGAAAGCGCGCCTCAGGTGTGGAATCGGGAGAAAAGCCGCTTGATGGCTTCCAAGGTCCGATCGTCGGTAGGGGAAAACATCAGCCCGATGCCTTTCTTGTCATGCACGATCACGGCTGGCAAGCGGTGCAGTTCCGTACGTCCTTCTTCTGGCAGGGTAAACTCGATTTCCACCATGCCTTGGTCGGGAAGGAAATTGGTTTCCGCCTGGATCAGCAGTCCTTCGCGGCTGATGTTCTGGCTCTCGGACACCAGTACCGGAAGCCCCTCATGATAAACCACGATTTTCGCCTTGAGGGGTACCCTCTGGCTCCAGCGGCGTTCCATGGGACCTCCTTTTCGCAGGCTGCGTCCAGGGGGACGGACGGAACTGTCGAATATTGGTCGATGCAGGATCATAGTGGTAGCCGCTCCCACCGTCTAGTAAATCTTATACCGGCGGCGCTGTCCTTGATAACAATCAATTATGCGTCGATGGCTGGTTCAAGGGCGGGCAAGATTGCGGAAAAGCGATACCCAACCCGGAGGGATTCCAATGAAAGTCCACGATGCAATGGTGCGAGACGTACAGGCGTGTAGCGCAGACTCGAACCTGGAAAGCGTTGCGACGGTCATGTGGGACGGAAACATCGGAGCGGTGCCGGTGGTCGATGAGGGCGGAAAGCCGATCGGCATGGTCACCGACCGCGATATCGCGATGGCGGCCGCACTGAATCACAAGCCGCTGTGGGAATTGACGTCGCAACAAGTAGTGCGAGACCGGACTGTCTACACCTGCCATATGCAGGACGATGTCAAGACCGCGATGAAGATCATGTGGGCGCAGAAAATCAGGCGCTTGCCGGTGGTCGACAGTGCAGGAAAACTGCAGGGGATACTGTCCATCGACGATATCATCGAGCTGGCGGAGCGCGGCATGCGCGGACAGGGAACGCCGGAATTGTCCTATGACGACACCATGAACACGTTGAAAGCGGTGGGTAAGCGCCACTAGCCCGGATATTTCACCAAGACGGCCGATGGAAAAGGGCAAGGGTGGAGGGTGCGTGCGTATCGCATCAGAGCGGCGCGCGCCTCGTTCTGATCGGCCTGTCGGCATGGCAGTAAGCCTGCTGTCTGGTTAAGGCCTGACTCAATACTGCGGTGTCGTTGATGTAGGGCGAAACCCCGCATCCAAAATCAATTCCGTGGCGACAGCCACGCAACAAAAACAACCGTTCGCCATCATGCCGGATTACGACGCACCAATCCGATCAGGAAGACGGAGAAGACCATTTCATCGACTTGCTTAACCGTGAGTAACCGGCAGGTTCATAACCATAACCGTTATTATCCCTATTACCGCGGACGCTTCGGCTCAATGCCGGTTAGCCTGGGAGGCGTGCCGGCTGAATCAGCCTGGTACTGATCTTCGTCAAGGAATTGATTGGAGCGGCCTTCCATACTGGTACCGGCTTCCGGCAGGCCGGGCCATTCCGTCGGAATGGCATTGCGGCGCGCGCAGCCGGGCGGTGATGGTGCGGCCGGAAGTCGTCCCTATCCGCAACGGAAATTCCCGATCGATGTGCCAGTGATCGCCATGCCCAGGAGATCCGCATGACCGGTATGACTGAAATCCGTATCCATGGCCGCGGCGGCCAAGGCAACGTGGTGGCCGCGTATCTGCTGGCCATGGCGGCCTTCGAGGTTGGCCGCTTCGGCCAGGCATTCCCCAGTTTCGGGGCGGAGCGGCGCGGCGCGCCGGTGGCCGCCTTCGTGCGTATCGCGGACCGCGTGGTGCGGCGCCGCTGCCATGTGCGCGAACCCGCCTATCTCATCGTGCAGGACGAGGCCCTGCTCCACGTGCCGGGGACGCTGGACGGGCTGCAGCCCGGCGGCGGCATCCTGGTGAATTCCACTAAATCGGGCGAGGCGCTGTCCCAGGTGGTCGGGCGCGAGGTGATCGCGATTCCCGCGACCCCGCTGGCCCAGGAAATCCTCGGGCGTCCCCTGCCCAATACGGCGTTGCTCGCGGCGTTTCTGAGCCTCACGGATCTCTTGCCTTTGGAGGCGCTGGTCAAGGCCGCCTGCGGGCGGTTCAAGGGCGATGTGCTGGAGCGCAACGTGCAGCTCATGCAGCGGGCTGCGGAACAGGTTCCGGCCGGACATTGGAAGGAGGTGGCAAGTGCGGCGAGCGCTTGAAGGTTCCCAGGCGATTGCGCAGGCGGTGGCTCTCTGCCGCCCGCAGGTGGTGTCGGCGTATCCCATCACGCCGCAAACCCATATTGTCGAAAGCATTTCCAAGCTCGTGGCGGACGGCGAGTTCAATTGCGAGTTCGTGAGCGTGGAGAGCGAGCACTCGGCCGCGTCGGTGGTGTTGGGCGCGGTGGCGGCGGGTTCGCGCGCGTACACGGCGAGCGCATCGCAGGGCATCCTGCTGATGGCCGAGGTGCTCTATAACATCGCCGGCCTGCGTCTGCCGGTGGTGATGACCTGCGCCAACCGCGCCGTCGGCGCGCCGCTCTCTGTTTGGAACGATCAGCAGGACTCCATGGCCGTGCGCGACGCGGGCTGGATTCAGCTCTATTGCGCGGACAACCAGGAGGCGGTGGATAGCACCATCCAGGCGTTTCTGATCGCCGAGCGCACGGAACTGCCGGTCATGATATGCGTGGACGGATTCACGCTGACCCACACGCTGGAACCCATCGACGTGCCGAGCCAGGAGCAGGTGGATAGCTTCCTGCCGCCGTTCGCCTTCGCGCGGGCGCTGAATCCCAAATGGCCGATTTCCATCGGCACGCTGATCTCGCCGGATTACTTCCCCGAGGCGCGTCACTCGCACCACCAGGCGCTGCTGCATGCCCAGGAGGTGATCACGGCGGTCGACGAGCAGTGGAAGGCGCTCGTGGGGCGCAGCACCGGCGGTCTGGTGGAGATGCACGGCGATCCGCATGCCGAGGTGGGCATACTGGCCATCGGCAGCATCACGGGCACCCTGCGCGATGCCATGGAAGAGTATCCGGAGTTGGGGCCGGTGCGGCTCATCCGGCTGCGCAGCCATCGGCCGTTCCCCGTTGCGGCCCTGCAGGTGGCCTGCGAAGGATTGCGCGATCTGATCGTGCTGGAGCGGGCCATGTCGCCGGGCGGCGGCGGCATCATCGGCGCGGAGGTGCGTGCGGCGCTCTTCGATATGCCGGCCCGGCCGCGGGTGCACAACTTCGCGGTCGGCCTCGGCGGGCGCGACGTGCCCCTGGATATCTATCCGCGTCTGCTGCAGGCGATCGAAACGCCCGAACCCCGGTATTTCGCCGTATTCGACGCGGATCTGGAGAAACTGCCGGTGGAAGACCGTTAGCGGAACGCCACTGGCATGAGGAGCCGTTATGCTGAATTCGACTTCCACAGTGAACATCCCGCTCGCCGAACTGCGCCGCAAGCAGCCGCGCTTCAGCGCCATTGAAGCGGGCCATCGCGCCTGCCTCGGCTGCGGCCAGGCCATTGCGGCACGCCTCGTGACCGAGGCGGCAGGGCCGGACATCATGATTGCCAACGCCACCGGCTGCCTGCAGATCTTCACCACGCCCTGGCCGGAGTCCTCCTGGCGCGTGCCGTGGCTGCACTCCCTGTTCGAGAACGCGGGCGCCATCGCCTCCGGCATGGAGGCCGCGCTCAAGGCCCAGGGTCGGCGCACCAAGGTGCTCGCCTTCGCCGGTGACGGCGGCACGTTCGATATCGGGTTGCAGGCTCTCTCCGGCATGTTGGAGCGCGGCCACGACACGCTGTACGTATGTTTCGACAATGAGGCCTACATGAACACGGGCATTCAGCGCTCCAGCGCGACGCCCCACGCGGCCACTAGCACCACCTCGCCCGCGGGCAAGGAGCGCCTGGGCAAGCGTCACTTCAAGAAAGACCTCATTTCCATCGTCGCTGCGCATCATGTGCCTTACGCGGCTACAGCATCGGTGGCCTATCCGTCCGATATCCGCAAGAAGGTGCGCCGTGCGCTGGCGGTGGAGGGGCCGAGCGTGCTGCTGGTCCATTCGCCGTGCCCGCTGGGTTGGGGCCACGATGGCGCGGTCAGTGTCGAAGTGGGGCGCCTGGCGGTGGAGACTGGCCTGTATCCGCTGATCGAACTGGAGCGCGGCGCGCTGACGGGCGCCATGCCCATCCGCAACGTGCGTCCTGTGACCGATTATCTCAAGGCGCAGCAGCGATTCCGCCATCTGTTCTCGGACGAGCTGCGCGCTCAGGAAGAACTGGAGCACATCCAGGCCCTGGCCAACTACAACATCGAGATCTATGGGCTGCGGGGCGACCGGCCCGACCGCATGGATACGGAAGGTGCGGATACCGTGGTCCGGGGCGGCGTGCGCTGGGCGTAATGCCAGTGAGGATGTGACGAGTACCGTTGTAGAAGGGGGTATGTCCCGCACTGGGGGCGGCAGATCCGCGGCGGAGCCGCTCCTGCATGGTGGCCTAACCGGAAACAGGAAAGATACCGGCACCAGGGTGCCGATGCCAGAATCGAGAGACGACGCATCATGACGACATTGTTTACCCGTAGCGGCTACGCCCTGCCCTGTACCACGCTGAACTACAAGACCGGCACCTGGCGCGTCCAGAGGCCGGTGCACCAGCGCCGTCCAGCGCCGTGCCACAGCGGCTGCCCGGCCGGCGAAGACGGCCAGGCGTATCTGGCGAAGGTGGCGGAGGGTGATTGGCAGGGCGCCTGGATGACTCTGGTAGCGGTCAACCCGCTGCCTGGCACCACCGGGCGCGTGTGCCACCATCCCTGTGAAGACGCGTGCAACCGTGGCCAATATGACCAGCCCATCGCGATTCACGCGGTGGAACGCTTCCTGGGCGACGAGGCCATCCGGCACGGCTGGGCTTATCCGGCGACCAGGCCCGCTCCGGATGCGCCGCGCATCGCCATCGTCGGCTCCGGGCCGGCGGGCCTTGCGGCCGCCTATCACCTGATCCGGCGCGGCATCAACGTGACGCTGTTCGAAGCGATGCCTGCCGCGGGCGGTCTTTTGCGCATGGCGATCCCGCCCTATCGCTTGCCGCGCAACATCCTGGATGCGGAGCTGGAGCGGCTGCTGGCCGTTGGCATCGACTTCCAGCCGCGTCGCAAGCTCGGCCGCGACATGTCCCTGGACGAGCTGCGCGCCGATTATCCCGCGGTGTTCCTGGGGGTGGGTAGCCAGTTGAGCCGGGAGTGGAACGTGGACGGCGTGGTGCCGCGCGACCTGCATCAAGGCCTGGACCTGCTGAAGGACTGGATCTCCGTCGGGGCGATCCCCGTGCCGAAGAGTGCGGCGATCGTCGGCGGCGGCAACACGGCCGTGGACATCGCCCGGGTGCTGCGCCTGGCCGGTGCACGGGAGGTGCACATCATCACCCATAACCAGATTCCGGCGCCGCATGTTCCGAGTGCCAATGCCATGACCGCCATCCCGCGCGAGATTCAGTTGGCGCTGGAGGAGGGCATCGTCATCCACGAGTATCGCGGTATCCGCCGGCTCATCCTGCGCGGCGAGAGGGTGGTGGGGCTGGAGCTCGTGCACATGAAGAAGCTTCCGAGGGAAGGCGGCCGCATGGGTCGCGTGGCGTTCGAGGGCACCGAGACCGTGCTGCACGTGGATCAGGTGATTCCCGCCATCGGCCAGGAGGTGGATCCCGAGGGCGTCGAGCAGCTCCTGAACGGAGCGTCGTACCTCCGCGCGGACGGCTGGGGCCAGATCGCCGGGCACCCTGGGCTGTTCACCGGCGGCGATGCGCGCGGCGATCGCGGTTCGGTGACCGAGGCCATCGGCGACGGGCGGCGGGCGGCCGAAGGCATTGCCAAGTATCTCAGGGGCGACGCGCTGCCGGCAGTGGAGGCGGAGGAGCCGATTCCCTATCAGGCGTTGAACCTTCACTACTTCGAGCGGGCGCCGCGCGTCACGGAACCCGTACTGCCTCTGGAAAAGCGCGACGGGGCAGCCGAAGTCGAGCTGAGCCTGTCCCGCGACGAGGTGAAGAGCGAAAGCCTGCGCTGTTTCTCCTGCGGCAGTTGTCTCGCTTGCGACAACTGCTGGACGCTATGCCCCGACATGGCGGTGCTGAAGACCCAGGAGGTGGCCAGCGGCGGCGCGCACTACGTCTTCGACTACGATTACTGTAAAGGTTGTGGATTGTGCGCGCATGAATGTCCGAGCGGATACATCGCCATGGCGGAGGAAGTCTGATTTTCAGTTGGAGCGGACTCCTCCCGTACGTGATAAAAGGGTGAAGGCGCCGCTGGCGCCTTCACCCTTTTTGATTTTGGACTTTACATAACGCGATGAAGGACGCCCATGCACGAGGAATTCACCCACATTCTGCGTACCGCCTACTTCTCCATGGAAATCGCGCTGTCCAGCGACATCCCGACGTACAGCGGCGGGCTCGGCGTGCTGGCCGGCGACACCATGCGCTCGGCGGCCGACCTGGAACTGCCCATGGTGGCCGTGACCCTGGTCAGCCGCGCCGGCTATTTCCGCCAGGAGATCGATGCGGCGGGGCGGCAGATCGAGCATCCGGTTCCCTGGGAACCAAGCCAGCGGTGCGTCCCGCTCGCGGCGAAGATCGCCGTGTCCATCGAGGGCAGGGACGTGTGGGTCGGCGCGTGGCTGTACGTGCTGAAGGGGCACATGGGCGGCCGGCAGCCCATCATTCTGCT
The DNA here is from genome assembly GCA_041672765.1 of Gammaproteobacteria bacterium. Taxonomy (GTDB): domain Bacteria; phylum Pseudomonadota; class Gammaproteobacteria; order JBAYZB01; family JBAYZB01; genus JBAYZB01. Next base: position 11,188 of record JBAYZB010000008.1, on the reverse strand, counting down.
GGACACGGACCTGAACGAAAACGAGCCCGGCGACCGCACCATCACGCACTATCTGTATGGTGGCGACAACGAGTACCGGATCAAGCAGGAGATCGTACTCGGGATCGGCGGGGTGCGCATGCTGCACGCCCTGGGGTTTCGCATCAGCGAGTACCATCTGAACGAAGGACACTCGGCGCTGCTCACGCTGGAACTGCTGCGGCGCTTCGGCTATGCGCCCGAGGAGGTGCGCGCCGGCGAATCCCCTTACGACATCCATAAGGTGCGCAGTCTGTGCAACTTCACCACGCACACGCCGGTGGAGGCGGGCCATGACAAGTTTCCCTACGAGCTGGTGCAGCGCATCCTGGGCAACTATATCGAGCTACCGACTCTGAAGACCCTGGCCGGTCCTGACCACCTCAACATGACCCGGCTCGCCCTCAACCTCAGCGAATACGTCAACGGCGTCGCCAAGAGCCACGCGGAAACGTCCGGACGGATGTTCCCCGGCTACTACGTGCGCGCCATCACCAACGGCGTCCATCCGTTCACCTGGACCAGTCCCGGTTTCGCCGCGCTCTACGATCTTCACATACCGGGGTGGTCGCACGAGCCGGAGTTCCTGACGCGGGCGGATCTCATGACGGACGAAGAGATTTGGGCCGCCCACACACAGGCGAAACAGACGCTGCTGCATGAGGTGCAAAAGCGTTGCGGCATCCGCTTGGACCCGGATCAGCCCATCATCGGCTTTGCGCGGCGCATGACGGCTTACAAGCGGCCTGACCTGCTGTTCTCGGATCTCGGCCGCCTGCGCGAGATTGCGCGGAGGTGGCCGCTGCAAATCGTGCTGTCGGGCAAGGCGCATCCCCGCGATGAAGGCGGCAAGCGCCTGATCGAGCAACTGCACGGCTACATGCGCGAATTGGCCAACGAGATCCCGATGGCATTCGTGCCCAACTACGACATGGAACTGGGCCTCACGCTGGTATCCGGCGTGGACGTCTGGCTCAACACGCCCCTGCGTCCGCTGGAGGCGTCGGGCACCAGCGGTATGAAGGCCGCGCTGAACGGCGTGCCGAGCCTCAGCGTCCTGGACGGCTGGTGGGTGGAGGCCTGGCTGGAAGGCGTGAACGGCTGGGCCATCGGCAATCTCGCCGAAAGCGCGGATAACACCGATGCCGAGGCCCTGTACCGCAAGCTGGACGAGACGGTGCTGCCTCTGTATCACAATGATCGCGCGGGCTGGATCCGCGTCATGAAAGGCGCCATCACCAAGAGCGCGTCCATGTTCAACAGCCATCGCATGATGCGCCGCTACGCGGCGGAGGCGTATCTGCGTTGAGCGCATGCGGCGCAATGCGCTCGCGCCATCCGAGTTCTCAGGGTTTGATGCCCTCTTGCTTGAGGCGGGCGGCAATTCTCTGTTCGATAACGGGGCCGAGCGATTTGCCCCACTCCTGGCCGACCTGCAAGCTTTCATTCAGTAGCGCGGGCATTACCCGTATGGTCTTCCTTCCCAGATCCGTTGAATAAAACCGGATGAGCTCTTTGATCTCCTTTCCCGTGTAGTACTTGTGATACACGGGGATCATGCTGTCCATGAACGATCCCATATGGGTCGTAAAGACATGCTCGACCTCGGCAGGGAGGATGTCGAGGACGCGCTGCGGTATGTCGGGGCGTGCCTGCTTGATTGCCCGCGCAAACTGAGCGGTAGCCGCAATGGCCATCTGCTTGCTGAGCGCGGCCGCGCCCGTGATTTCCAAAAATCTCTCTATATCGGCGCGTTTCTCGGCCGTCAGTTCCTTGGCGCCTGCAATGGGCATGGTCAGGCCGTACAGGAGTGCAGCGATCAGGAAAAGTCTAATAGTCATCATGGTCCCTCGAATTGTTGTATCCGACACCGATGTTTTCAGGACAACCCGGCTCGCCGGCGCGGACGATCCGGGCACCCGGTGTGACATTGTGCGCCGCGAAAAAACCCTGATTCACCTCAAGGGCTCCCGCGTAGCGCACGCCCGCTGGATATCGTTCGCAGCGCTGAGGGGTCGGGTGCGTACACGGCGGCATCTGCCGCATGGCGATGATCCGTCCCTCCAGATCCAGATAGGCGATGTCCAGCGGAATCCTCGTCCGGAACATCCAAAAGCCGTTGTCGGCCGGCTGTAGTTCCGGATAGATGAACAGCATGCCTGCATCGGGAGCCAGCGTGTCGCGATCCATCAGACCATACGCCCGCTGCGTCGCATCTTCGGCAATCCCGGCCTGCAGGCGAATCGTGCCGTCCGGGGTGAAGATGCACACCGTGTCGTGTGCGAAGGTGACTGGCGAGGTTTCCGGGTTGGAAGATTCCAGATCCTCCAGCAGGGTCTGATCGCACCCGCAGGCAAGCAGGCACAGGAGCAATGTGAGGCCCAGCCTCATCGCATCGCGCCTGGTAAAGGAAAGCCTCAGTAAATCCGCGCCTCTGTCCAGGATTACCATGAGCATGGAGGAGTGCAATCCCATTGCGCCGATGGAACGCGTTCCCGATCCTTTGCTTCCGTCATCACTCACCGTCGGCTATTCCTTCCGTCTCCCGCTCGCCCATGGTGCCGCGCCAGCAGAGTGACCGTGAGGAGCTGCGCGTGATCCGGCACCCGGTAACGGCGATAGCGGGGCATGTTCCCTTACCCCCGTTTGTCTCGTCAAGCACTCCTGGATCGGTTTGCGGTTCCCAAGCGGTGGCACCCGATCGTGCATCGGTATTCAGGCGCGAGCCCTGTCAGCTTTGCGGTTTGGGCGCCAGAGCCTGCCACAAGGGAAGGGGGCCGACGGAGTTTGTCGATTAATAGGGTGTGGCTATCGTCATATTAGGGATAAACGATTTGCTCTATTAATGAGAACGTTTATCATTATCGTCAAGAGTAATGGTTCTGCGGGAGGCACGGCAATGACCAAGACCATCACCTTTGGCATCATGCACTTCTGTGTCGCATTCGGAGTGGCCTATGCCTTGACGGGGGATGTGGTCGTGGGCGGCGCGGTGGCACTCGTCGAACCGGCCATCAACACGATCGGCTACTACTTCCACGAAAAGGTCTGGGGCATGTGGCGCAGCCGCAGCCAGCCGCGCTACCCGGCCGCCTCGGTCGGCTGAATTTCCGGCCATGAATCCTTCCATGCAACGCATCTCCCGCCTCGACCAGAGCGCGAAGACGCAAAGAATTCATTGAGAATGATGGCGGCTCAGGCGGACCGCCGCGGGGACCGGGAAGCGTGCTGAAACAGGGCAGTGCCCATCCGACAGACCGCCTCGGCGGCGTGGCTCAATTGATGACACACACCCTCGGCTCAAGCGGTGCGCCGCAACCGTTCCTCCAGCGGCGGGATCGCAGCGGCGAGCACGTCTTCGATGCGTTGCGCGAAGACGAACTCCACTTCGTTGCGCACGTGCTCGGGGATCTCGCGCAGATCCTTTTGGTTCTGGGTGGGGAGGATCACACGGCGAATGCCGGCGCGGCGGGCGGCGAGCACCTTTTCCTTGATCCCGCCGACGGGGAGCACCAGGCCGGTGAGGGTGATCTCGCCGGTCATGGCGGTATCGGTGCGCACGGGTTGGTTGGTGTAGAGAGACGCGATGGCGGTGGCCATGGTGACGCCGGCCGAGGGGCCGTCCTTCGGAATCGCGCCGGCCGGCACGTGGAGATGGATGCCGCCCTTGGGCGGCTCGATGCCGAGCGCCCGGCAATGCGCGATGACGTAGCTCTGCGCGGCGCGGGCCGATTCCTGCATGACGGTGCCGAGCTGGCCCGTGAGCGTCAGCTTCTCGCCCTCGGGGAGCTGGATGGCTTCGATGTAGAGCACGTCGCCGCCGGTGGCTGTCCAGGCCAGGCCCGTCGCTACGCCGGGCGGCAGTTCCGTGCGCGCCTGCTCCATGAAGAAGCGCTCCGGGCCTAGCATGTCGGGGAGCATCTCGGGTGTGATCGTGCGAGGTTCCGTATGGCCCGTGGCGATATCCAACGCCACCTTGCGCGCCAGCCGTCCGAGCATGCGCTCCAATTCGCGCAGGCCGGCCTCGCGCGTATAGCGGCGCACGATGGCGGAAAGGGTGTCATCCGGCACCACGAACTGTTCTTCGGTCAGTCCTGCCTGTTCCCGCTGACGCTTGATCAGATAACGTCGGGCGATCTCCAGTTTTTCCTCCTCGCTGTAGCCGCTGAGACGCAGTACTTCCATGCGGTCGAGCAGCGGGCCGGGGATGGTGTCCAATGTGTTCGCGGTGGTGATGAAGAAAACCTTGGAGAGATCGAAGGGCAGGTCGAGGTAGTTGTCGCGAAACTCGACGTTCTGCTCGGGATCGAGGATCTCCAGCAGCGCCGAGGCGGGATCACCGCGGAAGTCGCGGCCGAGCTTGTCCACTTCATCGAGCATGAGCAGCGGATTTTTTACGTCAGCGCGCCGGATCGCCTGGATGATGCGGCCGGGCAGGGCGCCGATATAGGTGCGGCGATGTCCGCGCAGCTCCGCCTCGTCGTGCAGGCCGCCGAGGCTGAAGCGCTCGAACTTGCGTCCCAGGGCGCGGGCGATGGACTGCCCCAGCGACGTCTTGCCCACGCCGGGCGGCCCGACGAAGCACAGGATCGGCGCCTTCGCGTTGGGATTCAGCTTCATTACCGCGAGATGTTCGAGGATGCGTTCCTTGACCTCTTCCAGGTCGTAGTGGTCGTCGTCCAGAATCTGGCGCGCGCGATGGAGGTCCAGGTTGTCCGTGGTGGTCCGCTCCCAGGGCAGTTCCAGGATCAAATCCAGATGGGTGCGCGTCACCTGATGCTCGGGCGAGGCGGCAGGGATGCGTTCCAGGCGCGACAACTGGCGCTCGGCTTCCTTGCGCACGAGCTCCGGCAGTTGGGTTTCCTCCAGGCGTTGGCGCAGCGTTTCGACCTCCGCCTCTTCGGGGCTGTCTTCGCCGAGTTCCTGCTGGATGGCGCGTAGTTGCTGGCGCAGCAGATACTCGCGCTGCTGTTTGCTCATCTCCGTCTGGGCTTGGCCTGCGATCTCCTTGCGCAGCTCCAGCACCTGCACCTCATGAACCAGGTGCTCGTGCAGCAGCCGCAAGGCGTCGAGCCGCGTGCGCGCTTCCAGCAGGCGTTGGGCCTTGTCGAGATCAAGACCGGCGATGGTGGCGAGCAGATAGATCAGGTGCATGGGATCGCGCACCTGGGCGACCACCTGATCCATGTCGAACGTGGGGATGGGCTGGGCCAGTGCCTGATAGCGGGCTGCAACGTCGATGAGTTCGCGCTGCAGCGCGTCGGCCTCCGCGTCTCCTTCCTGGACCATGATGGGCAGCGGCCGCAACTTGGCGCGCAGGTAGGGGCTCGTCTGCTCCAATTCTACGAGCTGCACCCGCTCAAGCCCCTGCAATATGACCTCGATGGTCTCTTCGGTGCGTATCATGCGTTTGATCACGGCGACGGTGCCGACGGAATACAGGTCATCCTGCGTGGGTGCGTTCACCCGGGCGTCGCGCTGTGCGAACACCGCGATATGCTTGTCGGCACTGGCGAGCGCGGTATCGAGGGCGCCGATGGAGAGTGGCCGGCCGGCGGAGAAGGGTGCCAGCACGTACGGAAACAGGACCGTATTGCGCAACGGAAATATCGGGAGCACCTGCAGCTCTTCGCCATTCATGATCCAGAGACCTCCGTAACGATGCGGACCAGCAACATGCCTTCGCGGTATTCGGTTATCGTTTTGGCCCGTTCGAGATTGCAGGGGAGCTCGATGGAGCGCTCGAAGCGGCTGTAGGGGATCTCTAGGGAGTAGAGTTCGCAGCCTTCGATAAGTTCGCTGTCGCGACGCCGGCCCCGGATCGTGAGGTGGCGTCCGATCACGTGCAGTTCGACCTCTTCGTGGCGTACGCCGGCCAGTTCTATCTTCACCAGCCATCCGCTGGCTGTCCGGTAGACATCCGCAGCGGGACGCCATCCGACCGGTTGCAGTTCCTCGCCCGCAGCAAGGTGCAGCCGGCGTGTCAGGCGAATCAATTCATCCAGAACGGTCATGGCATCTCGAATCCTGTGCCATCATGCTCCAAGGTCTTGCCGCACATTTTGGTCCATTGGCGCCACAGTATGCAAGGCGCGATCGGCCGCTTTGGTTCGCAATCACCATAGTGAGTGTAGTGAATCGGGAAGGGAAAGGCGAAGGCATGGAAGACGTCGACACGTGGACAAAATAACCGGACGTAGCCGCTGGGCGAAGCGTGACGACGACGCGGGGAAGGATAGAATAATCTTTATGGAGCAAGCGGTATTCACGATCCACGCGACACGGACAGGCACGGGAACCTTTTATGGCCCACGGAGAGCTCAGATTGTTCACGCTGAATGCCAGCCGCGAGTTTGGCCAGAGGGTTGCCGAGCGGGCGGGGATTCAGTTGAGTGCGCATGAGGAAAGGGAATTCGAGGATGGCGAGCACAAGGCGCGGCCGCTGGTAAACGTGCGCGGCACGGACGTCTTCGTGATCCAGTCCCTGTACGGCGATCCCCGGCAGAGCGCAAACGACAAACTGTGCCGGCTGCTGTTTTTCATCGGCGCGTTGAAGGACGCAGCGGCGAAGCGCGTCGTCGCCCTGGTGCCCTATCTGTCCTACGCGCGCAAGGACCGCAAGACACAGCCGCGTGATCCCGTCACCACCCGTTACGTCGCAAGCCTGTTCGAGGCGGTGGGCACCGACCGCCTGGTGACCCTGGACGTGCACAATCTCGCGGCGTTTCAGAATGCCTTTCGGTGCGGCACCGATCACCTGGAGGCGGCGGGCCTTTTCGCCAGGTATTTCGCCGATCTGCTGCGCGACCGCGAGGTGGCGGTGTTGTCGCCCGACATCGGAGGCGTGAAGCGGGCGGAGCGGTTTCGCCAGCTCCTGATGCGGGTCATGGACCGCCCGGTGGCGGGCGCCTTCATGGAGAAGCAGCGCAGCGGCGGGGCGGTTACGGGCGAGACCATCGTCGGCGACGTGGCGGGGCGGGCCGTGATCGTACTGGATGACATGATCAGCACCGGAACCACCATGGCGCGCGCGGCGAAGGCGTGCCGCGAGCTTGGCGCGCGGGCCGTATACGCAACGGCGACCCACGGGCTGTTCGTGGGCGATGCGAACCGGCTGCTGGCCGATCCCTGCTTCGAGAAGATCGTGGTCACCGACACGATCCCGCCGTTTCGCCTGAGTCCGGAGCTCGTCAGGGACAAGCTGGTGGTGCTGGATGCGGCGGCATTGTTTGCCGGGGCGATCGGGCGGATCCATGCGGGGGGATCGATCGAGGAAATGCGCGAGCCGTAGCCGCCGTAAAGTGAGCGGCGCTCACGGTTCATTCGGCGCCCGTGTTTCAAGGATGTACTGCTGCGCCATGCGCAGATAAGCCAACGCGCGGTTGAACCATTTCGACGGCTGTGCGACGTCGTCGTCGCGCAGGTGCCAGATGGAGAGCTTGGCGCGCAGGAAGGCGCGATAGCTCTTGTAAAAGAGCACGAGGTCTTGTGGCGGCGCGTCGTTCAGGGCGTCGCAACAGATTTCGAGAATAGCGGATCCGATGGCGGGGGCGCCCAAGCGCTCGCATTCGAGCGCGAGGAACGCGAGCTCGTCGGCGGAATCGAGCAGCCGGAGCGCGCGATTGAACTCCAGGCAGTCGATGATGACCGGCTCGGGCCGCAGGCAGATGTGCTCGGGACGCAGATCGCCGTGGGCTTCGATGATGCGTTCGTCGTACACGCGCTGGTCGAACAGTGAGGGATTGCGCGCGAGAAACCGCAACTGGGCGGCGGCGATGCACTCGGTCGGATCCGACGGCAGTCCATAGCGCGGCAGCAGCAATTCCTGTCGGGTGGCCCGGATGTCCGCCTCGAATCGCTGCCGGTACTCGTCCGGCCCCATTCGGATCGGCGCGCTGTCGGCGTAAAACTCCGCGAGCCGCAAAGCCAGCCTGCGTATCTCGTCGTCCCGGGCGGTGCCGTGCTGAATCGCGTAATCGAGCATGCACTCCGCCGGGAGCCGGCGCATCCGCACGAGCCATTCCAGCACCTCGCCCCGTCCGCCCAGGCGCACGGTCGCGGCATCGTCGATGGCGAGCGGCACCACGTTGAGGTAAACGTCGGGCGCGAGGCGGCGGTTGAGGCGCAGCTCTTCCTCGCAGTTGCGGTGGCGGGTCTCCAGGGTACTGAAGTCCAGAAAATCGCGGCGCACCGGCTTCTTCAGCTTGTACACGTACTCGTCCGCGAGAAAAACCCAAGACATGTGGGTCTCGATGGCCTCGATCCGCTGCGGCGCATGCGGGTAGGTTGCGGGTTGCTGCAGCCAGTGGACCTTGGCGGCGAGGGATGGCGGTTGCTGGAGGCGATGGGATGGGTCGGAGGGCATGGGCGCTGCGTGGGAGTGGGTTGGCTTGGTTCTGTTTTGCCAGTTTGGGTTTTTCCTTTCCCTGGTGGGAGAGAGCGGCCGGCGCAGAGGGGCAGTGCAGCGGCCGCGAATCTGACAAGATAAAATTGAAACCGTTGGTAAGCCTTTGTGGCCGGACGTAAGCCGCAAGGCCAAGGGCGATTGGTACGGAGGATTGCCAACGGCTTCTTAGAGGAAAGTGTATATCCTGTTGCCGGGTTCCGTCCGGCGAGGAGGCACGGTTGTTGACGATCGACGGCAGCATGGGCGAGGGCGGCGGGCAGATCCTGCGCTCTTCCCTGGCGTTGTCCATCAGTCTTGGCAGGCCATTTCGCATCGTTCGCATCCGTGCGCATCGCGACCGGCCCGGCCTGCGGCGCCAGCATCTCACGGCGGTGAGGGCCGCGGCGGAAATCAGCGCCGCCGAGGTCAGGGGGGCGGCGCTCGGCGCGATGGAGCTTGAGTTCGTGCCGGGGCCGGTGCGCCCGGGCGTTTACCATTTCGCCATGGAGACGGCGGGCAGCACGACCCTGGTGCTGCAAACCGTGCTGCCGGCGCTGATGACCGCCCCGGCGCGTTCCGTCCTCACGCTGGAGGGCGGCACGCACAATCCGGGCGCGCCTCCCGTGGATTTTCTGCAGCAGACCTATCTTCCCCTGATCGGCCGCATGGGCCCCCAGGTGGAGGTGCGGCTCGAGCGCCATGGGTTCTATCCGGCGGGAGGCGGGCGCCTGAGCGTCGTGATCGAGCCCAGCCGGACCCTGCGTCCCTTTTCGCTTCTCGAGCGCGGGCCGATCCTGGAGCAGCGCGCCCGCGCCCTGGTGGCGTGCCTGCCGCGGCACATTGCCGAACGCGAGCTGAAGGTGCTCGGCAGGCGGCTCGGATTGAGCGACGAAGCACTGGAGGTGCGCGAGATCGCGGACTCCCGAGGGCCGGGCAACAGCCTGGTGCTTGCCGTCCGCTCCCGGCATCTGACGGAGGTGTTCGCCGGCTTCGGGCGGCGGGGCGTTGCGGCTGAGACGGTGGCGGCGGAAGTCGCGGAGGAGGCGCAGCATTATCTCGCCGCGGATGTGCCCGTGGGCGAGCACCTGGCCGACCAGTTGCTGTTGCCGTTCGCCCTGGCCGGCGCGGGCGCCTACGTCACCCTTGCCCCGACGCGCCATACCCTCACCAATGCCGAGGTCGTGCGGCGGTTCCTGGATGTCCCGATCCGCATCGAGCCGTGGCGTGGCGATGCGTGGCGCATTGAGGTCGGTCAAGGAACCTCTGATTGATCTCCGCGCCCTTTCCTTCGTCAGTCGTTTGCTGAAGGCGTATCGGTGGACGTTGCCCATCCTGCGATGATTTGCGCCCTATCGAGCAGGCGCGGACAAGGTGTTTTTTTCGAAGCTAGCGTTCCTGCCGCCGCTGCGCCTGCAGCCACCGCTTGAATTCGCAATAGCCCGCGATGAATTTGCGGCGCCACTCATCCTTCCCCGCGAAGTGGCGGTCATCGAGCACGGCGCGCCGGTAGATCCGCAGGGTGCGCCGGACCCACGCCACGGTCGGCTCCGGCCCGTCCCGCTGCAGCAGGAAGTCGATCCGCCTTTGCTCGCTCATGGGTCGGTGCGGCGGCGCATCAGGCCATCGGCCTCCGGCCGGAATGGCCGGCATCGAACAGCCGTTGATAACCCGCAGGTCAAGAAAGCCTCCTCCGGCAGACACTGTCTCAGCGGCACAGTTGCTCGACGGCGACGAACTCGACGCCGTACTGCTCCAATTCCCGGCGCAGCCGTTCGTCGTTTTCCGGAAAAACGGATCGCGTGAGGTCCCAGATGACATGGGTGCGGAACCCGGCATCCACGGCATCCTCCGCCGACCAGCGGACGCAGAAATCCCGCGCGAGCCCGCAGAGGAAGATATCCGTGATGCCGAGGTCGCGCAGATAGCCGGTCAGCCCGGTGGGCGGGCGCTGGCCGGTCGAGTCCCAGTTGTTGCGGAAGGCACTGTAGGAGTCGACCTTCGGATCGGTTGCCTTACGCACGATGACACGGAATTTTTCCGCCGGAATTCCGGGATGGAAGTCGGCGTTGGGCGTGCCCTGCACGCAGTGGTCGGGCCACAGTATCTGCTCGTGGCCGTAGAGTTCGATGACATCCAGCGGCGCATGCCCCGGATGGCTGCTGGCGAAGGAGATATGCCCGGGAGGATGCCAATCCTGGGTGGCGGCGAGGTGGCGGAACAGGCCCGATTCCATCAATTCCCGGATCGGTGCGACGAGCGTATCGCCCTCGGCGACAGGCAGCGCACCGCCGGGCATGAAGTCCGGCTGCATGTCCACGACGATGAGGATCGAGCGATTCTTGTCGAAGATGGCGGGGCGCATGCTCATGATATGTCTTCAACGGTTCGGAAACGGCGCCTCCGAAAAACGCCGTGACGATTCATGCATATCATTAAGCTTAGCCCTGATAGCCTGCCAGGGCGGATGACAGCTCAAAGCGAGGCAAATCAAGGGAAATTGATTTTTTGACATCGCTTCCCCCTGAACTAGCTTTATCGGCAGGGTCGATGCGCGTGCCTGCATTGTGGACGGGGAGGTGAATCACGCGGGTGGATCGGGTTGCGGAATAGGGTGGCGGGGCGTGCCGCCGGCTCATGCGCGGCGGGAAGGAGGTTCGCATGAGGGAGCTGACGGTGCCGCGGGTGCTGGTGACCGGCGGGGCGGGATTTCTGGGCTCGCACCTGTGCGAGCGGCTGCTGGCGGCGGGCGGCGAGGTGCTGTGCGTGGACAACTTCTACACCGGC